>JBGUVW010000039.1:0-11057 GCA_045220475.1 Bacteroidaceae bacterium
TACCCTTATTATGTGCCTAACGGCACAGGTTAATGCCGTAGGCATTGGATAGGGGTAGCCAGCCATTTCAATGGCTGGGTTGTGCGCCGCCCCTTCCCCAAGAAAAAAGAACGTCCGGAATTTTTCCGGACGTTCTTTTTTCTTATCGGTATTACCTTATTTGCTAAGCTCCGCGTGCATGCTGGCGGCAGCCTTGCGACCGTCACCCATGGCCAGGATTACGGTAGCACCGCCACGGACGATGTCACCACCGGCAAAGATTGTGGGGATGGATGACTGCATGCTCTCGTTTACGGCGATGGTGTTCTTGCGGCCCAGCTCCAGACCCTCGATTGACTTGGGTACGATGGGGTTGGGTGATACACCGACTGCAACGATTACCATATCTACATCAACTGTGATGGTCTCACCTGTGGGAACCGGACTGCGACGACCGCTGGCATCGGGCTCACCGAGCTCCATCTTCTCAAGTACAGCCTGCTTGACGCGACCGTTCTCATCGCCGATGTAGCGGATGGGGTTGTGCAGGGTCATGAACTCTACACCCTCCTCCTTGGCGTGCTTAACCTCCTCAAGACGGGCGGGCATCTCCTCCTCACTGCGGCGGTAAACGATCATGGCGCGGTCGGCACCCAGACGCAGGGCTGTACGGACAGAGTCCATAGCGGTGTTACCGCCACCTACAATCATCACGTTCTTACCGAATATGATAGGAGTATCGGCCTCCTTACTGGATGCATCCATCAGGTTTACACGGGTCAGGTACTCGTTTGATGACATTATATTGATAAGGTTCTCACCCTCAATGCTCATGAAGTTGGGCAGACCGGCACCGGAGCCTACGAATATGCCCTTGTAATCCTCAGCCTCAAGCTCCTTTACTGTGATGGTCTTACCTACGATGCAGTCCTTAACGAACTTAACACCCATCTTCTCAAGGTTCTCAATCTCAACGTCAACGATCTTGTTGGGAAGACGGAACTCAGGAATACCATACTTGAGCACACCGCCAATCTCATGCAGGGCCTCGAATACGGTTACATCGTAACCAAGCTTGGCCATATCACCGGCGAATGAGAGGCCTGAAGGACCTGAACCGATGACTGCGATCTTCTTGCCGTTTGATGCTGCAACCTCAGGTACTGAGATGTTGCCGCTCTCGCGCTCGTAATCGGCAGCGAAACGCTCCAGATAACCGATGGCAACAGGCTTCTTACCCATCTTGAGGTGGATACACTTGCTCTCGCACTGCTTCTCCTGCGGGCATACACGGCCGCAGACAGCGGGCAGGGCGCTGGTCTTCTTGAGGACCTTGGCAGCAGCCAGATAGTTGCCGCGCTCGATATTCTTGATGAATGAAGGAATCTCAATGTTTACGGGGCAGCCCTCCATGCAAGAGGGGTTGGCGCAGTCAAGGCAGCGCTTTGCCTCCAGGAGTGCCTGCTCCTCAGTAAGACCCTGGTTAACCTCCTCCTTGCGGCTGTGACGACGGTAGTCAGGTGCCAGCTCGTTCATTACGCAGCGCTCTATTGCGGTGCGGTCCTTGGGTTTCATTGTGGCACGCAGGTCTGCTCTCCACTGTGCGTTGCGGTCAGTCAGGACCTCGATGGGCTCAACCTCAGCCTTAGCCTTGTTGCCACCGCAGCAGCAAGCGGCCTTATCGGCAGCGGGAGCAGCAGCGCTCTGAGCTGCATATTCCTCAAGTTTCTTCATCTCCTCACGCTCAACCTCCTTGAATGCGCCCATACGCTTCATCATACCGTCCCAGTCAACCTCATGACCGTCAAACTCAGGACCGTCTACGCATACGAACTTGGTCTTGCCGCCTACGCTTACACGGCAGGCACCGCACATACCGGTACCGTCAACCATGATGGTGTTGAGTGATACATCGGTAGAGATATTGTATTTCTGAGTGAGCAGGCAGCAGAACTTCATCATGATGGCAGGGCCGATGGCGAAGCACTTGTCAACCTTCTCTCTCTGGATTACCTGTTCCATACCAACAGTTACCACACCCTTGTTACCGTATGATCCGTCATCGGTCATGATGATGGTCTCATCGGCATACTTGCGTACCTCATCCTCAAGAATGATGAGCTCCTTAGTACGACCTGCAAGTACGGCGATTACCTTGTTGCCGGCCTCCTTAAGAGCCTTGATGATGGGGAGCATGGGAGCTGTACCTACACCGCCGCCGGCGCAGAGTACAGTGCCGAACTTTTCAATGTGGGTAGCCTGGCCCAGAGGTCCTACAACGTCGGTGATGTAGTCACCCTCATTGAGAAGGCAGAGCTTGTTTGTTGAAAGACCGATGCGCTGTACTACCAGTGTGATGGTGCCGCGCTTTACATCGGAATCAGCAATGGTAAGCGGAACACGCTCACCTTTCTCTCCTATGCGGATGATTACAAAGTGACCGGCACGGCGTGACCTTGCAATAAGCGGTGCCTCTACTTCAAACTTGAAAACGTTCTCTGAAAACTGTTGTTTGGATACAATCCTGTTCATATTTTGTCTATTTTCTCTGCAATCTGATTTTTTGTCGCGCAAAGTTATCAAATTAAACTTTTTTGTAATTATATTTGTGTAATCTATTTTTTAACAAAGGACTGATATTTTGCATTTATTTGCAGAACAATAGGATAACTAATTAGTATTTATACAGAAACACATGAGCTATCTGCGTTTTGACAAGACTTTGATGACCAATCTGGAGGAGACTCTCCCCAGGGAGATCCTGCGTACAAACCGATCAGGCGCTTACCATTGCACAACCATTGTGGACTGTAACACCCGTAAATACCATGGTCTGCTGGTTGTACCCCTGCCGGAGCTGGATAATGAGAACCATGTGCTCATATCCTCACTTGACGAGACGGTCATACAGCACGGAGCAGAGTTCAATCTTGGCCTGCATCAGTACTGGGGGTATAATTTCAGCCCCAAGGGTCATAAATACATCCGTGAGTTCAACTGTGACAAGGTTCCTACCACCATATACCGTGTAGGCGGAGTGCTGCTCAAGAAAGAGAAACTCTTTGAGCACAATGAGAACCGCATACTTATACGTTATACGTTGCTCGATGCACATTCTGAGACGACCCTGCGTTTCCAGCCTTTCCTGGCATTCCGCAGCGTGCGCCAGTTTACGCATGAGAACAGCAATGCCAGCCGTGAGTACCAGATGGTGGAGAACGGCATAAAGACATCCATGTATCCCGGTTATCCGGAACTCTACATGCAGTTCAGCAAGGAGAATGAGTTTGTATTCCGTCCTGACTGGTACCGCAAGTTCGAGTACTCCAAGGAGCTGGAACGCGGATATGACTTCAATGAGGACCTCTATGTGCCGGGTTATTTTGAGATGCCTATTAAAAAAGGTGAGAGCATAGTATTCTCGGCGGGTTTACAGGAAGTAAAGACCAAGGGACTTAAGCGCACATTCACCGTTGAGGCCAATGAGCGTACCCCGCGTGACAACTTCTACCACTGTCTTAAGAATGCCGCCCACCAGTTCCATAACAAGGTTGGCGGACACCATTACATACTGGCCGGTTACCCGTGGTTCAAGTGCCGCGCGCGTGACCTGTTCGTATCACTGCCGGGTATAACCCTCTCACTTAAGGAGATAAGTGAGTTTGAGAGCGTGATGTTTACCGCTCAGGAGGCTATACGTGACTTTATTAAGGGAGTTCCAAGCAAACTCCAGATATATGAGATTGAGCAGCCCGATGTAATGCTGTGGGCGGTTTGGGCCATCCAGCAGTATGCCAAGGCTACGTCACGTGAGCAGGCCTGGAACAAATACGGCAAGATCCTGACGGAGATGATGGATTTTCTGCGTCACAACCGCCACTACAACTTCTTCCTGCACAGCAACGGACTGGTTCATGTAAACGGAAAGGAGAAAGCCGCCACCTGGATGAACTCTACCGCAAACGGCGTTCCGGTAATACCGCGTACCGGTTATGTGGTTGAGATAAACGCTTTGTGGTACAACGCCCTGATGTTCGTGGCCGACCTGACACGTGATTACGGTAAGGCTGATTACTCCAAGCGACTGGAGGCTCTGGCTGCAAATGCAGGCAAGGCATTCGTAAAGACATTCCTCAACCAGTACGGTTACCTGTATGATTATGTGGATAAGGATGCTCCGGACTGGAGCGTTCGCCCCAACCAGATATTCGCAGTGGCCCTGGATTACTCTCCGCTTGACCTCAAGCAGCAGAAATCTGTGGTTGATATAGTTACCAAGGAGCTGCTTACCCCCAAGGGCCTGCGTTCACTCAGCCCCAAGAGCATGGGTTACAACCCCAACTACGTGGGCCCGCAGCGTGAGCGTGACTATGCGTACCATCAGGGTACGGCATGGCCGTGGCTGGCCGGATTCTACTTTGAGGCATACCTCAAGGTGTTCAAGATGAGCGGCCTGTCATTCGTGGAGCGCCAGATGATCGGTTATGAGGATGAGATGACATCGCACTGCGTGGGCTCCCTGCCTGAGCTGTTTGACGGCAACCCGCCGTTCAAGGGCCGTGGCGCCGTATCTTTTGCCATGAATGTGGCCGAGATACTGAGAACAATCAAGATGATAAATGAATTTCAATAATTAGATATGCGTGTACTGATGTTCGGCTGGGAGTTCCCGCCCCATATCCTGGGAGGTTTGGGTACCGCCAGCTTCGGATTGACAAGAGGACTGGCCAACCAGGGGGATGTGGATATCACGTTCTGCCTGCCTAAGCCCTGGGGCGATGAGGACCAGAGCTTTATGAAGATTGTTGGCATGAACACCGTTCCCGTGGTGTGGCGCAACCCGGACAACAGTGTCCTAAAGGAGCGTTACCCATGGATGGACAGTGAGGATTATTACCGTTTTCGTGACCACATCTATGCAGATTTCACAAACCTGTATACCAATGACCTGGGCTGCATCGAGTTCTCAGGCCGATACCCGGACAACCTGCATGAGGAGATAAACAACTACTCCATCGTGGCAGGCGTTGTGGCACGCACTGAGCAGTTTGACATAATCCATTCCCATGACTGGCTTACATATCCTGCAGGCATCCATGCCAAGCAGGTGAGCGGCAAACCTCTGGTTATCCATGTACACGCCACGGATTTTGACCGTAGCCGCGGTAATGTCAATCCCACCGTTTACGCCATTGAGAAAAACGGTATGGACTATGCCGACCACATAATGTGCGTAAGTGAGCTTACACGCCAGACTGTGATAAACAAGTACCACCAGGATCCGCGTAAGGTATCAACCATGCACAATGCCGTTGAGCCTCTGCCGCAGGAGATACAGGATATCAAGCCTATGCGCAAGCCTCATGAGAAGGTGGTTACATTCCTGGGCCGAATTACCATGCAGAAAGGTCCCGAGTATTTTGTAGAGGCTGCTGCACTGGTACTCAAGCGTACCCATGACATCAGGTTCTGTATGGCCGGAAACGGCGATATGATGAATGCCATGATTACCATGGCTGCTGACCGCGGTATCGCCGACCGTTTCCATTTCCCCGGATTCATGAAAGGCCGTCAGGTTTACGAATGCCTCAAGTCAAGCGATGTCTATGTCATGCCTTCGGTTTCAGAGCCGTTCGGAATATCGCCTCTGGAGGCTATGCAGTGTGAGGTTCCCACCATCATCTCCAAGCAGTCAGGTTGTGCCGAGATCCTGGACAAGTGCATAAAGGTTGACTATTGGGATATCCATGCCATGGCCGATGCCATTTACTCAATCTGTAACTATCCGGCTCTCTATGAGTACCTCAAGGTTGAGGGTAAGAAGGAGGTCGATGCCATCACCTGGGATAAGGTTGGCGAGCGTATCCTGGCGCGTTACAAGAAACTGCTGGGAATTAAATGAATGTAGAAATAATAAAATAAGAGGATATGAAAACAATCTGTCTGTATTTTGAGATCCATCAGATAATACACCTCAAGAGGTTCCGGTTCTTTGATATCGGCACGGATCACTATTACTATGACGATTATGCGAATGATTCCAGCATAACAAATATTGCAGAGAATTCGTATATACCTGCCCTTAAGACACTTATAGAGATGGCACGTAAGAGCGAGGGTGAGTTCAAGGTGGCACTGTCGCTGTCTGGTGTAGGTCTGGAGCAACTGGAGCGTTATGCTCCCCAGGTAATTGACCTGCTGCAGGAACTCAATGAGACCGGATGCTGCGAATTCATAGCCGAGCCTTACTCGCACGGCCTGGCTTCGCTGGCCCCCAACGGCGAGAAATCCTTCCGTGAGGAGGTCAAGAGGCAGGTAGAGAAGATCAACCAGCTGTTCGGTCAGAAACCCAAAGTGTTCCGTAACTCAAGCCTTATCTATGACGATGAGATAGGTGGTATGGTGGCCGATATGGGATTCAAGGGTATCCTTACCGAGGGTGCCAAGCATATCCTGGGTTGGAAGAGCCCGCATTACCTCTATCACTGCGCTCTCAATCCCAACCTTAAGGTGCTGATGCGTGACTATAAGCTCTCTGATGACATAAGTCTCAGATTCTCAAACTCATCATGGGAGGCTTATCCGCTCATGGCCGATAAGTATATTGACTGGATTGCCCAGAGTCCTGAGGATGACGGTGTATTCAACATATTCATGGAGCTCTGCGCTCTTGGCATCTACCAGCCGCTCAGCTCAAATATTCTGGAGTTCCTTAAGAACCTGCCCGCTGCAGCCAAGGAGCGTGGTATTGGATTCCAGACCCCGTCGGAGGTTATCAAGACGCACAAGTCCGTATCGGCCATTGATGTTCCTTACCCCATGTCATGGAATGATGAGGAGCGTGACATAAGCTGCTGGCTGGGTAACGTGATGCAGCGTGAGGCATTCAACAAGCTCTATTCAATAGGTGAGCGCGTGATCCTGAGTAAGGACAAGCACCTGTTGCAGGACTGGGATTATCTGCAGGCCAGCAATAACTTCCGTTTCATGACCACCAAGAACAATGCGGTGTCAATGGACCGCGGAATCTATGAGTCACCTTATGACGCATTCACCAACTACATGAACATACTGGGTGATTTCCTGCAGAGAGTGAACTGGGCAATGCCTCTGGATATAGATACAGAGGAACTCAATGCATTCCAGACCACAATCAGTAACCAGGACAAGAAGATTCAGGCCCTGGAGAAACAGGTTGCCCGCCTAAAGGCAGCGTCTGACAAGCCCAAGAAAGCATAGGGCTGATAAGCAAAAAAAAATCCTTGCGGAACCCGCAAGGATTTTTTTTATGCTTAGAACTTAGACCTGATTGTCTTGATCTTTATCGGAGTACTGCCACCCAGCAGTTTGACCTGACGCATGTCCGTGTCAATACTGTAGCTTAATACGGCATTCTTTGAGTCAAGTGTGGGCTTTACGGGAACCAGCAGTAACTTGTTCCAGTCGGGATTGGCTGCCTCAAATGCGGCGGCATCGGCATTGTTCTTTGTCATCCACTCCTCACGCTCGCTGTAAATGGTCTCTACCATTGCGGCTATGTTGTCATAGGTATATGTGCCGTATTTGGTTGAGTAGAGGGCTGCCATTGATTCCATACCGTCTATGGTGCTGTTCATGGAGAAGAACTCCTTAGCCTTGGTCTTGCGAATAAGCAGCAGGTAATTGGGTACAGCAGGCTTGTATTTGTTTGACGGTGTTACTGCTGTTGATAGGCGTAACTGTGCGGCGTTGAGCACGTAACCGTCAACCTTCATGCTGTCAATGGGGAGGCTTATCTCCGTGAGCAATCCGAACGGACCGCGAATCCAGGTGCAGCTGTTGTCAGCAAGCTCGGCATCCAGTCCGCTCCATTTGAATGAGTTGAGCTGCATCACCTCCTTGTTACCGGGGAACTCTGCCATGGCCGATACAAGGGTGGGCTCATCATCATAGAAATCGATATACTTGAAATTGACCTCAAGTATGGTGCGGTCTACATAAAGCATGGTGCCGTCACCCTGTGAGCAACGTACGTACAGACCCTTCATGACGTTTTTCATGAATGACTCGGAGTCATTGAAATAGTGCCTGCGGGCCGGATCATAATAGGACTCAAGTATGAACTTGGCTATTGAATCGGGCAGGGGGATGACTATCTTGGGGTAGTAATTGCTCTGGTAGCGTACTGAGTCATTGTCCTGCAGGTTCCATCCTGATGCGGTGTATGTAACCAGAGGCTTGCTCATATCACAGAACTGGGTCAGGTCTGTGTTGGGGTAGTATTGGATATCCGTGTCAAGAAGGCTGTCCAGCTGGAATATCTCTATCCTGATGGGGTTGGCAGGGTCACCCAGATATTTTGAATAGTAGATCTTGATGTCTGCGTAGTAGGGTTTCTGGTCTCCCAGTGAGTCTATGAACCACTGCGGAAACTTGTGATCACCTATTCCATATACTGAGTCTGTCAACTCAAAGCCCTCCATGCATGACAGCTGGGTTAAGTATGCAGCCTCAAAAGTGGCTCCGCTCTCCTGCTCGGTAAAACGGCCCAGGTTGCAATGGGATGAGATGATGGTAAGTGAATCGGCTGCCTTTATGGTATGTGACGTAGCAAAGCATGAGTCTGCCTTTACGTTTATCACATCATCGGATGGGGTAAGTGATCCGCCCAGACCGGATGTATCTTCATCACAAGATATCAGAAACAGGACAGCAAGTATGCTGCAGACCGTAGTCTTGATATTCATAAACAAGCGTGTTTATCAGATTTTGTCGTAGAATGCGTTTACTGCGTCGGCATCGGTATTACCCTCAAGTACGGGTTTGCCAATCTGCTTGGCATATGCGGGCAGAGATGCGTCAACATCGGGATGGTTGCATATTACACCGTCAGAGAATTCTATTGCCTTTTTCATGACAGAATTGAAATCTATGGGAGTCTGGAATGTACCCACATCGCCGGGGGTCATATCCTTGGTAGGAATGATATCCGGGTATTTGTCATGGAAATTGTTCTTGAATGCCTGATCATACAACGAATATACAATCTTTGACTCACGGAATGCAGGTTCTTCGCGATAAGCGGTCTTTACATAAAGAGGTATAAGAGCGGAGAGCCATCCGTGGCAGTGTATGATATCGGGGTTCCAGCGCAGTTTCTTTACGGTCTCCAATACGCCGCGTGCAAAGAAGATGGTACGCTCATCATTATCCTCATACTCCACACCCTCCTTGTCAGTTACCTGGAGGCGGTTCTGGAAGAAATCCTCATTGTCAATGAAGTATACCTGAATGCGTGCCGACGGCAGTGATGCCACCTTTATTATGAGCGGATGGTCCGTGTCATCTATGATCAGGTTCATGCCTGAAAGACGTATTACCTCATGCAGCTGGTTGCGGCGCTCGTTGATGTTACCCCATTTTGGCATGAATGTGCGTATATCGTTGCCCAATTCCTGGATTCCCTGAGGCAACTGCCTGCAATAATCAGCCATTTGAGACTGACCTACAAAGGGTGAAATCTGATCAGCAATGATAAGGATTTTCTTTTCGCTCATAGAGTGTATCTTTCAAAATTATATGCGAAGATACTAAAAAAAAATCTGATTTTGGCAAGCACTTTGACCGAATCTTTTGATATCCCACAAATATTCACTTATTTTGCGGACTTTTTCAACTGTATTATGATAAAGGTAATAACAACAGTAAAAGATCTGAAAGAGGCACTGGCTCCATGTCGTGAGGCTGGTAAGTCAATAGGACTTGTGCCTACTATGGGTGCTCTCCATGAAGGACATGCATCACTGGTGCGTCGCTCAGTAGCTGAGAATGACATAACCGTTGTAAGTGATTTTGTAAATCCCACGCAGTTCAATGACAAGAATGACCTGCAGAACTATCCCCGTACACTGGAGGCTGACTGCCAGCTTTTGGATAAGGTAGGGGCTCAGTTCGTATTCGCTCCATCGGTAGAGGAGATGTATCCGGAGCCCGATACCCGCACATTTGATTTCACACCTCTTGATAAGGTTATGGAGGGACCCAACCGTCCCGGCCATTTTAACGGTGTCGCACAGATTGTAAGCAAGCTGTTCTATGCCGTTGAGCCTGACCGCGCCTATTTTGGCGAGAAGGATTTCCAGCAGCTGGCAATTATCCGTGAGATGGTACGTCAGCTTAATATCAAGATTGAGATTGTAGGCTGTCCCATTGTACGTGAGGAGGACGGCATGGCTCTGAGCTCACGCAACATGCTCCTGAGCAAGGCCGAGCGTAAGCTTGCTGCCAATATATCACGCGCTCTGTTTGAGAGCCGTTACTACGCACGTCATCATACCCTTGCATCAACCCGCCAGTATGTGATTGATACCATCAACTCACATGACGGACTTGAGGTTGAGTACTATGAGATCGTTGACGGCCGTACCCTGCAGCCTGTTGCCAACTGGGATGCATCGGACTATATTGTAGGATGTGTTACCGTACACTGCGGTAAGGTTAGACTTATTGATAATATCAAGTATAAGGAGTAATGTTACTGACTGTTCTTAAATCCAAACTGCACCGCGTAAAGGTGACCGATGCCAATATCAACTATATTGGCAGCATAACTATAGACGGCAACTGGATGGATGCAGCCGGCATTATTGACGGCGAGCAGGTTCATGTGGTGGATGTCACCAACGGGGCCCGTCTTGTTACTTATGTTATCCGTGGGGAGCGGGGGTCTAAGTGTATTTGCTTGAATGGCGCTGCGGCTAGGCTCGTTTCCATTGGGGATACTGTTATTATTATTGCTTACGCTCAGGTTACTCCGGAGGAGGCTAAGAGCTTTAAGCCTACGGTGGTTATTCCGTAATATTTACCATCCGGCGGATTGCTCGCGCCTTTGGCGCTCGGGCGTTTTTGACTTTTATGGCCCTTTGGGCCTAAAAAGTCGCTAGCTGGAAAGTTATCTGCGTATTAGAAACAACCTTTTTTTAATTTGGGGCGGCGACGCCCCAAATCCGTTTCATTCCACTTCGTTCCATTCCACTCTGCCGGCCTTCCAGGCCGGGTAAAACTAAGACCTCGCTAGCTTTGCTCGCGAGGCCTTAGTT
>JBGUVW010000040.1:0-28891 GCA_045220475.1 Bacteroidaceae bacterium
AAACTAAAAAAATGTCGTGTACCTAATACGCAGATAGGTTTCCAGCTAGCGACTTTTTAGGCCCAAAGGGCCATAAAAGTCAAAAAATCCCGAGCTGCGAAGCAGCGAGAACCCGCCGGATGGTTACACCTCAATCACCAGCCCATCATAGGCAAACTGCACCCCCGTCGGAAACTTAGCGTTCATTATTTGATGCAACCCCGCCCGATGGCTCATATGAATAAAATAGGTCGCCTCAGCCCCCACCCGCTCAGCAAACAAAACCGCCTGCCGAACATTCTGGTGCGTAGGATGCTCCTTGGTATGCAACGCATTGACAACCAATATCCGGGTACCCTCAAGCATCTTGAAAGTCTCCTCATCCATTGATTTCATATCGGTGATATATGTCAGGTCACCTATTCTATATCCAAGGATAGGCAGATTGCCGTGCATGACGCGCAACGGCATAATTTCCAGGTCTCCAATTGTAAATTTCTTTCCAGGCCAGACCTCACGCAGTTCCATGGCCGGGACACGCGGACTACGGTCCTTGCAGAAACAGTACGGCATGCTCTGGACAATGTGGTCCATCACGTTCCTTTCAGCGTATATGGGAATGGTCGTGGTTGTGCAGTACGGACGCAGGTCATCAAGGCCTCCAATGTGGTCATAATGCTCATGTGTAACAATCACTGCATCAAGCTGTTCAATGCCGGCTCTTAAAGCCTGCTGGCGGAAATCAGGGCCACAGTCAATTATGATTTTTGTGGTATCGGTCTCTATCAGTGCCGATGTGCGCAGACGCTTGTCATGCGGGTCCGCAGACATGCATGTCTGGCAGTGGCAGCGCATCTCAGGTACGCCTATTGATGTTCCCGTTCCAAGAAATGTGAGTCTCATATGTAATTGACCTCAGTTGAAAGGATTATTCCGAATTTCTGTTTCACATCCGCGATGATGGAATCGGCCAGACGGATAACATCAGAACCGGTGGCGCCACCCTTGTTTACAAGCACCAGCGCCTGCTTGTCATAGACTGCGGCAGGACCAAGTGAACGGCCTTTCCATCCTGCCTGCTCAATGAGCCATCCGGCCGGAACCTTTACCATGCCGTCCGATGCAGGATATGAAGGGATATCGGGATAACGGCTCTTCAAATCATCAAACTGTGCTGCGGGAATGACCGGATTCATAAAGAAACTGCCGGCATTGCCAAGAATCCTGGGATCAGGCAGCTTACCCTCACGAATCTCAATCACAGCCTGGCGGATATTGGCAAGCGTAGGCTCTCCAAGCCTGTTCACCTGGGCCTCAAGAGCACCATAGCCAAGTTTAGGCTGCGGAATACGTGATAACCGGAACTGCACGTATGTGACTGCATACTGGCCTTTAAGTTCATTCTTGAATATGCTCTGACGGTATGCGTATCGGCACTCGGCATTACTGAAATCACGTGACTTGCCGTTATCCAGGCAGATTGTCTGCACCGTCTCAATCACGTCCTTAGCCTCAACTCCGTATGCACCTATGTTCTGTACCGCACTGGCTCCCACCTCACCCGGTATGGCCGACAGGTTCTCAACGCCCCACCAGCCGTGGAGTACCGCATAAGCCACAAAATCATCCCAAACCACACCGGCACCAACACGTACCAGTACGGACTCCTGGGTCTCCCGGACAATATCTATGGTCTCTATCGTGGAGTGAAGTATCGTCCCCTTGAAATCGGCTGTAAAAAGCAGGTTACTCCCGCCTCCCACAAGCAGATACGGACGTTCTACGGTGCCCAGAAGCGTTCTCAGCTCTTCAGGACTTGACCATTCGGCCAGGCAATCGGCCTTGACATCCATGCCGAATGTGTTCCTGCTGTAAAGCGGGCAGTTCTCTATTATTTTCATGCCTGCAAAAATACTCATTCTAATTGTTGAATAGCTTCTTTTTTGCTAATTTTGCGCCTTGAAAAACCGTAAAGCGATGTTAGAGAAAATAGAACAGCTTATAAACGAGGTTAACGGGCTCAAGGCTGCAACAGCCGAAGAGCTTGAGTCTCTGCGTCTTAAATACCTGAGCAAGAAGGGTGCAATCAACGACCTCATGGCCGATTTCCGCAACGTTCCTGCCGATCAGAAACGTGAGGTTGGCCAGCGTCTTAACGTACTCAAGCAGTTGGCTCAGGATAAGATCAACGCCCTCAAGGAGAGTTTTGAGGCCCAGAAGGCAGAATCAGAGCGTCCTGACCTTACCCGTACAGCCTACCCCGCTCCCCTGGGTACACGCCATCCGCTTACCATTGTAAAGAATGAAATCATAGAGATATTCTCACGTCTGGGTTTTGTCCTGGCCGACGGCCCCGAGGTTGAGGATGACTGGCATGTGTTCTCATCCATGAACTTTGCCGAGGATCATCCCGCCCGTGACATGCAGGACACCTTCTTTGTAGAGGCACACCCCGATATCATCCTGCGTACCCATACATCATCCGTACAGAGCCGCGTCATGGAGGTTACAGAGCCCCCTATCCGTATCATCTGCCCGGGTCGTGTATACCGTAATGAGGCTATCAGCTACCGTGCACACTGCTTCTTCCATCAGGTTGAGGCCCTTTATGTTGACAAGCACGTAAGCTTTGCCGACCTCAAGCAGGTTCTGCTCTATTTTGCACAGCAGATGTTCGGTCCCGATACCAAGATCCGTCTACGTCCCAGCTATTTCCCCTTCACCGAGCCATCGGCCGAGATGGACATCAGCTGCAACATCTGCGGCGGTAAGGGTTGCCCCTTCTGCAAGGGTACCGGTTGGGTTGAGATCCTGGGTTGCGGTATGGTTGACCCCAACGTGCTGGAGCTTAACGGCATAAACAGCAAGGAGTACTCAGGCTTTGCCCTTGGAATGGGTATTGAGCGCATCACCAACCTCAAATATCAGGTTAAGGACCTGCGCATGTTCTCTGAGAACGATATCCGCTTCCTCAAGGAGTTTGAGTCAGCAAACTGATAACCACACTCCCTTATGAAAAAGAGGGAACTATACGATAAATGCAGCGAGAGACTATCTCAGGCCTATCCTGAGGCAGCAACCGAGCTGCATTTTTCATCTCCGTATGAACTGCTCGTGGCCGTAATGCTGTCGGCCCAGTGTACCGATAAGCGCGTCAACATGGTCACTCCTGCCCTTTTCAAGGCATTCCCTACGGTACAGGATATGGCAGCCGCAACACCGGATCAGATTCTGCCTTACGTAAAGAGCGTATCATACCCCAACGCAAAATCAGAGCATCTGGCTCAGATGGCACGTATGGTCTGTCAGAAATTCGGAGGTGAGATACCGCAGGACATGGAAAGCATGACAACTCTACCCGGTGTAGGCCGCAAGACAGCCAATGTCATGACAGCTGTGGCTTTTGGCGGTCAGGCAATGCCTGTTGACACCCATGTATTCCGTCTGAGCCACCGTATAGGACTGGTACCCAAACGCTGCACCACCCCGTTGAGCGTAGAGAAAGAACTTGTAAAATACTTCCCGGAAAACATACTCTCACGTGCGCACCACTGGCTGATTCTGCATGGCCGCTATGTATGCACGGCACGTACTCCCAAATGCAAGGAGTGCTGTTTACAGGACATTTGCGCACAATCTGTAAAATAAATTTATACATTTGTCAGTCTATTACTGTCAATAACTGTGCGCTGATATGACAAACGCCGACATCATCAAACTGGTAAAAAGTGAGGTAATCCCCGCTGTGGGATGTACAGAACCTATGGCGGTTGCATTATGTACCGCATATGCTACAGAGTCTCTCGGAACCGTTCCGGAAACAATCAACATCTTACTCAGTGCCAACATCCTAAAGAATGCAATGGGTGTAGGTATTCCCGGCACAGGAATGATAGGCCTGCCTATCGCCGTGGCATTGGGCGCACTCTTCGGCAAGAGCTCATACGGACTTGAGGTACTCAAGGATATAACTCCGGACCGTGTTGAGGAAGGAAAACAGTTCATTAGCGGCAACCGCATAAGCATATCTCTTAAAAAAGATATTACAGAGAAACTCTATATTGAGGTCTGCTGCAGCGCAGGTGCCAGTTCATCGACCGCAATCATAGCTCATGACCATACCAACCTGGTATATCTGGATAAAGTAGCCGATGGCAAAAGCCGGATCCTTAAGGATACCCGCAGCAATCAGTCCGATGCAGACCAGGAAGAGACCCAGGAGGAGTTGAACCTTAAGCAAGTTTATGAATTTGCCACCACCGCCCCACTGGCCGATATTGAATTCATCAATGAGGCCCGCAAGCTTAACGAGGCTGCATCAAACAACGCGCTCAAGGGTAACTACGGTCATAACCTGGGTAAGACCCTTACCCGCCCGTTAGGCCGTGGAGTAATGGGAGACAGTATTTTCAGCCATATCCTGGCTGCTACAAGCTGCGCCTGCGATGCGCGAATGGCCGGTGCGATGATCCCCGTAATGTGCAATTCGGGCAGTGGAAACCAGGGAATAGCCGCCACGATGCCTGTCGTTGTATTTGCACGCGAGAACCATAACACCGAAGAGGAACTTACCCGTGCGCTTATGCTCAGCCACCTGACTGCCGTATATATAAAGCAGAGTCTGGGACGTCTCAGCGCCCTGTGCGGATGCGTTGTGGCTGCCACCGGAAGCAGCTGCGGTATAACCTACCTGATGGGAGGCTCATATGAGCAGGTTGCCTACAGCGTTAAGAACATGATTGCCAATCTGGCCGGCATAGTATGTGACGGAGCCAAGCCCAGTTGCTCACTCAAGGTAAGCAGCGGCGTATCGACCGCAGTCCTGAGCGCCATCATGGCCATCCAGAATGATGTAGTGACAAGCGTTGAGGGCATAATAGAGGATGACGTGGACAAGAGCATCCACAACCTGACCAAGGTTGGCTCAATAGGAATGAATGAGACGGACCGCCTTATTCTGGACATCATGACCCACAAGAGTTGAAAAGGGGCCTGAAATGCCAATCAGGAGTAGTCAGAAATAGGTATTTTGCCCTATTTAACTACCCCCGGAAATCACTTTAAAGCCCCATATCACACCACATATTATATTTTATACATATATTTGTCAGTTCAAACGCGGATTTTCCGCCTGACATAAAACACAAAAGGACGTGATGAAAACTATCGGAACGATGAAATATATCAGAATCGCTGTTCTTGCCCTGATGACAGTAGCATTGAGCAGCAACTCTTTCGCACAGAATGCACGTAACCAGAGAAACGCCAATCAGAACAGCGGTTACACAGTAAGCGGACGCATCATTGACGCTGCCGACGGCACTCCCCTGGAGTTGGTGAACATCATCTTTGAGAACAACTCATTCTGGGCAGTCAGTGACCTTGAAGGAAAGTTCAGCCTCAAACTCCGTAACGGCGAGTACCACTATGAGGTTTCATACATCGGCTATGAGACCGCAAAAGGCGTACTCAAGGTTGAAGGAAAGGATATCAGCAACTTCAACATCAAGTTGGAGCCATCAAGCCTTGCTCTCCAGGAGGTAACCGTTACCGCCAAGCAGCAGGCCATGGGTTCGTCATCCGTCATAGACCAGACCGCCTTGCAGCACCTACAGCCCAAAAGCATTGAGGATATGCTGCAGCTCACTCCAGGTAGCATCACTCAGAACCCATCCATAAACTCTGTAGGTCAGGCATATATCAGAGAGATTGACGGCTCCAACAACAATGCCATGGGTACCTCTATAGTACTTGACGGTGCCCCCATCTCCAATGATGCAGTCTTTATGTCCATGTCCACATCCAGAAATGGTACATCAGATATATCAGGCCAGTCTACAACCGGTAAGGGTGTTGACCTGCGTACTATATCTCCTGATAACGTAGAGTCTATTGAGGTTATCAGAGGTATTCCTTCTGTTGAGTATGGTAACCTGACATCCGGAGCAGTTATCGTCAAGACCAAGAAAGGTATGACTCCGTGGGAGGTTAAAGGTAAGACTGACCCCAATTCAAAGATGGCATATATCGGAAAAGGCTTTGCACTTAGTACCGGTACCACCATCAACATTTCGGCCGATTACTCATCTTCATACAGTGATATCCGTAAGAAAGCCAAAGGTTATGAACGCATAAACGGTAGCTTGGGCCTCTCTCAGACCTTCTTCAACAACCGTCCTCTCAGCGTAAATTTCAAGGCTTCATATTTCCAGAACCTGAATACCGTAAGGACTGATCCTCAGCAGCAGAGTTCTGAAAGAAGTGAAAGTGACAACAAAGGTGTGAGACTGATACTGAATGGTGACTGGAACATCAAGACAGCCCTGATATCAAACCTCTCTTACAACCTGTCACTGAACTACAGCCACCAGCGTGATACTGACCACAAGTTCATTATCCTCAGATCCGGCCTCCAGCCTATAGGATTCTCAACAGAGGAAGGTGAACATGAGGCTCCATACCTGCATGGTAATTATTTCTCAGATTATTATGTCGATGGCAAGCCTCTGAGTGTATTTGCTCAGCTTAAAGCCAATAAGACCATAATGAAGGGTGATGATTTCACATCACAGTTCAAGGCTGGTGTTGAGTGGAGTTATGACGTAAATAAAGGTGAAGGACTGGTGTTTGATCCTACCCAGCCCCCTATCATTACCGATGTCCAGACCGTTCGCCCGCGTGCGTACAGTGACATACCGGCAATGAATACAGTATCCGGTTTCGTGGAGAACAAGACCATACTGCCGGTAGGAACCACCAGTCTGACAGCTCAGGTGGGTGTCCGCTTTTCAGAACTGTTCATAGACCGCAATTATCTGGACCGTGATCCTATATTTACGGCCGATCCCCGTGTAAACGTTGAATGGAACATACTGAACAAGAAGAACAACTCTTTCATTGACAATTTCAGTCTTAATGGCGGTTGGGGTGTAACATCTAAGATGCCTTCACTGGCATACCTCTATCCTGATAAGGCATATTACGACCAGGTTTCATACAACATGATGGATCCGCATTTTGCCGTATTGACGACAAAAATCGTTGATAATACCGGAAATGTAAACATCAAGCCATCAACCGGTAACAAAATTGAGGCTGGTTTCAGTTTTGAGAAGGGAAAGATCAACGGTATGGTTACATTCTTCTATGAGACCTACAAGGACGAATTCAATTACAGGTCTGTTCCACTTACCCAGGCATTCAACAAATACAGCTATGATCTGCCCGCAGGTACAAATCGCATCAATTCATTCGATCCTGAGAGCAAGAACATAACCTATTCAACAAATTCCGGAAGCGGCACATTGGCACCTTCTGCAATCACGCCTGATTCAATGTTTGTCACATACAGTTCTCCCATGAACAGTGCACAGACCATAAAGAAAGGTATAGAATACAGCATCAATTTCGGACAGATCCAGGCTCTGAGAACATCTCTTGTAATAGATGGCGCATGGTATTGGATACGTCACCGCAATGACATGGACTACTGGTCAATACTTAACAATGTCAACGGACAGAACTACCCGTATATCGTGTTATATCCTGGTGGCGGTGGTTCAATATCGGAAAGAATAAACACCAACTTCAGATTCATAACACATATTCCTGCGGTAAAGATGATATTCTCGACTACCGCCCAGGTAGTATGGAGAGAAACATCACAGTCTTTCCTTGTTGATTCTGATGATAATGATATCTGGTACATGAGTCAGTCTATTGACGGCTCTCCCTGTCTTGCTATAGATCCTGTAGGATATATGGATTATTCCGGAAAGTATTATGAATGGGATACCAAATACCGTAACAAGATTTACAAGAATGCGGAATATGAGATGATAAGCACCAAGTCCGTTCTCAGTTATTATGATCGTGAGGTGACTCCCGGACATATCATATTCAATTTCCGTCTCACCAAGGAGTTCGGAAAGAACTTTGAGGTATCATTCATTGCAAACAACCTGTTCAACACCCGTAAGATTTATGAAAGATCCACTACCGGAGGTTATCAGAGTCTTGCTATAGACCAGTATTTTGGTGCCGAACTGAAACTTAAATTGTGATTATTACATACAACTTTATTACTTAACTAAAACTTTTCAAAAATGAAAAAATCACTGTTATTTGCATGCTTGCTATGCGGTGCTTTTGCATTCTTCACTTCATGTGATGAAGACGAAGTAGCAAAGAAGTACAATGTAACTGTAACAGTTACTGCAAACGATGTTGATGTTGATTCCCTTGAGGGTCTCTCAATCAACTGTCTTTCTTCAAGCGGTAACAAAATGAAGGTATCACAGGAACTCGATGCAAATTTTGTTGCCAGTTATAAATTGTCAGCCGGTAGCTACACCCTGTCCGGATCTGCTACTTATGGCAAGAACAAGTACATCGGTGAAACTAACTTCGCTGTTGTAAACCAGGATCTGGAGATTTCAATTGAGCTTCAGAATGTAGGTGAAATCAAGTCTGGTATTATCTTCAAGGAGCTTTATTTCTATGGAGTACCTTCATACTATTTCAAGGACGGTTTCTATGAGTTGGTAAACAACTCTGATGAGGTTCAGTATCTTGATGGTATCATCTTCACTGAGATCCAGCGTGGTTATGGCGCTGACAGAGCTACCTGGGAGGATTCAGTTGGTAACAAGCCCGTTGATTTCTATCCTCTTGACGGTTATGTTATGCAGTTCCCCGGTAACGGAACAGATTATCCCCTTCAGCCCGGTCAGAGTGTAGTTATTGCTACTCAGGCATACAACCATGGTACTGTTGATAGCACTAACCTTGACACCACAGCTATTGCCCGTACACTTACTGAGAATGACAAACCCTCACCTGCCGGTGACCTGAGTACTGCTGATTGGCAGCTCCATATCCCCGCTAAGGCAGCTAACGGAAACTATTGCAATCCTAACGTTAAGTGCATGAATGTTGTTTGGTCAAATACCACTACATTCTTCTGGATGCTTACCGTATTCGGCAATCCTATCTGTATTGCTAAGCTCCCCGAGCAGTATGCATCAGCAGAGGAGTTTGTAAATGACTCAACCAACTATCATCTTAATCCTAGCGGCAAGCCTATCCTTTGCATCCCCACTTCATGTGTAATTGACGCTGTTGATATCCAGCGTTCCGGTGAGAGCAAGATAGTTAAGGTATTCTGGCCGTCAGAGGACGCTGGTTACACCTATGCTACCGGTGCTGATCCTGAAGATCCCGACTACTCAACTGATTTCGACAGCTGGACCAGTCCTGCTTATTCAGGCAAGAGCCTGCGCAGAAAGTGCATCCTCGTTGCTAATGGCCGTGCTTACTTCCAGGATACCAACAACTCAACTGACGACTTCATTCTTGGTGGTCAGACTGCAGTTGTACGCAGACAGTTCACTGAACCTGACAAGTAATATCTGTATAGATGGTTTGGGTGGCGAATCATTCGCCACTCCAACCATTTATATTTAAAATTTGATTACTCATAAATAAACATTTAACTATGAAGAATAAGTTCCTGTTATCATCCATAGTAGCACTGGCTACAGTATCATTGCTTTCAGCTCAGACTGAATCAGAAGCAATCAATAGTCAAACCCCCAAGGTTGACTATGAGAAGGAACTGTATCTTCAGAATATCTACTATGGATCGTCAAACCCTGTATCCATAGCATATAATCCCTACTCTGTCATCAACAGTTTCGATGGCTCATATAGCCGTGCCGAGGGCAATTTCAAGCCAATTGACGGCGCAGGTAATGCCAATCTGATGGATTTTGGCATTTATGGAGCAAAAAAACTTGATAAGATCAGTTTTGAAGGCTCACTGAAATACAGCGTTCATGAGCTGAATAATTCACGATGGGGAAACACAGTCCTCTTGAGTGACAAGAACCCGTTCATTATTGCGGACTCATTGATTTATGACTCTGTACCCAACAATCATGAACGCGAAATATTCAACCTCAATGGAGGTTTTGCGTGGAAAACGACAGACAGACTTGTTCTCGGTTTGAGGGCGAATTATCTGGTTGGCAGTAAGGCAGACCAGTCTGACCCCCGTTTCGAGTCTCATGGAGCCAGGGTAACATTCAATCCCGGTGTAGAGTATAAATTAGGAAATTCATTCTCTCTTGGCCTTTCGGCTGGAGTAACCACATATCATGAGGATGTTGAGATGACAGTTGTCGACAACATTCTTGATCCGGCACACTGCTTTGTGTTCCTTTTTAAGGAATTAGGTAACTACGAGATCAAAAACGAGACCGGATACAACAGACGCTATGACGGTAGTATTTATACCGGAGCCATCCAAGCAGTATATTCAGGCGATCACATCAGCAATTTACTGGAAATAGGTGCAGAATTAAATAAGGAGGAAGCTATTGATGGAGGAACCTCATACATAAAGAAGGGAGGTGAAAACAACATCACTACACTGAGTTTCAAGGATCGTATGCAATACAGGGGTGCATCTGTAATTCATAACTTATCCTTAGAGGCTTCAATGCTTAATGAAAAGGCAAAGGTATTCAATCAGACTGCAGCTCCTGACAGTTACGGTAAGACAGTCTGGATTGTTCAATCATCAGATATCTCTCAAAAAGAGAGTGACCTCAATGCAAAAATCTCCTATCAGTTAGACCTGCTGATCAAACAGGTATCACATTTCACTACAAAGGTTTCAGGAGGTTTTGAGAAGGTTTCCGTAAACCAGTATCCTGATGAATACTTCGCAAAATACACATTGATGAATGCCGGAATAGACATTACCAAACGTTTCTTTTACCGTAAGTTCCATTTTTCACTGTCCGGTAACGGCGGATACAACAAGGCAATGAATAAGCTTGAGTATGAGTTGCCATCTGACAATCCCGGTAAGAAGAGATTCATGAGGGGTTATTTTATTCCTAAATATGAGTATCTTGCTGCAGACTATATACAGTATGGATTGTCTGCCAGCGTAGCTTATCATATTGAGAACAAACAATGGGTGAAGCTTTCCGCAGGTTATTCAACAGTTGATTATAAGGGAGATTACAGCCGTTTTGACAACCGCTCAAATCTCTTCGTCAAGTTGACATACACTCTTTAATCCCAAATACTTCCTTAATCCCTAGCCTTTATCACTAAAGGATTAGGGATTTTTGCATGATTACAAATACTAATTGGTATGAAAAAAGGCCTTATTCTTTTAATATCAGTATTATTGACAGCATCCTGTTCAAGAGAGACCAAATCCGGATTTGCAATCGTAATCGATCCGGAGAGTTACGATCAGGCCAAGACTGAGATTGACGGCTATATGAATACCGTCCAAAGCCGTGGTCTCCACCCCATCCTGGTCATTGACCGTTGGGGAGTACCCGACAGCATCAGGGCGGAACTTATAAGACTATATAATGATAAGGAGTATCCCATTGAGGGATGTGTATTTATAGGTGATATACCTATTGCACGTACACGTGACGCGCAGCATTTCACCACAGCGTTCAAGATGGACCAGGACGGTCAGTTTGACCGTACGGAATATACCGTTGCCTCAGACCGTTTCTATGATACCTTTGAGCTGCAATGGGATTATCTGGACCGCGACTCAGTCCGCCCGGAGTATTTCTATTATCATCTGCGCTCGGATTGTCCCCAGAGACTCCGCCCCACCATCTACTCGGCACGCATAATGCCCCGTACCAATGAACAGGGCAATAAATATGACAAACTGCGCCGTTACATGCAGCGTGTAAACAAGGCCGATGAGCAGAACAACCCGCTTGACCGTATGTTCTACTTCAGCGGTTACGGTTATGTGTCAGAATCCGTAGATGCACGTATTGATGAGAAAGCAGAGCATTATGACCATTTCCCATGGATGAAAGGACAGCAGGCTACGATAACCTATCTTGATTACAAGCGTGATCCGTTCGTAAAGAAGCGTTTCATGACGGAGCTGCAGATGCCTGAGTATGACTGGGCAGTGCCCCACCATCACGGCAGTCCTGATATTGAGCATCTGAGTGATATGCCTGTAGGTTCAGATTATTACGAGGCTATTGACTGGATCAAGGAGTATATTCTATCCCAGGTAGCCAAGGGTAAGGCCAAGGGACGCAGCATGGACCAGATAAAGAAGTCCATCAACGCCGCATATGACTGCACGTTCCCCGATGAGTGGTTCAAGGGTGAGCCCTCATACAATTTTGAGAAGGAGCGTAACCTCTATTACTCAGACTTCAGCAACTTCCATCCTCAGGTACGTATGGTAACCCTTGACGGCTGTTACAACGGCTCATTCCATCAGGATGAGAGCATACAGGAGGGCTATCTGTTCGGTGAGGGCAACGGAACACTGGTTGTTATGGGTAACACTGTGAATGTGCTGCAGAACAAGTGGGTATGCCATTATATGGGTATCGTAGGCCTGGGTGCACGCGTTGGCAATATGGCCAAATACGGTGCCTATCTTGAGGCACACTTGTTTGGTGACCCCACATTCAGTTTCACACCCGGTGCATTCTGCGGATTTGATATAAACAAGGCATTGCTTTCTGATGACCCCAAGTTCTGGAAAGTCCAGCTCAACAGCGAGTTCCCGGCACTGCAGATAATGGCTATGGACAAACTTGCCAACAGCAGCGGCAATTACTCGGACCTGATATTTGACAAGTTCCGCACATCAACTTCAGGCATAGTACGTCTGGCAGCCCTTGAGGAGCTTAAGAAGTACCGCGATGACAACTACGTCAATGCATTGATACTGGGTATGAATGACGCCCATGAGATGACTCAGCGTTTTGCCGTCATCCAGGCCGGTGACTGTGGTGACAGCCGTGTGGTTGAGCCTCTGGTAAAGCTGTATTGCGCCAACACCCTGCCCGAGCGTGTGGAGTATTCAATACAGGGCAGTATCCAGATACTGGATTCCACACTTGTAATGAAGGCCTTTGATGAGTATTTCCCCACCCTTACCTTCTATAATAATGCCGACAGCGTATACAAAGCCAAGCGCAAGGCATTGAACCGAATGTGTACACGTCAGATTAAGAATGTTGAGAGTACGGTATTTGATGAGAATGAGGATCTGTATGACCGCAAGATGGCTCTTCGCACCACTCGCAACTACAATTATCATATCCTTGTACCCAGAGAACTTGAGTATCTGAGCAATCCTGATGACGTAACCCTGCAGACAGTCATGTGGGAGGCATTGGGTTGGTATGTAACATCATACCAGGCTCCTAAGATTGCAGAACTGGCACTAAAGGTATCATCTGACGAACGTTTTGACCTTAAGGTACGTGATGAAGCTTTGAAAACATATAACAGACTTAAATAATGAGAAAATCTGCATTCATACTATCACTCGCAGCCCTGCTGTTATCGGCTTGCGGTCCTACAAACAAGCAGACCGGATTTGCCGTTGTCATTGACCCCCAGAGCTATCAGGAGGCCCAGGCAGAAATTGACCAGTATCTTAAGGTGGTCAAAAAGCGTGGTCTCTACCCCATCCTGGTCGTAGACCGCTGGGGCGTTCCCGACAGCATACGTGAGGAGCTTATCAGACTGCACAATGACAGCGAGCATCCCATTGAGGGTTGCGTGCTTATCGGTGACATACCTGTTCCTATGGTACGTGACGCGCAGCATATGGCCAGCGCATTCAAGATGGATCAGGACCGGTTCCCCAGAATAGAGAGCCACATTCCGTCAGACCGTTTCTATGACTGCTTTGACCTTAAGTTTGATTACATAGACCAGGACTCAGCGCGCTGGTTTTATTACAGCCTTCGTGCCGACGGTGCCCAGAAACTGGCTCCCACTATCTACTCGGCCCGCATTACGCCGCGTGACAATGAGCGTGGTGAGCGTTATGAGAAGCTGCGCCGTTACATGCAGCGTGTAAATGAGGCCGATAAGAAAAACCGTGAGCTGCTGAACGTTCTCATGTTTGGAGGTGACGGAAACCTGTCCGGATCATTCGCAGCACGTACAGATGCCAAGATTGAGTTCTATGAGCAGTTCCCCTGGATGAAAAGCCAGCAGCTATCTGTAGTATATCTGGATTACACACGTGACAAATACATAAAGGCACGTCTTACAGATGAGTTGCAGCATCCCAAGAATGATTATGCCCTGCTCTCACACCACGGAGATCCCACAATTCAGTACCTGAGCGGTACCAGAGATCCCCGTGACATACTTGTAACCAAGGAGTTCGCCAATTTTCACCCACAGACCAGACTGGTATCTCTTGATGCCTGCTATAACGGTTCATTCCATCTGGATGACAATATCCAGGAGGCATATCTGTTTGGTGAGGGTAACGGAACCCTGCTGGTTCTGGCCAACAGCGTCAATGCCATTCAGGATAAATGGGTAAACCGCTATACCGGTCTTCTGGGTATGGGTATGCGTGCCGGATTCCTGGCCAAACTTGGTACTTTCATGGAGTTCCACCTGTTTGGTGACCCCACCTATACATTCAAGAAGTCTGCCGATCCCGGTTTTGACATAAACAAGGCTATCAACTATGCTCCCGCCAGATTCTGGTTCAAGCAGTTGAGCAACAATTATCCTGCAGTCCAGGGACTGGCCATTCACATGCTTGCACTGGACGGTAAGAAATGGTCAGACTCCATATTCAAGAAATTTGTATCATCTGAGAACCGCATTGTACGTCTGTCATGCCTTATGGAACTGGCACAGTTCAGGGATAAGAATCTGCTTAGATGCATAATGCTGGCACTCCATGACGAGCATGAGATGACTCAGCGCTTTGCTGTGCTGTATGCCGGAAAATATGGTGACCCACGATTGGTTGATGTCATATCCGGTCTGCGATGCGAGAATAATCTCAGTGAGAGAGTTGATTTTGACCTGAACAATGTATTGCGCAGTTTTGACTCTACAGCCGTAATGAACTCAGTAAACCATTGTCTTGAACTAAGAGCCCCGTTCCACAGTAACCCTGACAGCGTAAATAAGGCTATAACCGATGCTGTCAAGATTTATGCCGGACAGCAGGCTTTTGATATAAGGAAGGCTTTAAAGAGTACCAAGGCCAGCCTGAACAGCAAGATGAATGCCATTCACAGCATACGCAACAATCCTCCCCACTACTATACGGATGATATCCTGGATTATCTGGAATCATATGTTCCGGCCGAAGATTCTGTATTACAGCGTGCCACATGGGAGGCTATCGGCTGGTTTGACATGTCATACCGTGCTCCCGATATAGCCGATGTGGCGCTTAAGGTATCACAGGATGAAAACTATCCCGTCACTGTACGTAAAGAGGCTTTAAAAACATATAACCGAACAAAATAAAGGATATGAGAAAATATATATCAATACTATTTGCCGCAGCACTTGCTGTTTCATGCACCGGTGTAAAAAGAGACGGCTTTGCCGTTGTCATTGACCCAGAGAGCTATAATCAGGCTAAGGCCGAGATAGACGGATATCTGAGCACCGTCCAGAACCGCGGTCTGCACCCTATCCTGGTAATTGACCGTTGGGGTGTGCCCGACAGCATCCGCGCCGAGCTTATCAGACTCTATAATGCCCCGGTAAACCCCATCGAGGGCTGCGTATTCATAGGTGACATCCCCGTTGCCAAGGTTCGTGACGCGCAGTTCCTTACCAGCGCATTCAAGATGGATCAGGGCGGCCGTAACGCAATGGCAGACTATTGCGTATCTACAGACCGTTTCTATGACTCATTTGACCTGGAGTGGGATTTCATCCAGCAGGATACAGCTCGCACCGAGTATTTCTACTACTCATTACGTAATGACTGCCAGCAGAAACTGCGCCCCACCATTTACAGCGCACGCATATTCCCGCGCACCAATGCCCGCGGTGACAAATATGAGAAACTGCGCCGTTACATGCAGCGTGTAAATGAGGCTGATAAGAACAACAATCCCATCGATAACGTACTCTCATTCGGAGGCCATGGCAATGTATCAGACTCATGGGAGGCCCGTATGGATGAGAAGATTGAGATGTATGACCAGATGCCCTGGATGCGCCGTCAGCAGAAAGGAATCATGTACATAGATTTCCGTCATGATGATTTCATCAAGGAGCGTCTTACCACCCAGCTGCAGATCCCTGAGCTGGATTACGCCATCCTGCATCACCATGGCAGTGAAGAGGAGCAGTTGCTGTCAGGTTATCCCGTGACTTCATCCCTTCCCGTTGACATGGATAACGCCCGCCGTTATGCACACTCACAGACACGCTCATACCTTAAGCGTGGTCGTACTCTGGCCGAGGCTAAGAAGAGTATTGAGACCTACTTACGCTCACCCATCCCCGATGAATGGATAAAAGAGGCCAACAAACCTGATGTAATTGCTGCCGATGAGGCCTACTCATATGCTCAGGACCTGCATGTAGCTGAGTTCAGCCATTACCACCCGCAGGTTCGTATGGTATCGCTTGACGCTTGCTACAACGGTTCATTCCATGTAGATGAGAGCATCCAGGAGGCATATCTGTTCGGTGAGGGCAACGGTACCCTGATTGCTGTAGCCAATACCGTAAACTCCATCCAGGACCGCTGGATAAACCGTTATCTTGGTATGCTGGGTATGGGTATGAGAGTGGGTTACGTAGCAGTATTCAACAACACTCTTGAGAACCACCTGTTTGGTGATCCCACATTCGCGTTCACCCCTGCCGCAGATCCCGGTTTTGATGTAAACGAGGCCGTAAAGGACCACTCATCAAAGTTCTGGAAGAAACAGCTTGACAACCCCTATCCTGCAGTCCAGGTACTTGCCTGCTATATGCTTGGCCAGAAATGTGACGGCAATTGGAACAGTCTGCTGCTTGACAAGTTCAAGACATCACCTTACGGCATGGTACGTCTGGCCGCACTGCTTGAACTTGGTGAGAACCGCAGCGATGAACTTATTGAGTGCATACAGCTTGGACTCAATGACGGCAATGAGATGACTCAGCGTTTTGCTGTACTGCTGGCCGGAGACTGCGGTGACAAGTCACTTGCAGAGACACTGGTAAGACTCTATTGCGAGAACACTCAGCCCGATAGAGTACGTTTTGACCTTACCAGCACCACGCTGCGTTCATTTGACTCCGCATCGGTTGTATCGGCATTTGAAAAGGTATTCCCTGAGTATACCTGCTACAACAACCCCGACAGCGTCGGTAAGGCAATACTCCGCACCCTCGTAAACGGTACCACATCAATGACAAGTGACTTTGATGAGGAGGTTCTGTCAAACAAGTACTCAGACAAGAACCGTATATCAAACATCCGTTCAATGCGTAACTATCCCGTTCATGAACTGGTTCCGGTTATGCTTGATTATCTCTCCGAGCCCAAGGAGCCTGCTATCCAGGAGGCAATGTGGGAGGCTCTTGGTTGGTTTGAACTCTCATACCAGGCTCCGCTTATCGCCGCCAAGGCAAAGGATGTGATGGATGATGAGCGTTATGAGAAGGCGGTACGTTACCAGGCACAAAGAGCATATAACAGACTTAAATGATAATATGAACAGAATCAAATCTTTATATCATAGCATTCTGGGAGCGGCATGTTTGCTGCTCCTGGTATCTTGCGGACACAAAAAACCGGGTTTTGCCATAATCATTGATCCTCAGAGCTATACTGAGGCTCAGGCAGAGATAGACCGTTACGTGGAGGTGGTTGAAAGCCGTGGATTGCACCCGTTCCTGGTCATTGACCGTTGGGGTGTTCCGGACAGCATACGTGCTGAGCTGATGCGTCTGCACGCTGACCGCAACAATCCAATTGAGGGATGTGTGCTCATAGGCGATATCCCGGTGGCAATGGTTCGTGACGCCCAGCATTTCACTACCGCTCTCAAGATGGACCAGTTCAATCCGTCATTCAGCCGTAATGAATACTGTGTTCCGTCAGACCGTTTCTATGACTGCTTTGACCTTAAGTTTGACCTCATAGAGCAGGATTCTGCCCGCAGCGAGTATTTCTTCTACTCACTTAGAGGAGACTGCCCGCAGCGTCTGCGCCCCACCATATACAGCGCACGTATCATGCCGCGTGACAATGAGACCGGCACCAAATATGACAAACTGCGCCGATACATGCAGCGTGTGAATGATGCTGACAGCAACAACAACCCTCTGGACCGCATGTTCTACTTTAGCGGTGAAGGTTACATTTCAGAGTCTGTCGATGCGCGTATAGATGAGAAGATTGAGCTCTATGACCAGTTCCCATGGATGCGCACCCAGCAGCAGTCCATTGAGTACATAGACCACAAGAGGGAAAAGTTCGTTAAGAACCGCCTCATGCAGCAGATGCAGTACCGCGATGTTGACTTTGCCATACTCCACCATCATGGAGCGTTTGACACCGAGTACCTGAGCGTTTACCCGGAAGCCGAGACCATGATTGAGGATGTAGCCATGATGCGCCGCTTTATGCGTGAGCAGATGCGTGAAGGTGACCGCAAGGGATTCAGCAAGCAGGAGGTTATGCGCCGCGTGAACAAGTATTTCGGCTGCGAGATTCCGGAGTCCTGGTACAAGGGCGCTCTTGATCCTGACCAGATTGCCCGTGACAATCAGGATGACATAGATGAGGAGAACAACATCAACCTGCATTTCCAGGATTTCACATTCTATCATCCTCAGGTACGCATGGTATCACTTGACGGTTGCTACAACGGATCGTTCCACCGTGACGAGAGCATTCAGGAGGGCTATCTGTTCGGTCAGGGCAACGGAACCATTGTAGTCATGGCCAATACCGTAAACGTGCTGCAGGACAAATGGGCAGACCACTTTATCGGTCTGATGGGAATAGGAATGCGTGCCGGCCGTATGGCTCAGTTCGGTGCTTTCATGGAGCAGCACATATTCGGTGACCCCACATTCAGTTTCACACCTGCCGTTAAGACCGGTTTTGATGTGAATGACGCCATCAACAATGCCGGTGACGGTTTCTGGAAGAAACAGCTTAAGAGCGGCAGCCCCGCCATGCAGATACTAGCACTTGATATGCTTAAGAACAGCAATAAGAACTATTCGGACCTTATTGCCGGTAAGTTCAAGAGTTCCAACTCCGGTATAGTACGCCTTGCTGCACTCATGGAGCTGTCAGGCTACCGTGACGAGAACTTTGTTCAGTGTCTTGCCCTGGCCCTTGATGACAGCCACGAGATGACACAGCGTCTGGCCGTGAACATGGCTGGCCGCAGTGGCGACGAGCGCCTGATACCGGGACTGGTACGCATAGCATCCAAGAACAACACGTCAGAGCGCATAGAGTTTGACGTGACCAATGCGTTCCACACATTTGACTCAACGCTTGTGCTGGATCAGTTTGACCGCTACTTCCCCACCGTGGATTGCTATCTGAATCATGACAGCATAGGCGGTCTGATACGCAGCGCTCTGCACAGTTTCACCACATCAATAACTGATGAGGTAAATTCACGACTGTTTGACACCACACTTACCCAGACCCAGCGTAAGGCCGGTGCCCGTGCACTGCGTAACAACCCCGTTCACAGCATGATACCGCAGTTGCTTGAGATGCTTGACAATCCCAGTGAGGATGACCTTATCCTTACCGTTCTGTGGGAGGCAATGGGTTGGTATGACCTTTCATACCGTGCCGATGAGATCGCAACAGCGGCATTAAAGGCCAGCACCGATGAGAGATTTTCAGAAAGAGTCAGGAATGAAGCACTTAAGACATACAACAGAGTAACAAAATGAAGTTTACCACGAAACACTTATTATTGATACTGTTGTGCTCTGTAACAACATTACTGCAAGCACAGATAGTATTTAAACCAGGTGAGCCTCTGCCTCCTGAATTACCTGATCCATGGCAAAACGGATCCAGGGCTCAGACCCGTGACGGAAGTAATCTACCCAAATATATTGATAATTCCCTGTCGGAATACTTCCCCAAAATCATCAATCAGACCGGTGGTTCATGTGCTGCAGCATCCAGTATCCACTATATGTTCACATATGAGATAAACCGTATGCTGGAGCGCAAAAATGAGGGTAAATCTGCCAATACGTTCAGTTACAGATGGGTATGGCATCTCCTTAATGGCGGTAAAGATGAGGGAACGAGTCAACATGAATGCATTGAAATGACAAAGGTTGCCGGATGTATAACTGCTGCTGATTTTGGTGACCAGACCTCATATGATTACCGTTGGCCATCAGGTTACAATAAATACTACAATGGTATGCACTATAAGACCACCAGTTCATACTATGTAAACCTTAGGACCATGGATGGTATAACCAAGTTGATGAAATATATGCTGGACAAGAATGACGGACATCCCGGTGGTGGAGTGGCAGCATTCGGCATTACATCCAAAAACTGGTCTAACGAGTATTACGATGGTCCGTCAGAAACAGGTTATAAGCGTATTATTAATCTGAAAGGAACCACCGGTAATCATGGCATGACACTCGTCGGATATGATTTGTCCGTTGAGGCTGATTGTAATAAGGATGGAATAATATCTGATGAGGAGAAGGGAGCATTCATTCTTGTCAACAGTTGGGGAAGCTATTGGGGAACCAATGGACACGCTTATATTCCTTTCTATTATTTTCTTCACACAGGAGAACAGGATGAAGAAGATGAGAACAGTGAACCATCTTTGAGTGGCGGAGACAACCTGGTTCTATGTATAACTACCGAGTATAGAGAACCGACCGCTGCAATCAGGATTAAGTTCTCATATTCCTCACGTAATGATATTACTATCCGTTTTGGTCTTGCCGATGGCGCTCAGGCAACCAAATCAGACCCCTATTGCAAGCTCGAATATCCCTATCCCAAGAACCAGGGAGGAGAATGGAATATGCAAGGAACCAGTTTTACCTCAGGTAATATGATTGAGATGGGATTTGACGTTAGTGACCTTAAAGATAAGGCAAATGCCATGAAAGCACCGTGTTGGATCATAATTATAGGAAAGGAACAATATGGTAAGCTTGGTTCTGGACGTGTACTTGAAACCACTCTCTATGATTATGAGAATGACACCGTCTACGATATGACATATTCTTCTCAGGAGGGTGAAATTGTAAAAGGGTATGGCAATATGTTCAAGATACCTACCAAACGTTGGTTCAAGAACCAGTACAATCAATGGTATGAGGCTGTTGAGACCACGTGCAATACAGTTTTGCTTGCCCAAGACTATACAAAACCTTTATCCTGGGATAAAGCCGTAATCTCTGTCCGCAAAGCAGACGGAGGATATGCAAAGGTTAAGGTAAAAAGCTTTAATCCCCAAAACAGGAAAATGACTCTTGATATCATTCATTATGAATAAAAGAACACTAAATATACTTCTGGCACTCCTATTGACATCACTGACTGTAGTTTCATGCCGTGACAAGGATGAAAAAGAACGCGAAAAGATTGCCGTCAAGTCAGAGATAACCATTACCCTGGACCCTGGCAAATGGGTCTATTATCGTATGAAAGATAGCACCCTAGTCGGCAAAAGCGATATCGGTGATGACTTGCAGGATGAGGAATGGAGAGGACGCATGGACTGGGATATCGCATTAAGTGAATCCGGTATACGTTCCAACAGCGGAGCATCCGGTAACGGCAAGGGCGGTATCGCAACGCTCACTGACAGTCTTTATGATGTATCGGATGAGTATTCGCTGATGAATATGAAATATCAGGTAGATACTCTTGGAGTTACCGTATCCAGGCCTCTAAACAAGTAAAGACTCACAGATTGAGCCATAAATGTCCATATAACCGAATATTTTATCTAATTTTGCAGCCTGTTACAGCAGGCAATGGAAAATAAAGACATTTTTGAAAGCATCAGGGACGTAAAGAAATCCCTGCAGAAAGCCGATAAGTACATCCCCAAGGTTGAGGAACGTTCAATTGACCGTGCCGAGATAAAGGAGGCTGTCAAACTGTTCCGTCATGTGGTGTTCGGCAATTTTTTTGGAGCGCTTGATCTCTCCACGTCTTTAAGCCGGCTCTATACGATCCTCTCACACCAGATAGATTATATAGGCCGAATATTCCATGAGTCACTGCCCTGTTGTGCCGAGGATATATCACAGCAGTTCATAGAGAGCATCCCGGAGCTGCGCCGCATGCTCGGTACCGATGTCAAGGCCATCTTTGACGGAGACCCCGCTGCGGTAAGCCATGAGGAGGTAATACTGTGCTATCCGTCACTGGTAGCCATGTATCATTACCGCATGGCACACCGTCTGCTTGAGCTGGGCGTACCTATCCTGCCCCGTGTAATCACAGAGCTTGCCCATTCACTTACCGGTATTGACATCCATCCGGGTGCCAGGATCGGTGAGTTCTTCAGCATTGACCACGGCACAGGCGTGGTTATCGGCGAGACTGCAATCATCGGCAATCATGTTCAACTCTATCAGGGAGTTACGCTTGGTGCCAAGAGCTTCAAGTTTGATGAGAACGGCAATCCCATCAACGTTCCGCGCCATCCTATCATTGAGGATAATGTGGTCATCTACTCCAATACCTCAGTGCTGGGTCGCATTACCATCGGTCATGACACCATCATCGGCGGTAACGTATGGCTTACACAGGACCTGCCTCCCTACTCCAAGTTCTTCCAGAATAGGGAGAAATAAGTGGACAAAGTGACAGATTTTGACTAAATTTGCGAACCAAAATAAAATTGTAACAATTAACATACAATCATTATGACAATTGACAACTTCAACTTCGCCGGAAAGAAAACTTTCGTACGCGTAGACTTCAACGTTCCTGTTGATGAGAACTTCAACATTACAGACGATACCCGTATCGTAGCTGCAATGCCTACCCTCAAGAAGATCATCGCTGATGGCGGTCGTCTTATCATCGCTTCACACATGGGTCGTCCCAAGAAGAACCCGGATCCCAAGTACTCACTCAAGTACATCCTGAAGCATGTTTCAGAGTGCCTTGGTGTTGATGTTAAGTTCGCTGAGGATTGCGCAAAGGCTCAGGAGCAGGTTGCCGCTCTTAAGGACGGTGAGGCTCTGCTGCTTGAGAACGTTCGTTTCTATGCCGAGGAAGAGGGCAAGCCCCGTGGCATTGAGAAGGAGGATCCCGCATACGATGCTGCCAAGAAGGAGCTCAAGGCTGCCCAGAAGGAGTTTGCCAAGACTCTGGCTTCATATGCAGACGTTTATGTAAACGATGCATTCGGTACCGCTCACCGTAAGCACGCTACCACAGCTGTTATGGCTGACTTCTTTGATGCTGACCACAAGATGTTCGGTTATCTGATGGAGAAGGAGGTTGTAGCTGTTGAGAAGGTTCTGAACAACTCAGTTAAGCCTGTAACCGCTATCATCGGTGGTTCAAAGGTTTCTTCTAAGATCACCATCATCGAGAACCTGCTGCAGAAGGTTGATAACCTGGTTATCATCGGCGGTATGGCTTACACATTCGTTCTGGCCAAGGGCGGTAAGGTAGGTAACTCACTCTGCGAGCCCGATCAGGTTGACGTAGCTCTGGCTGTTCTCAAGAAGGCCGAGGAGCTGGGCGTTAAGATCGTCCTCCCCGTTGACTGCCTTGCAGCCGATGCATTTGACAACAACGCCAACACTCAGGTTGTTGACAACAACAACGTACCCGACGGATGGGAAGGTATGGATATAGGTCCTAAGTCAGCTCAGCTGATGGCCGGTGTGATTGAGTCTTCAAAGACCATCCTCTGGAACGGTCCTGCCGGTGTATTTGAGTTCAGCAACTTCCAGACCGGTACAAAGGCTATCGCTACTGCAGTTGCCAACGCTACTTCCAAGAACGGTGCATTCTCACTCGTTGGTGGCGGTGACTCTGTAAGCGCTGTTAAGCAGTTCGGTTTTGCCGATAAGGTATCTTACGTATCAACCGGTGGTGGTGCTCTCCTGGAGGCCATCGAGGGTAAGATTCTTCCCGGTATCGCTGCTATCAAGGGCTAATTCCAAAAAAATTAGTATATTTGAAACCGCTGGAGCCAATCTCCGGCGGTTTCTTTTTTTATGACAGCTGATGAGGATTTGAAACGGCGTGCGGCACAGATCAGGGATCTGCTGCTATCGTCACGTCTAAAGGAGGCACTGGAACTGATACAGATGCAGATGACGGGTGTATCGGACTGGGCGGTTACGTCCCGGTATGAGGATATAAACCGTTCCTACCAGTATATGCTCCAGTACTTTGGACAGGGTTCGCCCGATGAACACCGCGCCGAACTCTACCATCAGCTTGTTCGCCGCTCACTGCTTCTTAATGACGCCGTGCTGCAGGCACGCATGCAGGCCCAGTCCATGCTGCTCTATTACCAGCACCTGCGTTCCAGGGTAACCAGGACCGAGACCATTGAGGGCATCCGCCTGCTGCTTGAGTCATTCACCGATACCGGTGACACCGCCGCTCACGAGCGCGCCATCGGCATCATGTTTGAGCTTATCTGGACCAACGGCCAGTGGACTACGCTGGATTCAACGTCACTGCTTGAACTCATTGAATCTCCGCTTGTTATGGAGGATGACTCGGCTCTTGCCGTGAGCGCCGTCACCCTATCGCTGCTGGAACGTTTTGACCCGCTCAAGTGCCTGTTCCTGTGCCAGGCTGCCCAGAACCTGAGCATGACGGTATCCATCCGTGCGCTTATGGGACTGGCCGTTACGTTGAGCGGTTACAGTGACATAATGCCCTATTTCCCCGAGGTCAGCAGCCGCATTACGCTACTGGCCGATGAACCTGGAATGAGCCAGCGTATGCTCAAGGTTCAGATGGCACTCCTGCAATGCCGTGAGACCAAGGAGATAGAACGCCGTATGCGTGAGGATATCATACCCACCATGCTGCGTAACCCCAAGTTGGGAGACCTTATGCGTGAGGAGCTGGAACGTGACGGAGCCAGCCCTGACTGGTCTGAATGGGTGCAGAAATCAGAGGTCAAGGATAAGCTCCTGCAGATGTCGGAACTCCAGATGGAGGGTGCCGATGTCTATATGAGCACCTTCTCCAACCTCAAGAACTACCCCTTCTTCCGTGAGATACATAACTGGTTCCGCATATTCAGCATGGACCAGCCCGATGTAAAGAATGCATTCGGCTCTGACGGAGCCCCTGCAATCATGGGCAAGTCAATGCTTTCCAACTACATATTCTGCAACTCTGACAAATACTCGTTTGCCCTTACGTTCTCAAGCATTCCGCAGGAGCAACGTGATTTCCTTACCGGCCAGATGACCGATGAGGCACTCGAGGCAATAAAGGACACAGAGTCACATCCCTCACCGACTGATGTGATTGAGACATATCAGGCACGGCAGTATGCCCATGACCTGTACCGTTTCTTTAATCTGTTCAGCCGCCGCCACGAGTTCCGCAATCCTTTTGACAGCAACCTTAACTTGCTTACGGATAACACGTTATTACCGTTGCTTAAAGCGGATGATTCCATTAAGACAATAGCCTCATGGCTGCTTGCCAAGAACTATTATGATGAGGCCGCCCATGCATATGCCCTTATGGAACAGGGTGCCCATCCCTATTCTACCGATTACCGTTTCTATCAGCAGATGGGATATGCGCAGCAACGTACCCAACATTACCAAGAGGCTCTTGAATCATACAAGCGTGCCGATATACTGGGTCCCGACAACGGCTGGACTCTACGCCATACAGCGCAGTGTTACAGGCTTATAGGTAAACCCGAGAGCGCACTTGAACTGCTCCTGCAGGCCGAAAAGCTGGATGCAGACAACCTCTCACTTCAGATCCAGATAGGTGACTGCCTGGTTGACCTTAAGCGTTATGACGATGCTCTGACACGTTTCTTCAAGGTTGATTACCTAAAGCCCGATTATCCCAAAGCGTGGCGTGCCATAGCGTGGTGCGCGTTCCTGGCATCTCATACGGACCGCGCCAAGGAGTATTACAACAAGCTCCTTGCCGGCAAACCTACCGGAAATGACTGTCTCAATGCCGGACACACCTGGCTTGTTGACGGTGATATACAGCGTGCGGTATCCCTGTACCGCCAGAGCCGTGATAAACTTGGGGCCGAAACATTTGAAACAGAGTTTGATAAAGACCGTGAAATACTAATGAAAAAAGGCATTCGTGAGCAGGATTTCCCTTTATTGCTTGACCTGATATGATTAGCAGATAAAAAAGGGGGCTAAGACTTAACTTTTTCTTATTTTTGTAATCTAATAGAGAGTGAATACAACCAAATAACCAATTATATAAAAATGACAGCCAATAGACTTTTCAAAAGCGTGATGCTTCTTATGGCACTCGCTTTGGTTCTGTTTACACAGGACACATTCGCTGCTAAGAAGGCCAAGGAAGGCCCTGTAAAAGCATCACAACGATTTGTACACAACTATGGTGGCCGCGGAAACCCCTACCTGCCCCTCTGGGAGCATGTACCCGATGGTGAGCCTAAGGTATTTGAGGATCCTGATCGTCCCGGTCACTACCGCGCATATATCATCGGTTCACACGATGTAAGTGCCAACCGTTACTGCGGTCCCGATATCCGTATCTGGTCTGCTCCTATCGAGAACCTGAACGAGTGGCGTGATGACGGCCCCGTATTCACATACCAGGCTGCCAACGGCCGTTGGGACGTAATGTACGCTCCTGATCTGGTTGAGGTTTATGAGAAGGATGAGAAAGGCAAGGAGCACAAGGTATACTACCTGTACCCCCACAGCCGTGGTCCCCGTCGTGAGGCTATGGTCTGCAAGGGTGAGCGTCCCGATGGTCCCTTCACTCCGCTGAACCTTGATGAGAACGGTGCCGCCATTCCCGGTAGCTGCATCGGCTTTGACCCCTCAGTGTTCATTGAGAAGGTAACAGATAAGGATGATCCTGACTACGCTAAGGGTTTCCGTGCATATGCATACTGGGGCTTCCAGCACTCAACCGGTGCTCAGCTTGACCAGGAGACCATGTACTCTGTACGTCCCGGCACACAGGCTGTTGATCCCCTGCTCCCCGCCAGCTCAAGCTACGGCCGTGTACGCGGCGCTCAGGATGCAGCCAGCTATCCCGCTCTTGCCGAGGGTCAGAATCCCGGTGAGTTCAATTTCTTTGAGGCTTCATCAATCCGTCAGGTTGGTAACAAGTACGTGATGATATTCTCAGGTTACTCAGGTCCTGACTACGGTCTGGGTTCAACCAACTCAGCTCTGCGTTACTGCTATGCAGACTCTCCTCTGGGTCCCTGGAAGAGCGGTGGTGTAGCTGTTGACTCACGTGGCGTTACCCTGAATGAGGATGGTACCAAGCTCATGACCAGCAACTTCGCACATAACACCCACGGTAGTATCGAGAAGATCGGTGACCAGTGGTATATTTTCTACCATCGTCCTCCGCGCGGCAACGGTAACGCCCGTCAGGCTATGGTTGCTCCTATCAAGATTGAGTGGGATGAGAAGCCCGTATCAGAGGGCGGTAAGGTTGTCCTGCACGGATATGATCCCTATGCTCCCGATGAGATCTGGGAGGCTAAGGCTTCAAACGGTGACTGCTACAGCGGCGCTGAGGTTACATCAGAGGGATTCAACATCTACGGCCTGCCTCCTTACGCTTACTACTCAGCAGGTTATGCTTGCGTATTCATGAACAAGGACGGCGGTCAGAACCGCAACTCACTCCAGGATAACTGGGATATCTGGAACAACGAGCAGATCTGCAACGTTGACGCAGGTGACATTATCGGTTACAAGTACTTTGGTCTGGGTGGTCTTAAGAAAGACAGCAAGGGTATTGAGGCCTTTGACGGCACAACCTCTAAGCTCCACTCATCATTCAACATCTGGTTCAAGCGTACTGCCGGTGAGGGCGGTATCAACGTCAAGGTTATGATGGACGGTCCCTGGAAGAATGACGTTTGGAAGGGTAAGGAGATCGGTAAGATCAAGATTCCTGCAAACTCACCTGTTGACAAGGTTGAGAAGTACACCATTGACGTATCAGAGTTTGTTGATGATGTACAGGGCAAGCACGCCATCTACCTGGTATTTGACGCTGCTATCGATGGTGCTATCGGTCAGTTCTACGGTTGCGGATTCAACACCAAGACCACATCACTCAAGCGTCCTGTACCTCCCACCCTTAACGTTAAGATCGGTGGTAAGGAGGTTGAGCTGCCTGCCGAGCCCATTCACTCAAATGACAACAACGGTTATACCGATAACACTCACTATGAGATGGACTACAAGCTGGAGCCCGGCCAGAAGTCAAAGGTATCTGTAGAGTGCCTCTGGTCAACAATGCAGTTCTGGGTAGATCAGATCAAGGGTGATGAGGGCACCGCCGTTATCACTGCCGAGTACCTCTTCCCCGGTACCACCAGCAAGCAGACTAAGGTTTATAAGATCAATATTTCCAAGTAATTGGAATTAGTCAGAAAAGAAGGACGGCCGTTGGTCGTCCTTCTTTTTTTTATCTATGCAGGTACGTGCGTATTTTTTACTCGCCGCTATGCGGCTCGGTCGTTTTTGACTTTTTGGGCCCGTAGGGCCTCAAAAGTCGTTAGCTGGAAAGATATCTGCGTATTAGAAACAACCTTATTTTAGTTTGGGGCGGCGACGCCCCAAACCCGCTTCATTCCACTACGTTCCATTCCGCTCTGCCGGCCTTCCAGGCCGGGTAAAAACTAACCCTGACGGGCTTCGCTGTCAGGGTTAGTTTTTACTGGGTGCAACTGGAAACCTATTAACAATTTGGTATACCTAACTGGAAACCGTGCTAGTGTGTGCAATGGGAAACATTGTGCGTACCAGCATCACGCACTAGGAATCCTATCTGCACTTAGGACCCGTGCCATAGCGAACGGTAGTGAGCGTGTTTACGGAGTAAACTAAAAAAAGGTTGGTTGACCAAGCGGGTCCGGGGGGGGGG
>JBGUVW010000041.1:0-15070 GCA_045220475.1 Bacteroidaceae bacterium
CCCCTTTTGTGTCCCAAATATATTGTTTATCTTTGGTTGTGATATGAATAGGGAACTGGAGAGGTATATAGAAGGAACTATCATTCCCATGTATGATGGGTTTGATGCGGGACATGGACGGGAGCATGTACGGGCTGTTGTCCTTGAGGCGGTACGTCTGGCCGGGTTCTACGATGTGGATGTGGATATGGTTTATGCGGCTGCTGCATATCATGATACGGGCTTAAGTGTAGACCGTAAGATACATCATATGGAATCGGGGCGTATAATCCGTGAGGACAAGAGGCTGGGAGAGTGGTTCACAGCAGAACAGATTGAGGCGATTGCTCAGGCGGCCGAGGATCACCGGGCGTCATCAGACCATGAGCCGCGCAGCATTTACGGTAAGATCATTGCCGAGGCTGACCGCCAGATTATTCCTGAAAGCATAATCCTGCGTACCGTTCAGTACGGTTTCAAGCACTATCCGGAACTTGACAAGGAGGGCCATTGGCTCCGTACCTGTGAGCATATGGCCGATAAATATGATGATGGCGGCTATCTTAAGCTGTGGATTCCTGAGTCACGGAATGCCGCAGGATTGGCCCGCCTGCGTGAGATAATTCATGATAAAAGCCGCCTCAGAGCTATGTTTGAGACGGCTTATGCTGAATCCTGCAAGGGTTAAGGGCGGTAAATGAACTTATGCCCGTCCTTGATGTAGACCTGACCGGGTTGCGGGTTGGGCTCCGGCTTTCCAAGCAGATTATAAATGATTCCGGCCTTACTGCGGGCTGAAAGTCTCCTTACAACAGTGATATTATCCCTGTCGGCCTTGTCATAACTGCTCAAGGTGTTGGCCTTCCCAATGCTGGGGCGGTTCATCACGTATGACTTGTTGCCGCCGTCAGGGAAGAGTCCTATGCTCTGATAGCCGGTATGGCTTGAATAGACCAGGGTATCGGCCCATGAGTGGTCTCTTGCGGTGAGTACGATCGCGCTGTTGTCCTTGTTGTCCAGCTTGAATGAGGCGTGGATCTGAGAGCCTTCCTCCTTGTCACACCAAACTACCAGATATCCGCCTGCGGGGATTACCGTACCTTGGGGTAGTGCATACTTCTCTGGGTTGGTGAGCTTGTCCGACAGGTACATGCCGCTTGCATCATAATCCGTTGATGTGGTGTTGTAAAGCTCAATCCAGTCATGTTTCTTGAACGCATCATTTATGAATACGCTGTTTGCGGCGCTTATCTCATTGATCCTTATGGGGCGCTGGATGGTGCTGTCGGCAACGAAACTGGCCATGAGATACTCATATGACCTGCTTACCTCATATTCGGCGCTGGTTGAAACTATTTTGCCGTTACGGTCTTTCCAACCGGTGAACGTGTATCCTACAGGTGCAGAGGCCTTGACAGTTGCGGGCAGGAACACGTACCAAACGAACTTGTTGGTGGGTATGGGTGCTCCGTTTATGGTTAGCACGGCCTGCGGGATGTTTGCCGATATGTTTTTCTGGGCCTTTTTGACTGTCGTTCCAAGTTGGGCCGATGGCCATTCCGTAAGCTGCTTGAATCTGTTTGACTTATAATCGTAGGTTATGGTATTACGGATAAGGTCAGCATCACGCTTGGGAGACTCACCCTTGAAATCCATCTCTCTCTGAGCCCGGGCCTCAAGTTCATCTACAATCTCCTTGACACGGTCAGTATCAAAGATTGAGCCGATGGCAATGCAGAATGCATCAATGAACTTACGGCGGAAAGAGTCATTCCTTAGCATGTTATGGAATATTGTCACCATGGCCGATTTGTAACCGGTCTGGTCACCTGTGTAATACTCCTCCGAGTCAAAGAATGAAAACGGGTTCACGCTTGTTGCCTCATTTATGGCGCCGAACGCATGGTCCAGGTCAAACACCACAAAGCGGAACCGCCCGTCGGTGCTGTTGCGGTGTGCCTTTATGTTGTTTCTGGGCCAGTCCTGATTGTACAGGAACAGCTCTATGGCCATGTAGTTGGCAAACTCATCCACATCAACGATCTGGCAGATGCGGTTGTAGGTGGATTCATCGGCTGCATTGGCCGATAAAGATACCCATTCATCCCATGGATCACGGCTGCCCTCGGTAAGCACGAAACCTCCGTTGCCATAGTTATGGTCCAGCTTGAAACAATCCACCTCATCCTCATCAAATCCGTAGTTGGAGTATGCGTAGTCCTTGTTGTTGGGCTCACGGATGTTGATGATACCTTTATATACACCGTTTATGTAATGATGTACCGGCTGGTATGACTGGCAGTCCAGATTGAATCCGGAACGCAGTATTATCTGCTGCAGGGCGGCATCCTTAAGCCTGGTGGTGTAGTTGTTGCCGCCGCTCCTCATCTTGAGGGATTTGTATTTGTTATAGGGCTTGTCCTCAAACGGGGTGAATCCGAAATAGGTGTCATAGCCGTATTTCTTCTTGGCGTTGATCTTGAACGGATGGGGATCATACGCGCGGCTGTATCGGCCCGACGGGGTAATCTCAGCCTCCTGGTTAATGATCATGTTTCCGTTTACGTCAAAAACCTCAATATTCACGGAGCGGTCCCAGTCGCGGTTCCAGTTGCAGAGATCTGACTGCCCGTTGCCGGCCTTGCCGTGGGGGCCTTTTGCCCACATTCCGTAACCGGATGACTCAAGTCCTGCTTTATCGGTCACTATTGATACTACAGGAACACCGTAGTCATTTGACGTTTTTATGAATGAGCGGGTGGTGACAGGGCTGGGCAGCATGCCGTCCTTATAGAGGCGGAAACGGTATATTTTGGTTCCTGATACCGTAAAGTTGCCGTCACTTGTCTTGGCCGACTTATCGGTAAGGAATGGCGTGGAACCGTTCTCTGTGTAGTAGAGGGTGGCTCCGTCTGGTATCGTTACGGTAAAGTCTAGTGAGCCGGTAAAGAGCCTTGAATCCATGCTTACCACGGGTGCTTCAAGCTGTTCTGTGGCAAACTGACTGCCGGCGTTCGTAGCACCGGGGGTGGGGGTGGATGTAAGGGCCCATTCCTGTGCTCCGTCGGTCACTCTGGCCAGCGAAATGCGTGCGGGTATGACGTCATAGGTGGCACTGCACACTACGCTGCCGTCGGGGCGGGCCAGTGTTACGGTGCCTCCGTCATAATCCAGACTCATGTCTATCTGCTGCATGCAGTAGTCATCCTGATGCCCGAACCATATGGTGAGGAATCCGCCCGCTTTCACTATGCGTGAGTAGCTGCCCAGCGGATACTGCTTGCTATTGGCGGGGTCTGTACTCAGGTACCATCCGCTGATATTTATATCGGTACTGCCGGGATTGTAGAGCTCTATCCAACTGCCGTAGTTATATGACGGGTCCAGGAACATGTCCAGATTGGCCGTCATGATCTCATTAATGACCAAAGCCGGCTCTTGTTGAGAGTCGGCTTTTATGCTGGTGGTTGGCATGGCTGCCGTAGCCAGAAGCAGCAGCTTATACAAACTCCTGCAGCTCATACCGTTGGCTTTATCGTGCGTAGTTTACGGCACGGGTCTCACGTATTACTGTAATCTTGACCTGACCGGGATAGGTCATCTCATTCTGGATCTTCTGAGCAATCTCAGCTGAGAGCTGCTCTGTCTGATGGTCATCAATCTTGTCAGCGCCTACGATCACGCGCAGCTCACGACCGGCCTGGATGGCGTAGGTCTTGGTGACACCGGGATAGGAGAGAGCAATCTTCTCAAGGTCATTCAGACGCTTGATGTATGCCTCAACAATCTCACGGCGGGCACCGGGACGTGCACCTGAAATGGCGTCACAGATCTGTACGATAGGAGCAATGAGGCTGGTCATCTCAATCTCCTCATGGTGAGCACCGATGGCGTTGCAGATATCAGGTTTCTCCTTATACTTCTCGGCCAGATGCATACCGTACTCGGCATGTGCCATCTCGGTCTCCTCATCGGGTACCTTACCTATATCATGAAGCAGACCTGCACGCTTGGCCTTCTTGGGGTTGAGACCCAGCTCTGCAGCCATTACGGCGCACAGGTTTGCGGTCTCGCGTGCATGCTGCAACAGGTTCTGTCCGTATGATGAACGGTATTTCATCTTACCGATAAGGCGGATAAGCTCAGGATGCAGACCGTGTATGCCCAGGTCAATGGTGGTGCGCTTACCGGTCTCGATGATCTCATCCTCAACCTGCTTCTGTACCTTGGCTACAACCTCCTCAATACGGGCGGGATGGATACGGCCGTCGGCTACCAGCTGGTGCAGGGCCAGACGGGCAATCTCACGGCGAACGGGGTCAAAGGCTGAAATCACGATAGCCTCGGGGGTGTCATCAACCACGATCTCAACACCGCAGGCGGCCTCGATGGCGCGGATGTTACGTCCCTCACGGCCAATGATACGGCCTTTCATCTCATCGTTCTCAATGTGGAATACGGTAACTGAGTTCTCAATGGCGGTCTCGGTACCGATTCTCTGTATGGTCTGGATGACAATCTTCTTGGCCTCCTTACTGGCGGTCATCTTGGCGTCATCAATAATCTCGTTGATATATGAGGCAGCCTCTGTCTTGGCCTCCTCCTTGAGTGACTCTACAAGACGGTTCTTGGCCTCCTCGGCTGACAGTCCGCTTATTACTTCAAGCTTTTCACGCTCCTGCATCTGGAGTTTCTCAAGCTCCTCTTTCTTGTCCTCTATTACTGACATCTGGGCCTCCAGATTCTCGCGGACTGCATCGGCCTCCTGATGTTTGCGCTGCAGGTCTCCCTGGCGCTGGTTGAGCTGCATTTCTTTCTGACGCAGGCGGTTCTCATTCTGCTGCAGTTTCTGGTCACGTTGCTGGACCTCCTTTTCAAGTTCTGCCTTCTTATTGAGGAATTTCTCCTTAACCTCCAGCAGCTTGTCACGCTTGATGGCTTCTGCCTGATTCTCCGCCTCCTCCAGACGACTCTGGACTTTCTTATTTAATTTGCTGTTTGACAGGATGTAAGCAACCACTGCACCTACAGCCAATCCAATGATTAGAAAAATGTATTCCATATATGTCCTCCCTTTTATGATGTATATATAAAACGCACTGCCCTGCTACGGAAGGATTGGGAGACCACCCTTCTGACAGGAAAGTGCGCGTAAACCTCAGATTTGTTTGCTTGGAATCACTCCGCAGGCTGATCAGTGGCAATATCGAGAACGGAATCCAGTTCCTTGTCCAACTGCCTTATCTTATCCTTATACGGAGCCGTATCATTGAAATTCTCCAACATGACATTGACCATCGATATATGCACGGCGGCCATCACGTAGTATTTCTCCTCGCTCAACTGCGGATAACGCTCGCGGTATCTGTTGAGCTTATCATTGATACGTCTGGCAGCTTCACGATACAGTCCCTCATCTTTTCTGCGTATTGTAAGAGGGTAGTATGTTCCGCCTACCATCAGCTTGATTTCAAACAAATCATCCATTGCCTCTGCCATAAATCTACACGTTTAAGAGTTTGATGCAATGGTCTATCTCGCGCACCAGTCCTGATACTCTACGTTTGGTGTCATCTATGTCGTGACCCGAAACCTCAAGAACTTTAGACTGTTTCAAATTCTGGTAGGACTCTTTCATCTCAGCCAGCTGCTGGTTCAAAAGCCTGATCTCCTCATCTTTAGCCTCCAACTGTGTGCGAAGGTCTGAGTTGCTGCATTTGACAGTGTCATACAGATCCACAAGCTTGCGGATCTTACCCTCAAACTGCTCAATGAGTTTTGAATCATCCTCTGTCATGTAATGACTGGCCTATCAGTATTTGATGTACAAATATACTCAAAAATGTTTTAAAAAATAAAACCAGCGGACTGATTTTTATCTGTTTTTGAGCATTTCCCTGGCTGCCTCCAGATCCTCTTTCTTACGGGGCTCCTTCTTGGCCAGTATCAGTGTGTTGAACGCATACTCTGTCATCCAGGCCTCAGAGAAACCCAGGTGCTGCTGGTACTGACGGATGCTGAACACGGTCTTGTAGCTGGCCTCATCCTTCCAGGTGTTGTTGGTCATTACCTTATGTACGGCGTCCTGTGTCATGGTACGCAGAGCGTTACGCATAAAGCTGGGAACGCGGAACTTCCACTTGAGGATGGTGCCCACCTGCATCATCAGATCAGAACTGAATCCCTGGAACTGGAACATGAACGGCTGCAGCATGTTCACGTTGCGGCAGTTCTTGCGTATGCATGCATCGATTTCCTTGAAAAATCCGTCAGAGATACCATACATCTGACCCATCATCTTCTTGCAACGAGCCTTCTCGGCTACGCCAAGCTTGTTTCCCTGGGTCTGTATCTTAAGGCCGCGCTTGAATGTGGCCAGGTCCGGGAGCATATTAATATTGGTGATGCCCAGGTTACCGGCTATCTCTGCCTGCAGATAAACGCGGATAAGAGTCATAAAGTCCTCCATTCCACCGACGTTTTCCACCTCTTCTTTTTTCTTTCCGAATAGTTTGCTCAGTAAGCCCATATTCTAATACCTTATATTCTTAAACTTTTTAACCTTAATAGTTCTGTAATTTTGCGCGAAAGTAAAAAGAATTTCTTAATTTTGCGCCGTTTTTAAGGAGAAAGAGAATTTCTAGTATAATAAACAACCTAAATCAAACAAAATGATCAAACTCGGTATTAACGGTTTTGGCCGTATCGGTCGCATGGTTTTCCGTGCTGCTGTTGAGAACTTTGGTAACGACATTCAGGTCGTAGGTATCAATGATCTTCTGGATCCCGATTATCTGGCATACATGCTGAAGTATGATTCAGTTCATGGCCAGTTCAACCACGACATCAAGGTTGACGGTAACTACATGATCGTTGACGGCAACAAGATTCAGGTTTTCGCTGAGAAGGATCCCGCTAACATCACATGGGGTGCTCTGGGCGTTGACGTTGTTGTTGAGTCAACTGGTTTCTTCCTGACCGCTGAGCTCGCTGAGGCTCACATCAAGGCTGGTGCCAAGAAGGTTATCATGTCAGCTCCTTCAAAGGATGCTACTCCTATGTTCGTATACGGTGTAAACGACAAGACATACGCTGGTCAGACCATCATCTCTAACGCTTCTTGCACAACAAACTGCCTCGCTCCTATCAGCAAGGTTCTGAACGACAAGTTCGGCATCAAGCGCGGTCTTATGACTACTGTTCACGCTGCTACTGCTACTCAGAAGACTGTTGACGGTCCTTCAAAGAAGGATTGGCGCGGTGGTCGTGGTATCCTGGAGAACATCATTCCTTCTTCAACAGGTGCTGCTAAGGCTGTAGGTAAGGTTCTTCCCGTTCTGAACGGTCGTCTTACCGGTATGTCACTCCGCGTTCCCACTTCAGATGTATCTTTCGTTGACCTGACTGCTGAGCTCGAGAAGCCCTGCACATACGATGAGATTTGCGCTGCTATGAAGGAGGCTTCAGAGGGCGAGCTCAAGGGTATCCTTGGCTACACCGACGAGGCTGTTGTTTCAACTGACTTCCGCAACGACTCTCACACCTCAATCTTTGACGTTAAGGCCGGTATCCAGCTCGATCCTACCTTCGTTAAGGTTTGCGCATGGTATGACAACGAGTGGGGTTACAGCAACAAGGTTTGCGAAATGGCTCGCGTTATCACAAAGTAAAATGCAAGCCGAGAGTAGAAGCAAGTTCACTTGTTTATACCGAGGCGAAGCTTTTACTCAAGGCCGTAGGCCTTAAGTAATTATACCTTTATAAAGAAATCCTCGCAGCAATGCGGGGATTTTTTTTTATCTTTGGCACTTGTATATGGGTAAGTTTGACCTTATAACAGTGCTTGGTCCCACGGCCTGCGGCAAGACTCGTCTGGCTGTGGCTCTGGCTGACCGTATAGGCGGTGAGATCCTCAGCGCCGACAGCCGTCAGGTCTACCGCGGTATGGATATCGGCACCGGAAAGGACCTGGCCGATTATGAGATCAACGGCCATCGTATACCTTACCACCTTATTGATATTGCGGAGCCCGGAAGCAAGTACAATGTGTATGAGTTCCAGGGTGATTTTCTCAAGGCTTACCGCGATGTGACGGAGCGTGGCGTGCAGCCCGTAATGTGCGGTGGAACGGGACTTTATCTGGAATCCGTGCTGCGTGGATACCGTCTGATTCCGGTACCTGAGAACCCGGAGCTGCGCCGCTCACTTGAGGGCAAGACTCTGGCAGAGCTTACCGAGATACTTAAAGGCTATAAGACTCTGCATAATACGACCGATGTCGATACCACCAAACGTGCCATCCGTGCCATTGAGATAGAGGAGTGTTACCGCAATACTCCTGTTGAGGCCGGACAGTTCCCGTCACTTAAAAGCCTGAATATCGGTATCGACATAAGCCGTGACATGAGGCGTGAGCTCATAAGCAGCCGCCTTGAGAAACGAATCAATGAGGGTATGGTGGATGAGATCAAAGGGCTTCTGGCCCGTGGCATATCGGCCGATGACCTTATCTATTACGGACTTGAATACAAATATGTCACTCTCTATGTCACCGGACAGTTGGAGTATAAGTATCTGCTGCAGGAACTGGAAGTGGCTATCCATCAGTTTGCCAAACGGCAGATGACCTGGTTCCGCGGAATGGAACGCAGGGGTATAAAGATTGAGTGGATACCTTTTGAGTGGTCCATGCAGGATAAGGTGGACCGTATTGTTGAACTAATGCAAGAATGAGAATATGACAGATGATTCTGAAAGATGGGGAATAGTTTATGTACCCCGTGCCGGTGTAAGCAACTCGCTTAAGCGCTGGAATCAGATAAGGGAGTATCTGGAGTTCCGCAAGGTCAAGTATGACGTGGTTCAGTCAGGCGGTGAGGGCTCTATAGAGCGCATAACCCGCATGCTGATTGACAGCGGACACCAGACTATAGTCATTGTGGGAGGTGATGAGGCTCTTAACGATGCCATCAACGCAATCATGTTCTCACCCCGTGAGGTGCGTCAGAACCTCTGCCTGGGTATTGTCCCCAACGGTATCGGTAATGACTTTGCCAGTTTCTGGGGGCTTGAGGTTGACGATTACAAGAAAGCCATACACAGCATAATAGAACGCCGTACCAAGAAGATAGATGTGGGCTACTGCTCATATCAGGATGAGGGCGCGGAGCGTGTACGTTATTTCCTCATGTCAGTGAACATCGGTCTGGGTGCCCAGGCAATACGTCTGTCCGATATCTGCAAGCGGTTCGGTAAGAAGAATCCGGCATACCTGATAGCCATATTCAGCCTGTTCAAGGAGCGCAAGCAGTACAAGATGCGTATCAAGGTTAACAGTGAGGAGATCAGCGACAAGATAATGACCATCTGTATAGGTAACTCTCGCGGTTACGGTATGACCCCGAGCGCAGTACCCTATAACGGCTGGCTGGACCTGTCAGTGGTTTACAGACCCAGATTCTGGCAGACTATACGCGGACTCTACATGATTCTGCATAACCAGTTCCTGAATCATGAGCAGGTTCGTCCTTACCGTACCAAGCAGATTGAGATCCTGGATGCCGACGGCACTCTTACATGTATAGACGGCCGTACACTCAACCACACATTCCCGCTCAAGGTTTCTCTGGAGCCGGCAGTCATTAACTTTATAATTCCCTGATAGCGTATGTCACTCTTTAAGGATTCCAGTAACTTTTTCCTGTTGGCAGGCCCTTGCGTGATTGAGGGCGAGGATATGGCCATGCGTATTGCCGATAAATGCGTAAACATTACATCCCGTCTGGATATTCCGTACGCATTCAAGGGCTCATTCAAGAAGGCCAACCGTTCACGCATAGATTCATTCACCGGAATAGGCGATGAAAAGGCACTAAAGATACTTGCCCGGGTACGTAAGGAGTTCGGCATTCCGGTAGTGACCGATATACACCGTGAGGAGGATGCGGTGATGGCTGCAGAGTATGTGGACATCCTGCAGATTCCGGCTTTCCTGTGCCGTCAGACCGACCTTCTTGTAGCCGCAGCACGTACCGGCAAGACCGTCAATATCAAGAAAGGTCAGTTCCTTGCTCCTGATGCCATGCAGTTCGCCGCCCAGAAAGTGGCCGATGCAGGAAACAAGAACATTATGCTGACCGAGCGCGGCACCACATTCGGTTATCAGGACCTGGTGGTTGATTTCCGCGGAATCCCCGAGATGCAGCGTTTTGGCTATCCTGTAGTTGTGGACTGCACCCATTCCCTTCAGCGTCCCAACCAGACCAGCGGTGTTACCGGCGGACAGCCTGAGCTTATTGAAACCATCTCCAAGGCAGCTGTTGCAGTTGGTGCCGACGGCCTTTTCATGGAGACTCATGAGAATCCGGCCGAGGCAAAGAGTGACGGAGCCAACATGCTTCCGCTTGACCTTCTGGAGGGTTTGCTCACAAAACTGGTTCGTATACGCGCAGCCCTTTGATGCTTTTTTTAACATTGTAATTCACGTAAGTTCGTGAAAATAGGGTATCTTTGCCCAATAAAAGAATAATAATACAATTATTCTTCATTTTAAAAAGGCAGAATTATAGCCGTTTTTCTTATTTTAAAAAGGACTGATTAAAGATGAAAATGAACCTTAGAAAGCTTACAGTGGCCATTTGTGCCACAATGATACTCTTTGTGGTCCCGTCATGCTCTGATGAGAAAAAAGGGACTGATTCAATTGGCGGTGATGACAGTGAAATTGAGGTCAAGCCTGCCAAGTACAGTGATTTTAAGCTCTATTCCGGTAAGACTATGCTTGCTACCGTCTACGGTTCCAGTCAGGTGAACGTAAACGGCAACCAGTGGTATCTTAACTGGGAGCGTCCGGTAAACATTACCGACGATGAGCGTGCACGTGTGGTTGAGGAGTTCAGCAAGCCGCGTCCCGACTCAGTAAACCATATCCATGTCACATGGAAAAACTTCTGGGTACAGCAGGTTTACAAGGGAACCGCTGAGTATGTTGACGGCTGGGGCAGCAATATCGGTAAGGGATCGGACCAGATGAACGTGCTGCAGGTGTTCACCAACCTAAAGAAAGAGGTTGTAAGCTGGTGGCCGTATCAGGATACTTTGTATGTCTATGATGGTGATTACCTGCATATAAACAATTTCAACAGCGGTAACAATACCACTGTCTATACCGATGATGTCACCGGCCAGCAGTACATCGGCACAACCCTTATGACTGATATGGGTACTGACGGACGTGACAACCAGTTCGGATATCATAACTCCCGTGACAACCAGGTTCACTATGAGTATATCATACTTAAGATAGACGGTGCATACTATCTGGGATTTGATTACTATGGAGTTCATCCTGAGGGTCAGGAGAACAATAAGAACATGGATGTGGAGCGTGACTGGATATTCAATGACTGGATCGTAAAGATATCACCTGCGCAGCCTCTGGGCGGTGAGCCTGTTGATCCGGACCTTGATGACGATGATGATGAGGAGGAAGATCCTATCGATCCTGAGGAGTTGGAGTATGATTTCTATCTTAAGGATCACGTTGAGGTCAATCTCTCAATCAATGACAAGCATGAGGAGGGAGACTGGATACATACCAAACTGAGCATACATGTACGTTCTGTATCTGATGTGGAGATATTCATTCCCGTACCCAAGGAACTCTACCTGGACAAGGATGATATGGATATCGTAATCTCACACCAACTTGACCTGGAGGAGTACATTCCTCAGCCAACCACTGAGTCTTTCACCATTACCAACTGTGACAATGGTGACGAGTATGAGGTTAGCGCTACCGTCAAGTTTGAGAATGGGGGAATACGCATCACCACTCAGGGCATGACCGGTGATCTGCTTGCATATTTGCAGAAAACCTACGGTGACGGCCTGAATTTTGAAATCTGGAACTACTATAACATAGATGAGGTAGACCGTGAGGAGCTTAAACCGTATCTGAATGCAACTACGGTAACATTCACTGCATCTCCTACGCTGTTTGTGAATGCGTTTGCCGCAATAGGAGAGGATAACCACCAGAATCCGTCGGATTGCGTGGTGACTCCGCCCAGCAGTTACTCAGTATACCGCGTACGCACCTATGAGAAGCATGAGGATTACAACGTCATATACAAGGAGCAGTAAAAATTGAAATTGGGGATGTGAAATTGGGGACTGTCCCCTTTTTCACGTGGTAAAGTAAGCTATTATAGCCAACCTCTACACGTGAAAAAGGGGACAGTCCCCAATTTCACATTGCGAGCCTTTTTTTAGTCGATGATTTCAAATCCTGTGTAGGGAACCAAGGCCTTGGGGATCTTGATGCCCTTGTCAGTCTGGTTGTTCTCAAGGATGGCTGCAACTATACGAGGCAGAGCCAGTGCAGAACCGTTCAGTGTGTGGCAGAGCTCGGCTTTCTTCTCGCCGGTCTTGCGGTAACGGCACTTGAGACGGTTTGCCTGATAGGTGTCAAAGTTGGATACTGATGAAACCTCAAGCCAGCGGCCCTGTGCCTCTGAGTAAACCTCAAAGTCATAGCATATGGCCGATGTAAAGCTCTGGTCACCACCGCAAAGACGCAGTATGCGGTAGGGGAGTTCCAACTTCTGGAGCAGGCCCTCTACGTGGGCAAGCATCTCCTTGTGGCTCTCGGCAGAGTGCTCAGGAGTATCGATACGTACTATCTCAATCTTTGAGAACTCATGCAGACGGTTCAGACCACGTACATCCTTACCGTATGAGCCGGCCTCACGACGGAAACACTGGGTGTATGCGCAGTTCTTGATGGGGAGCTGCTTCTCATCCAGGATGACGTCGCGGTAGATGTTGGTTACAGGAACCTCGGCTGTAGGAATCAGATAGAGGTCATCAACCTCGCAGTGGTACATCTGGCCCTCCTTGTCGGGGAGCTGTCCTGTACCGTAACCTGATGCCTGGTTGACAACGGTAGGAGGCATGATCTCAGTATAACCTGCCTTGTTAGCCTCGGCCAGGAAGAAGTTGATGAGTGCACGCTGCAGCTGTGCACCTTTTCCTATATATACGGGGAATCCGGCGCCTGTGATCTTTACACCCAGGTCAAAATCAATAAGGTTATACTTCTTGGCAAGCTCCCAGTGAGGAACCTTGGCCTCGCCGTTCTGTGGGTTGCATGTCCAGTTACCTACTGTATCCTGTCCTACGACACACTCTTTCAGGTTTGACTTAACAACCCAGTTGTCCTCGGCGCAGGTGCCCTCGGGAACCTCGGGGTAGGGTATGTTAGGAATTGTGCAGAGCAGAGCGGTAAGGTCATTCTCAGCCTGCTCCTTCTTGACTTCAAGTTCTGTGGCTGCAGCCTTGAGTTCAGCAACACGGGCCTTGGCCTGATCGGCCTCTTCCTTGTTGCCGGCCTTCATGGCCTGTCCTATCTTGGCGGCAAGTGTCTTGCCCTCGGCAAGATTGTTATCCAACTGAGCCTGGGCCTTCTTTCTGGCATCGTTCAGGCTGATGGCCTGGGCAATAGCCTCCTCAGCATTCTTGAAATGCTTTTTCTTAAGACCTGCAATAACCAGGTCGGTCTGTTCTGTAATCTGTTTGAGTGTGAGCATAAGTTTACTCTTTAAATTAAAAAAGGCTCACGCTGAGTGAGCCTCTTTTATTCTGTTTTGTTTATCAGGCCTCAGCTTTCTCCTGAACGGGGATTACTGAAACATAGCTTCTGTCCTTGCGGCCCTTCTTGAACTGAACAACACCGTCAACCAGTGCGAACAGAGTGTGGTCTTTACCCATACCGATGTTCTCGCCAGGATTGTGCTGTGTGCCACGCTGACGTACTATGATGTTACCTGCTTTTGCATACTGTCCACCCCAAATCTTAACGCCAAGGCGCTTGCTGGCAGACTCACGGCCGTTCTTAGAACTACCTACACCTTTTTTATGTGCCATTTCTTTCTAGTTTTTAGGGTTATGCTACTACTTCCTTAACCAGGAGCTCTGTGAACTGCTGGCGGTGACCGTTCAGCTTACGGTAACCTTTTCTTCTTCTCTTGTGGAATACAAGAACCTTGTCACCCTTAACGAGTGCGGTCTTGACCTCACATACTACCTTTGCGCCCTTAACGGTAGGAGCACCCACGGTGATCTTTCCGTCCTTGTCGGCGAGAAGGATTTTCTCGAACTCGATGCTTGCACCAGCCTCAATGTCCTGAATGTGGTGCACGAACAGCTTCATTCCCTGCTCAATCTTGAACTGCTGTCCCTGAATTTCAGCAATAACGTACATTTAATGTTGCTTTTATTCGTTTCTCCGCGGGGTGGTCCGCCCACTGTGGCAGACACTTCTTAGACCTCTACGGCACTAATCGGGCGCAAAGGTACTGCTTTGCGCCGTCTCTACAAAATATTTTCCTTTGTTTTTTATAAACAAACAAGCAAGAGACAAGATTTGTCGTGTGTAAGGAGAGAGTGGCTATCAGAAATAGAAGAACATATTGTTGAACAGGTCCTCTATGGATCTGTAATGGATGAAATCGCGGAACGGGATGTAATAGTCTACCGGTTCCGGATCCGGGCCGAAAACTATGTCTAGACCGGGATTATGACTTTTAAGTGCCAGGTCAACATCTGATATCTTATCCAGGTCAATTTCATATTCCAGATCATTTATGGGTAATGTTATGGAATTGAATCTATAATACCATTTTTCCTTCCAGCAAATGGATATCTCATTATCCGGATTGACCAGTCGGAATGAGAAATTCCCGTTTTCATCGGTGGTAGTCTGAGCCATGATGCGGTCATTGCTGTTTTTTTCGATGATAATAACTCCGGCTACAGGTCCTATACTGTCTGTCACCGTACCGTAGATTATATCACCGGCCTTAGGCATGTCTTGGGCAAAAACAGGAGCTGAAGCTACCGCAAGCAACAATAAAGCAAATCTCTTTTTCATATCCTTGAGTGTTTGATTTGAGACAAAAGTAGATCCCCAAATCCCCAAAAACAAGAAATAAGCGTTGCAAACCTGTTGCAATTTGCGTTTCCCTAAAAAAGGTTGACTCGGATTGTCTTATTCCTGATAGAAGTTGACTCTGGTTATTCTTATTCCTGC
>JBGUVW010000042.1:0-30907 GCA_045220475.1 Bacteroidaceae bacterium
GATCCGGTTTTGGCGTCCGGTCCTGTTTCAGGATAATGTCATATCTGAGCCTGTCCGCTGGAACCGTTACATCATAATAGCCATCAAATGAGAACCTTATGCTGTCGTCCGGATTAATCAGAAGTATTGAAAACAATCCGTTGTTGTCTGTAGGAACCGTCTTCAAGATATTACCCGCAGCATCCTGCTCTATTACGCTGACTTTCGCCAATGGCCCCAAACTGTCCGATACTATACCCGATATCCAACCGCCCGCATCCGGAGTATTCTGGGCAAAGGCAAAGGTTATTGCCGATTCCAGCGACAGCAGTATTGATAATATGGATACGGAAAGGACTTTTCTCATACTTAAAAGGCTTAATCTGGTGTAAATATATGAATTATTTATCACAAACAGTGTCCCATTAGGGACAGTCCCTCTGTGTCACTTCTTTAGGGCAGACAGGACGGATGGGATAACCTATGTAACGTTCACATAATATTGTTAAGTGAAGGGGATTTGTTATTAGTGCCAAGGCCACCAAATCAAGGTCTTTACCTGGAATGACGTATATGGAATTTACATAGTAAATACCGGACCCATCACGTGTTTTAGACAACCATTTGTTACCTGCATCGGGTAGGAAAATTGAACGGTCTGTATAGCCTGGCACTTTGCTTGTGAACCTGTAGCCATAAATGCCATTCAGACTATCCCTTGTGGTGGTGCAATTATCAAACAACTCCTGGAATTCTGCTTCAGAAGGAATACGCCAACTGCAGCCCCACTTTACATGGGCTACGTCATCTTCAGGATCAAGGACAGTCTTGCCATCAACTTTTACTCCGTATTTGCTGAATTTGATATTCCAATCGTCATCACCGCTTTCACGGAACTTATAGTTTTCCCATGTATATTCTGATTTGGGTTCCGTCTCACCCCAGGCAAAATAATCGCCGTAATCCTCGGGTTTATCGGCCCCGACATTACACGTTGCCCAATTGACGCTCAAGCCCAGGTCAACGTATTTCGTGTTATAGACATTGTAAATCTCTCTTCCGTTAAAGATAATTACTGATACCTTATTGTCCAACCCTTTTAATGTAATGCCACCATTATCATCTAATATTACACCCGGAAGCTTTCGGATAAGGCTGTCAATTGATATACCTTTCGGAAATAATCTTTCAGTATCATTGCCATAAATTATCGTGTCATTGGCAACCTTTACCCTAACAACAACAGCAGTTGTTACCTCATCTTCAAGGAACTGAGGCTTATCTTGTTGCTGGCTTCTTGACTTGGCATCAATTGCCGATATCAATGCAATTGTTAGAATCAGGACTATTTTTTTCATAAGCGAACCTTTACCATAGAATATCGGAAATCACGGATTGTTAAAAATGTTATCATTCAATTCTATATACTCTTCAGTTTCAATGGGTATAGGCATCAATCTGTCCCTTAAGGGGGTATGATTGAACTTGTGGTACTGTTCCTGCCAAAGGCTATCAGGAATCTGGTCCGTTGTTCTGTCTGCCGCCATCTTTTTTGTAAATACGGTTACATTAGGACTTCCCATCTCAGACCAGGGGATTGTAGTATTTTTAACTGCTCTTTTAAGGGTCTTCTTGACCGATGCATGCAGACGGTTAGCCAGTTTGGAATCAATACGGATTGTATCGGACTGTACCTGATCATCATCACAATAGTATTTAAGCACCATCATGTAACCGTCATTATCACGCATAAGATAAATACCGTAAGGATAAAAAAACCACGTTCCGTTTACCGTGTAGCCGCAGATATAATCATCGGCAAGAATATTATATATGGGTGGAATGATTTCACCTTCCTTTGGTGTCTCAGGCTTGTTCCACGTTTCTCTTATACAGAAATACTCCCTACCGTCATAGTCTTTTGCAAACACGCAAGTAACAGCTGTCTGCAGGACCATCAGTAAAACAAGTAATATGAGTCTTGACGCTTTCATATATTTACTTTCCATTATCTTGCATTATTCTTTTGGCTTTCACTTCAAGTACGCCATTGGTAGCCCTGCCACCCCATATTTTTGTCGCCGCCTTACCCGTAAGAATTGAGATTGATATAATCTGGTCAGCTTTCAGACCAAGCAATGCGGCCACTTTATCTTTGGAGAAAGAGTCATTGGTAAAATCAAAATCATTCAGTTTGTCAAAGTCCAAATCCATCACATTACCGTTCAGTATGATTAACGGATTTGCGTCTTGAGGGTATTGAGGACCGTATGCACGTGCGCGCAGTCCCTGATACTTGTCTTCACGGATAATTTGAGGGGCTGTCGTATTAAGGATACTGTCAATTACATTCTTTATCTGTAGAGTATCTTCAATCATTTTTACATCCATGGTATTGCCGGTAAACTCACTTATCGCTGTATGGTATCCCCAATTGATTATCTCCAGATGGTCAGCCGGATTGACGAGTCTTAAATTGATTTTTCCGTCAAAATCAGTGACGGCATGGGCGACAAGACGGTCCGCGGAATCCTTCTCCTCAACGCGTACCATCATCATAGGACCATCGTAATTGGTAACACGGCCTGTTATCGTATCACCGGCCGCAGGCTTAGGGCCGGACACCACAATCTTTGACCTGGAATTGCCGATGCCGGCAGTATCAGATACCATCTGAGCTTTGGAACTGACAGACAGCATTGAGAACACAAAGAATGATACGCTGTACATCACGTTTCTCCATCCCCGTGACAAAATGATCCTAAAGGTCCTGAGTTTCATGTATCAGTTGTATTTTGATGCTCAAAAGTACATGTCAAAAATACAATGTACAAGGATTTGCCGCTGCAAAGGTGTTGCAATCTGCGTCTTTGCATGGCATACCAGTGTGAGGCAAGCTTCCTGTTATCGTTTAGCTTAGCACAAAAACAATTCGTATATTGTACAATATAAATATTGTTTATATATTTGCAATGAAATTCTATGATACTATGACATTTGATAAGATTTTAGATGATGGTAGGCTTTGGGCTGTCAGATATGACAACGAGCCTGACAACTGCTTCGATTCTCTGTTTGCAAAATGGTATGATATGTCATGGCTTAGGGCATTCTTCCAGGATAACATAACGGATTTATCGGCATATTTCAAAATAACCGATGTATATCAAGCCGTTATGGAAACGCTTCAGGAAGCAAAAACGCTGCAATGTATTATGCTGGACATATCTCCACAAGCTAATCTTGACGTACTATTCAGACATCTTGAAAACAGTCGTTTTTCAGAGATGTCATTAGGGAAAGAGAAAGCTAAAGGTGATGGATTAGGATACCGCCCATCATGGTTAAGGATTTATGCCATAAAGATGGATAAGGGTGCATATCTTATTACCGGAGGTGCAATAAAACTGACTGCAACGATGTCTGAGCGTCCTCACACTATGGCAGAACTGGCGCAATTGGAGCATGTCAGGAACAAATTGATAGACCTTGGTGTTTATGATATAGAAGGATTAAACGATTACAACAATGAACAAAACAATTGAATATCTTTCATCGCATCAATCGGACACTCCGTCCCATTGGAGAGAGAATGCCCAATGGAGAAGAGATAATGATGATTGGCTGAAATACGCCCAGTTCATTACGCTTCAGGTAATGAAGAGTATGGATGAACAAGGCGTTACTCAAAAACAGCTAGCAGAACGAATTGGCTGCACCCAACAGTATGTATCAAACTTGCTGAAAGGAAGCACCAATATGACACTAGAAACAATTGCCAGACTTGAAAAGGCGTTGAATATAGACATAGTAAGGTCTAAACTTACATATGTCAGGGAGTACTCATACGAGACTGCCCAGAATCCGCACTACATTAATGAGGAGACACCTTCATATGGAGATAAGCAAGATTGACGCTATCGTGGTCAACGTACTCGTATCTCTCCATGTGTAGTTCTTAATATCACATATTATTTCTATTCTTTAGGCTTGTCACCGGCTGATAGTGACCACTCAGTTTGCCGGCCTTGAGAGCCTTACGGTAGTACTTTCTGGTTAGTATCTCAAGTAATCCGCCAGCGCCTTTATCACCCCATTTCTTCTCTGCAGCTTTATTATTCAATATCTGCACCGCCTTTATCTTATCGCCTCGTATTCCTACCAGGTCTGCCAGTTTATATCGGTCAAAGATGGGCGCACCAAAATCAAATGCTGAGAGTTTGTCATCTATAACAGAAACTATCTTGCCATCAAGTATTATCAACGGATATTTTGGAGCAGAGGCCTCTACCTGTGCAGGATCATCAGAAACGACGAACCTGTTTACGGGAACGCCATACATTACGCTGACATCGGGTGGAACCTGTTGAACATAGTTGGGTGAAGCGTAAACCTTGCCTGTCTTGCAATAGAGAGGCAGAAACAACAGAGATATGCTGCAGAGTGTACGATACCAACCGCGTGAGTACCAAATCCTTATCCTTCTTATAATCATATCTGTTAGCACTTGTTTTCAACAAAAGTAACTATTTGATATAATATTGACAAGGTTTTGGCACTGCGATACTGTTGAATTCGAGGTGAGGTCCGCCAAAGTGTCCCACAGTGAGGTGGCTCAGAGTGCTCCTGGGGCACATTAGTGTGGGACACACCCGCAAAATGAAGAAGTGTCCCACACTAACCTTATCGAGAATACGTTCTCTCGCGGGTTGGTGTGGGACACTTTGGCAAAAATTATAAATCTCAGATCAAGCCTAAGATTACCTTGTAAGAGTGAACCTCATCCGGATCGCCAAGCTCCTTGCCAGGAGTGTCGGACAGCTTAACGCAGCGGTAGACGTGCTGGCGGGGGTTGACCTGGAAGGTCTTGAGTTTCATAACGATATTGAGCGGCTCAACCGTACCTACATCGTTGGTCAGATTGGTGCCGATACCGAATGATACCCTTATCCTACCCTCAAAATACTTCTGGATAGCCAGAGCACGGTCAAAATCAAGCGCATCGCTGAATACGATTGACTTGGTGCGGGGATCAATATGATAAGACTCATATTTGGCAATGATCTTGTCACCGAACTCAAACGGATCACCGCTGTCATGGCGTACGCCGTCATACAACTTGGCCATATCCAGTGAGAAATTACGCAGGAATACCTGAGTTGTAAAGCAGTCAGGCAGCATGGTACCCATGTTGCCGCCGTAGATCTCGGCCCAACGGCGCATCACATAGTAGTTTGCCTCCTTGGGACCCATGAATGCGGCAGTTGCCATCATAAGCTCATGAGCCATGGTGCCGATAGGCTTCAGGTCCGGACGGATTGACTGGTACTTCATGGCAAAATAGACTGTTGATGAGCCGATGAAATACTTTGCGTTACGTGTCAGGTACTCGGTTACATGATCCTCTACGGCATGTGAGTAGCGGCGGCGCATACCAAAATTGGCAAACTTGAGCTGGTTCTCATTTGATATGGCAACCTTTTTCTCAAGCTGGCTGTCAATGTATTCCCAATCGGGCTCAGTCTTCTCGTAAAGGCCATAATAAACCTCCGATACAGTGCTCAGGATGGGAATCTCATAGAGTGTAACCTTGTAAATGAGGTCTTTTGCCTCAATGTGCAGGTGGCCCTCTTCATCCAGGGAGATGTCGATGATATCGGCATTGAACCTGAATCCTTTGAGCCACTCAAAATAGCACTGAGGTATGAAATAGATATTTGAGAGGCACCAGTTGAACTCCTCATCGGTCAAGGCAAGTGACTCCAGTTTCTTGAACTCCTTACGCAAAAGATTCACGAACTCAGGTGTGAACTTCTGGCCGTTACGGTCAGTGAAACTGAATGTGCCTATACCCTCGGGAGTGGTCCGTTGGTAATAGTATGACATGGAGAACTTGTAGAGGTCATTCTCCAGCATACTGATTACAGTGGTGCTCTTCATAAAACTCTTATTTATAAATCTTTATATTGTTCTCATTCATGTAGGTGAGCAGGGGCTCGTTGCTCTCGATTGATGCAACACCCTCCAGGTAAACTGAGAGCTCAAAACCTACCTCCTGGCTCAGACGAACCAGATTCTTAAGTGTCTCAAGAACGCAGTACTCAGCAGCGATACCGCATACAACAACCTTGTCACCCTTTACAAAGAGATCCTGGTCATCACCCTTGGTATTCTCAAACTGACCGTACTCCTCCTTGTCCTGAGCCTGGCCCTTGGGCAGGAAACGTACATTGTCTATGTCAAGGTTGTCCAGAATGCCGTCAGGAAGTGCTGCGCCTACGGTGTAACGTACGCAGTGCTGAGGCCAGATACCACCGTTTGCCTTGAATGAGCAGTGGTTCCAGGGGTGCCAGTCAAGTGTGAAATAGACTTTGTCAAAGTTGGGGAGAACGCTCTTTACGGGCTCAACAACGCGTGTGCCATCGGTAGCTGGAAGATTACCGTCAATGAAGTCCTTCTGCAGGTCAACTACGACCATGATGTTAGCGGGTTCTCTGTTTGCCATAACACTCTGTTTCTTGTTTCCGGTGCAAGCTGTCATGATTGCGGCGGCAAGCACGGTGGTAATGATTTTTGTAAATTTCATTGTTTAAATAAATAGTTCTAATACGTGTGCAAAGTTAGTAAATTAAGAGTAAATTGCTATATTTGTATTTCTAATATGTAACACAATTAGACAGTTTAACGTAATATGCAGTGTATAGTCAAGCAACAGGCTGATATTGAGGCTGTGAAGTGGAATGAGTTTGTGAGAGCCAACAGTATGGGCTGGGCCTACTTTCTGTATGAGATGATAGGCGTTGACCGATATGCATCGTACAAGAATCTCTCCTTTGCAATTGTAGATGCCGATAATAAAGACGAGATACTTTTCATAATGCAGCTCCACCGTACCTCCAAGTACGGAATCCTGACAAAACTGGGGCTCCCCTTCTGGAAACAGAAACTCATCAGCCGATGGGGCTACGTCATCAAGGACGGCCTTGTAAAGAAGCACCAGCGCCTGGTCAAGGAGTGTTTTGAGGCATATATGGACAGCTACATTTACAACAATCCCATAAAGCGTTTTGCGGCCGACCTGGCCCCTATCACGCAGGCTCGTCTTGACAACCGTGACGGCATTAACCCACTGGTATTCTTCAACTTCAAGCCGTCTATCCGCTATACATGGGTGGTTGACCTGAGCAAACCCGATGACCGGATGCTTGCCGATTGTGAGGAGACAACCCGCCAGGCTGTACGCAAGATAGAGGCATCGGGCCGATATGAATTCATTGAGGCAAGGTCCTGTGATGAGGATTGCCAGATCTATATAAACCTGCACAAGGAAACCTACACACGTACCGGCGCCGCCAAGGATATCATAGCCGATGAATATCACCACAACATATTCTTCAACCTCATTCCCAAGGGTATAAGCCGTGTTTTCTTCCTCAAGGATAAGGAGACGGCCGATGTAGTGGCCACCGTTGCCGTTCTTATCTACGGCAATACCGCCTACTATTGGTGGGGCGACTCCCGTAACGAGAAGGAGATTGGTGTTAATAAGTATCTGCTGTTCAAGGTGATAAGCCTTATACGTGAGAGTTTCGGCAAGACCGGATATTTTGAGACCGGAGGCGCCTACCCGTTCCTGCGCAGAGGCAAGTACAAGGGCCTTAATGACTTCAAGAAATGCTTTGGAACATTCCTCATGCCCATCTACGGCGGAGAGTATGTCAAGATAAAACCTAAAAAGAACTAACCGTAAAAAGAACTATCATTATGTCAGGCATTTTATTCCTTATTATCGCGACTGTATGTGCCGCGATGTTTTCAATCTCATTCAAGATATTCCAGAAAAAGAATATTGACTCTGACCAGGCTATCTTCTTTAACTATCTGACCGCATTCGTACTGGGAGTCCTCTTCTCACTCAACGGTGAGATGGTGGTCAACCCCGTAAAGGCCGATTGGTTCATCCCCGTAATATTCCTGGGACTGATCTTTATGGCCGGAATGGTGGTTCTCTCCGACTCCACCCGTCGCGTAGGCGTGGCAATATCAACAGTCTGCAGCCGTGCATCGATGGTAATACCCATAATCGTCTCATACCTGTTGATAGAAGGCAGCACCAAGCCCAAATGGCTTATCATAGCTCTTGTACTGGTTGCCATGAGCATGACCATATGGAAAGGCAAGGCCGACGGTGCCGGCCACAAGCTTTCTCTGCGTGACATACTTGCTCCCGTTACCGTGTTCATATCATTCGGTTTGAGCAATTCGGCCATGAAGGTGCTCCAGTATCATATCACCACATCTGATTCTGCACATCCCGATGACATTAACAGCGAGATCTCACTGGCTACGGCAGGTGTATTCTTCTTTGCCATGCTCATATGCAGCTACTCATTCTTTAAGAAGGGTCCCGATGGCAAGAGAGTACCGGTTACATTCAAGAACTTTCTTGGAGGCGCATGTCTGGGATTGATCAACTACGGTTGCACCTACACCCTGATGCTCTCCATGAAGACGATTGACTCTTCAATCCTGTTCCCCATCCACAACATCGGAATCGTGGCTATCGGTGCTATCGTAGGCTGGTTGGCATACGGTGAAAAACTGAAGCCGCACCAAGTACTTGGTATCGTACTCGCTGCGGCTTCTATTGCTCTATTGTGTATCTGACAGGCTTACCAAGAAATCTTCATTCCGATTGAGAGTGTGCGGGGTGCGCCCCAGTATCCGCGGAATGTCTCCAGGTCATTGTTCTTGCCGTCCACACCACGCTCAATGTAGTTCTCATCAGTGAGGTTGCGGCCGGTAGCAAATACGTCAACGTGCAGGTTGTCTGTCAGTTGGCTACTCCAGCCTAAAGTTGCGTCAATTACGTTCCATGACGGCAGACGGTATGCGTCACCAGACTCAGGACTGGTTCTCTTATCGGGCTCAAAGTCTGCGTACATGCGGTCATTGAACTGCCATGCAAGACGAGCGTAGAAGCCTCTGGGCAAAGTAAAGTTTCCCTCCATACCTAACTGGGTCTGAGGTGAGTCGCCTACGTGCAGGCCGTCGCAGTATATGGTGTACTCTTTCTGGGTATCACCAGTAAAGAAATCATATGAGATTGCGTTACCGGAGCTTTTCCATTTCCAGGATGCTATGTTGGCAAATGCGCTTACGCTTGCCCAAGGTGCCAGACGCTGCTCAACAGCCATCTCTATACCCAGATGCAGGGCATTCAGACCGTTAATCTGATATTTCTCCTTTGATTCGTTGGCGCGCTTGGCTATTGACGGAGTGAGTGTCTTGTTGTTCCAGCGTGCGGCATAACCGCTTACAGAGAGGCTTCCGCCGTTCCAGTTGATGCGTGTTCCAGCCTCGGCCATCAGGTTCTCCTCATTGGTTACATCATTGGTAATGGCCATGTTGCTGGAGATATATGTGCCTGCATAAGGCAGACGGCTGTTATAACCCAGATTCAGGAACGCATTGGCAGGACCCATATGGTATACAAGTCCGCTCTTTACTGCTACACCCCATCCGTGAACCCAATCACTCTTGGCACCTGTAATGTCATTGTGCAGACGGTGGTTGCCGTTGAACACGCTCACGCCAAAGTTGGCATTCAGCTTGCGGCCGTCATAACGGAGCTGTCCGAATCCGGATGCCAGATGTGTGGTACGTCCGTATCTGGAACCTATGTAATCACCCTCTACAAGGTCCTGGCCTCCGTAACTTACAGAGTTTCCGCCCAGAAGATCCAGAACAACCATTTTGGACCAGGTATCAAAATACTGATACTGGAGTCCTGTACCTATAGTCCAGTTGGGGCTTATGCGGTAATCGGCCGATACCACGCCGCCAGCCTGTGTGTGACCTGACAGGTAGTCAATCATGATGTTCCTGGATACGCCTGCAGCGCTGTTCTCGGCTATAATGGCGTCAAAGTCAATATGTCCGTCGGGGGTCTGGAAATCAATGATGCTTGGCTTGCTGTAATCCAGATTATATGTAGAGCGGCCGCCGCCATCGGCAATAGCCAGATAGGCAGAGTTTTTCATGTGCAGTGAACCCTTATCCATGTGGTGCTGCAGCGTGAAATAGGGCTTGAAATAGTGGTTACGGCCAATGGAGTACTTCTCACCGTTCAGGTAACCCCAGTTCTTGCTGTACCCGCGGCCATACTTGTCAATCTCCTCCTCTGACAGCTCGGTGTTACGCTGGTCATGCTGCTCAGGTGATCCCAATGCAGTGAATGTAAGTGTGTTGAACGGGTTCAGTATCTTGCTTACAGACAGCAGATATGACATTGATTTCACTTCCGATACCTCAACAAAGCCGTCACCGTAAACGCCGCTTACCATCAGGTTTGCGCTCCAACCGTTCTTAAGCTGTCCGGTTGAGTAGCTGAGCATGGCTTTCTTGGTACCGTACTGTGTATATGATGTTGAGAAATCCCATTCAGGCAGGCCTGATCCGGTCTTGGTGATGATATTCACCATACCGCCCATGGCGCAGTCTGCCAGCATGGATGAACCCATACCTTTCTGAATCTGAATGGAGTATGTGGCCTCGGCCAGTCCCATCCAGTTGCTCCAGTACATGGAACCCGATGTCAGGCCCTGGATTGGAATACCGTTCAGCAGAATGCTTATGTTCTCCTGCTTGAATCCGCGGATGTTAAGCGTAGCATCACCGTATGAACCGGTTGAAGGTGTGGCATAGACGCCAGGGATGCCTTGGAGCATCTCCACGTAGTTAGGCGCTGTACTGTAGAGCTTGATGTGGCTCGGCTGTAGCGTCTTGATGCTAAGCGGTGTGGTTTCTGAATCACTGAAATTGTCGCGAATGACAATCTCCTGAAGACTGATCACTGAATCGGTCAGAACTACGCCCTCGGCGCAAACTGACAGTGCGGGCATAGCTATGCCCAGGCACAGAGAGATAACTTTTTTCATAAAAATTTTCTTCCATCCAGACTATACTGTCGGTACCGTAGTTTCAACGGTTCGGCCTTTTGGGCTCGCGGACTATAACCGCCGGTCGAGGGATTTCACCTCACCCTGAAAAATTTCGGCTGCAAATTTCCGCTTTCTAAGCGATTCTGCAAAGCATTTTATGCTAAAAAAGGTAAAGTTTTTGATAATACGTAAGCCAGTTTCCTCCGCCTGGATATCAGTATTCGGGAGACGACGTTACGGGGCTACTCAGAACCCCTCCGAGACCTAAACATCGATCGCCTCCCTTTTAGCCACCTGAAGGTGTCTAACGGTCGTTGGACGTAACGATGTTCTTAACGGTCTCTCCAGGGCCTTCGCTCACGCCCCTTCACTGACGCTCCCGAATACTGATATCCAAGCTCCGGAAACTGGAATGCCACGTGCACCTAACATCCTTTCTGTATAAGAAAACCGCTCCTCAATAACGAGAAGCGGCTTATATATGTTCATTTGGTTATTTACCACCAATCGGGACGAGTGTAGTCGAATTGTTTGAGTTCCTCCATCCAGGCCTTGTTTACGAATACTGAATCCGCACGGTCCACGTAAAGGATTCCGTCCAGATGGTCGCACTCATGCTGGAATATGATTGCTGTATATCCTGCTATATGCTCTTTCCTGGTCTCTCCTGATTCCAGGTCTGCATATGATATGATGACATCAGAGTTACGCGATACCATGCCCGCATATCCCGGCACAGAAAGGCAACCCTCGGGACCACGTTTCACATCACCAAACAGGCTGTCAATGCGAATATTCACGTAACACTCAAACGGTTCATCCTCCTTATCAAGGCGCTGCACCCAGATAATGCGTCTGTTTATGCCCACCTGTGGTGCTGCAATCCCCACTCCATCCTGTGACGGATCAGTAACGGTACAGTACATCTTAGCCATAAGAGTCTTGAGTTCTGCCGATTGCAGCTCATCAGCCTCAACGTCAATACTGGGAGTATGCAGCTGAATGCTGTCCTGCGGCAACGTAGTGACAAACATAACAGAGTCAGACAAAGATATGATCATCCGCTCCCTCTCAGTCCATCCGCTACCCGTACAAGCTCCCAAAACCAAACCAACTCCCAATACCAAAGCCAGCCTCAATCCAATCTTATTTAATTTCATGTTTACCATTTTTTTGCAAAGATACTGCAATTTTGGACATTGATAATGCTACCCAGTGAGCAGAGGTTTCTGTTTTGCACGAGCCGGACTATGGGTATAGGGGATCATCAGTGCAGCGGCTACGATGTTTCCAAGTGAGCAGAGGTTTCATTTTGCAGGGAGCAGGACATACGTTTTGGGGAGCATCAGTGAAGCGGCGTTAAGCGGAGAGCCTTGGAGAATCCCGTTAAGAACGGCGTGGCGTTTAACGACTGTTAGGCCCCCATAGGGGGACTAAAAAGGAGGCGTTCGACGTTTAGGGTTCGGAGGGGCTCGTAGTAGCCGCGTAACGTTGTCTCCCCAAAACGTATGTCCTGCGGAGTGTCAAAAAGAAACCGCTCCCCCAAAAAGAGAAGCGGCTCATATCACGCAGGTGCGAACGTATTATTTCAAATCGACTTTAAGCTGCAATTCGTCGAGCTGTGACTGGTCAAGAGGACCTGGAGCATCCAGCATGACGTCGCGACCGGAGTTGTTCTTGGGGAACGCTATGCAGTCACGGATGCTGTCAAGCTTGGCAAAGATGCTTACAAAGCGGTCCAGACCGAATGCCAGACCACCGTGAGGAGGTGCACCGAACTTGAATGCGTTCATCAGGAATCCGAACTTGGCCTGAGCCTGCTCAGGAGTAAAGCCCAGGATCTTGAATATGGTAGCCTGCAGCTTGCTGTCGTGGATACGGATAGAACCGCCACCAACCTCAATACCGTTAATTACCATATCATATGCATTGGCGCGAACGCTTGCAGGATCAGTATCAAGCAGAGGAATATCCTCAGGCTTGGGTGATGTAAACGGATGGTGCATAGCCATGAGGCGGTTCTCCTCATCACTCCATTCGTACATAGGGAAGTCAATGACCCAGAGGCACTTGAACTGGTTCTTGTCACGCAGGCCAAGCTCATCGGCCACCTTAAGACGCAGTTCTGAGAGCTGCTTGCGGGTCTTCATAGCGTCATCACCGCTAAGGATCAGTATCAGGTCACCGGCCTCAGCGTTCATGGCAGCCTTAAGCTGCTGCAGAACCTCCTGGCTGTAGAACTTGTCAACGCTTGATTTTACAGAACCGTCGGCCTCAACGCGGGCATAGACCATACCCTTGGCGCCAATCTGCGGGCGCTTAACGTACTCAGTAAGTGCGTCAATCTGCTTGCGGGTGTAAGTAGCGGCACCCTTGGCGCAGATACCGCCTATATATGCAGCACTGTCAAACACGCCAAATCCGTGACCTTTGAGAACATCCATAAGTTCTACAAAGTGCATGTCAAAACGCAGGTCGGGTTTGTCACTGCCGTAGTATTTCATTGCATCCTGCCATGTCATACGCTGGAAAGGCTCCTTGAAATCTATGCCAAGGATGCTCTTGAACAGATGCTTTGCCATGGCCTCAAAGATCTGAAGGATATCCTCCTGCTCCACGAATGACATCTCGCAGTCAATCTGTGTGAACTCAGGCTGACGGTCGGCACGCAGGTCCTCGTCACGGAAGCACTTGGCTATCTGGAAGTAACGGTCAAAACCTGAGACCATAAGCAGCTGCTTAAGGATCTGGGGGCTCTGAGGCAGAGCGTAGAACTGACCGGGATTCATGCGTGAAGGTACCACAAAGTCACGTGCACCCTCAGGAGTAGAGTTGATAAGAATAGGTGTCTCAACCTCCATGAAGTTCAGGTCATCCAGGAACTTACGGATCTCCATTACCATCTTGTGGCGCAGCTCCAGGTTCTTGCGGACGCACTGGCGGCGCAGGTCAAGATAGCGGTATTTCATGCGCAGGTCATCACCGCCGTCGGTATCATCCTCAATAGTGAAAGGAGGCGTATCGGCCGCATTGATAACATTCAGATTATTAACCAGAATCTCTATGTCACCTGTAGGAATCTTGGAGTTCTTGCTTGAACGCTCGCTCACCTTACCGGTAATCTGGATAACGTACTCACGACCCAGACGGCTGGCCTGCTCGCAGAGTGCGGCATCGGTAGCATCATCAAAAACAAGCTGGGTGATACCGTAACGGTCACGCAGGTCAACAAAGACCATTCCACCCATTTTACGTACTCTCTGTACCCATCCTGCCAGCGTAACCTCAGTGCCGGCATCGGTCAGACGTAACTCTCCACAAGTTTTGCTTCTAAACATAAAGTCAGTTTCTAAAAAGACCTGCAAATTTACCTTTTTTGTTTGGGAATAGCATATAATGAAAGCGGATTTGTTCTAAATAGCCCCATGGTACCTTGTTATTGGTAAAATTTATCTAACTTCGCAAGGTTATATTTATATATATTAAGGTATCAACATATATAGACAGAATATGAAAAAGACACTGTATTGCTTGTCACTGGTTCTTGCAACCGTTTTGGTCCTTTTTGCAAGTTGCGCAAAAGAGGATGAGTATGATGAGGATCTGCTTATTGGTTCCTGGAGTTCAACTGATTCATGGAGTTACATATTCCATGACGATCATACCGGTTCACGTACACAGGGTGTGGTAACCCAGACCTTTAAATGGACCCTTGACGGCGATGAGCTTGAGCTCAAGTTTGACAAGTATGAGGAGGGTCAGTCACAGATCATTACATTCAGGGTATATATCGTTGAGTCACTCACGAGTACCAAGATGAAGGCCCATGACAAGGAAGATTCTTCTAAGGAAACAATTGAATTCACCAAAAAGAAATGAGTCCTAAGTTAAAGAAGGCCCTCAAGATAACCGGTATAACCGTCGGTTCACTTCTGGGCTTGTTGATACTTGCCATTGTGCTGGTATGTGTGATGGTGTTCACATCTCCCAGCCTGACAAACGTTGCCGAGAAGGGATTGGACAAGTTCTGCCCTGCCCGCGCCAAGATAGACAAGGTGGATCTGACGCTGGTCAGCACCTACCCTTATCTTGCATTCCGTCTCAATGGCCTTGTGGTATATGACGATCTGGAGAGCTCTCCTTCCGATACGCTCGCAGCAATTGATGAGTTTACGGTAACCATTGATTTCAAAAGCCTCTATCAGGAGAACAAGATCATCCTTACAAACCTCTTCATTGACGGAGTAAACGCCAATCTCTTTACCGCGGCCGATGGCACTTCCAATCTGGATGTATTCGGTCTGGAGCAGACTGAAGAGCCTGAGCCGGAACCCGCTCCGGAGGATGACCAGCCAGTTGAGCTCGATATATATGCAGACCTGCAGAAAATCAAGATTGACGGTGTAAACGCCTCATATATTGACCTGTCATCGGGCACTGAGGCTGTAGTTCAGGGACTTGGAATGGAACTGAAAGGCCTGCTCAACTATGACAGCCTTGAGGCCAAGACAAGTGTCAAGCTGGAATCTGTCATTGCAGCCGTCAGAAATGACTCTACAGACCTCTCTGCCAGCCTGAAAGAGCTCAAGGTAAACGGCAAGGTAACCAAGTTCAACGATGATGTCAATGCAGACCTCAATGTCAGTCTGGGCAGCACAGGTGCCGCCATGGGTGATATGGCAGCAAGCATTAACGGCATAAAGTTCGTACTTGACAATATGAGCTGCAAAATGGGCAGTGAGGGCCTGGGCAATCTGCTGGCAGGCATCAGCGTCAAGATTGAAGACGTCTCAGTTGAGCAGCCCGGTATGAAGGCATCGACAGGAACGATAGCACTTAAATCGCCTCTCACCGTATTCACAGGTGACAGCGCCAACATATCGGACTTTACAGTCAATACACGCGCTATCAGCGTTGAGATGCTGGATTCAGCCGGTAATCTTACCAAGGCATCTGTTGACAATCTGCTGTTGGGCATGGACGCTGCCGTAAAGCTGGATATGAGCGATATCGTCAGCGTTCTGGGTCTCGCAGTTGAGGGCACCACCTTTGAGATGGGCGGAGAGTCTCCCATAAAGTTGGATGCAGGCAATATCACTCTCGATGCCGATGCCGGTATCAAATCCGGTGACATAGCCCTGAACCTTAAGTTCCATACGCCATCAGTCAATGCTGCTATGGCTGATGAGGTCTATGTGCCGGGATGGCCGATAAGCCTTGACCTGCCTCTTGAGACCAATATGGATGTAACCCGGTTCGCCATCCTGAACGGTGCCAATGTAAGTGTTGACGGACAGCGCATAGGATTCAGCGCCAACGGTACATTAGACGGCTCAAACATATCTGGCCGTGTACGCGTAAACACCATAGATGACCTGGATATAGACCATCTTGTATCCATGATTCCGGAGTCATTCCGGAGCATGCTTGACGGAATCGATGTCCACGGCACCGTAGGTCTTGACATCAACGTCCGCGGTGGTATGAATGACAATGGTCCCGTTCTGAACGGTGCTGTAGCCGATATCCGCCTGCAGGAGCTTGAGGCATCAGTAAATGACTCCCTCAAGGCTGCATCGGGCAAGCTTACGCTTCATGCCAACTACCCCAGCAACATAGCTGTCGACAAGGACCGCCAGACAGCCGATGTAGCTGTCCGGGCAACAGACCTGCAGCTGACCATGGTTGACTCCACCACCATCAACGCATCAGTTGACGGACTTGACTTTAGCGCCTCTGTGGCCGGTCTTATGGAGGATGTTGACAAGATGAACCTTATTGCCGATATCAAAGCCAACTGTATTGAGGCCGATATGGACACCATTTTCGGAACCCTGAGCAACACCATGGTAAACCTGGCCATGACACCGGCCGACGGCAGCATTGCCATGAAGGCCAATGTAGGTTTTGACGGCCTTACCGCCGGCATGGGTTCTCTTCTGTCCGCGACAATGGGTCCCAGCTCAATGCAGGCTTTTGCGCAGTATGACTCCACCAAGCAGGATATACTGAACCAGTGGAATCCTCAGGTCAAGATGAGCATCAAGGACGGCCAGGTTGATATGCTGGCATCGCCCATCTGCCTTAAGACACTTGACTTTGATTTCTCTCTGGGCCGTTTCAATATCAATGACTGCCGTGTTGAGATTGATGACTCCGACATTCAGTTCTGGGGTGACATCTATAATATAGGTGAGTTCATTGACAACACAGGCTTGCTCACCGGTGAGCTTTACATTGAGTCTGATTACATGAACATGAACAGACTCATGTCTCTTACAGGTGGTGATACGGCCGATGAGGAGGCTTCTGAGCAGGAGACTGCCGCTGTTGAAGCCGGTCAGGATAGCGTCATTACAAAGCCTATCATGATTCCTAAGGGTATTGACCTTACGCTTTACACCAATCTGTCAAAGGTTGACTTCAACAACCACAGTTTCAATAACGTAGGTGGTGATGTATCAATCAAGGACGGTGTCATTACACTCCAGGAGCTTGGATTCTCATCCAAGGCTGCCGAGATGCAGCTTACAGCCATTTACCGCACACCCGATGTGGAGCGCCGATTCATGGAGCTTGATTTCCATCTGCTGGACATTGAGATCGATGAGCTCATTGACCTGGTTCCTGCAGTTGACTCAGTTGTTCCCATGCTGAAGGCATTGTCCGGTCAGGCACAGTTCCATCTGGCAGCCCAGACCTACCTGGATCCCGACTGCTCCAAGAACGGTCCTCTCTACCCTCTCATGTATTCACTCATGGGTAACGCCGTAATTGAGGGTGCAAACCTGGTTGTTCTTGACAATGAGCTGTTTGACGGCATTAAGCGCAAACTCCTTATGAGAAAGGATGCCAAGCCTGTCATTGACAGTTTGGATATAGAGATGCAGGTACTTGACGGTAAGGTGGATCTCTATCCCGCCCGTATCAAGATGGACCGTTATGAGGCTATAATCAGCGGCCGTCACAATATTGATGCAGGCCTTAACTGCAGCTACGACATATCACTCACCAAGTGTCCGCTGCCCATCCGTCTGGGTGTGACCATCAGCGGTCCTCTTGAGGATATCGCCCAGTTCCCTATCCGCCATATCAAGGTGGGACGAGCCAAGTATGACAAGATGTATACACCCTCAAAGGGTAAGGCAGAACAGGCTATCCTGGCACGCAAGAACGCTATACTTGAGGCTTCACGCTCCAATGTGCGTCCCCGTTCATCGGCCAAGCATGTTGTAACTGAATCACAAACGCAAGAGTAAATTTGACATAATCCAAAAACCAATAATAATTATGAGAAAACTGATTTCATTACTGCTCGTTGCAGTCATTGCAGTTCCGGCATTGGCACAGACCAAGAAGGTTTCTGTTCTGGGAGACTCTTATTCAACATTCCAGGGTGTGAATCCTCCCGGATACAACCCCTTCTACCCTAATAACAACAATGACGTAAAGGAGATATCACAGACATGGTGGGACCTCTACATCAAGGCTAAGGGTTACGTTCTTGAAAAGAATGATTCATGGGGCGGCACCACAATCTGCGGCACCGGATACGGCCGTAGGGATGTCTCTTCATCAAACTTCATATCACGTGTGGACAGTCTGGGCAATCCTGACATCATATTCGTATTTGGCGGAACCAATGATGCATGGGCAGGCGCTCCCATTGGTGAGTACAAGTATTCAGACTGGACCAAGGAGGACTGCATGAATTTCCGTCCTGCCCTGGCATGCCTGCTGGATATGCTCCAGAAAAAATACCCCAAGGCACAGCTCTACTCAATCCTGAACTCTGAGCTGCGTGAACCCATCAATGAGTCTATGCGTGAGGTCTGCAAGCACTATAACGTGCAGCTTATAGAGCTCCATGATATTGAGAAGCAGAACGGACATCCTTCAATAAGCGGCATGAAGAGCATCTGCGACCAGCTTATTGAGGCTATTAAATAAACCTTGGCTCCTTTACTCTATCTAAGTTATATGTAGTTAGAAAATAATGTTTAATTTTGGGGCCAAATATAAAAAGCGAATAGTCAACTATCTTTAATTACTTATTTACATCAATTATTAAATGAAAAAATTCTTTTCAATCGCTCTCATTGCATCAACTGTAGTGATGAGCTCATGTGGCGCTCAGGACCCCGGTCTTAAGGATGCCTACAAGAACTATTTCAAGATTGGTGTTGCTGTTACCCCGCGTAACATCACTGATTCACTTCAGGCATCAATCGTACTTAAGGAGTTCAATAGCGTTACAGCTGAGAACTGCATGAAACCCGGTGAGATTCACCCCCAGCCCGGTGTATGGAACTTTGCACAGGCTGATGCTATCGCAAACTTCTGCCGTGAGCACGGTATCAAGATGCGTGGTCACTGCCTTGTATGGCACAGCCAGTTCGCAAACTGGATGTTCAACAAGTATGACGAGAACGGCAACCAGGTTGTTGAGCGTGATGAGAACGGCGATACCATTTGGGTAGAGCAGCCCGCTCGTGGCGGTTTCGGCGGCTTTGGTGGTTTCGGTGGCTTTGGTGGTCAGCGTCCTCAGGGTGCTCCTCAGCAGGGTCAGCGTGCTCAGGGCCAGCGTCAGGGCCAGCGTCCCGGCCAGCAGGGTCAGGCTCAGGCTCCTCAGATGACCAAGGTTCCCAAGTATGCTAAGGCAACCAAGGAGGAGTTCTACGATTCACTCCGTGCTCACATCAACGTAGTTATCAACCGTTACAAGGACGTTGTATACTGCTGGGATGTTGTAAACGAGGCTATGAGCGATGCCAACAATCCTGATGCTCCTTACGAGCAGTCATTCCGTCAGTCAACTGCTTACCAGCTCTGCGGTGACGAGTTCATTCTCAAGGCATTCCAGTTCGCTCATGAGGCTGATCCCAACGCTACTCTGTTCTACAATGACTACAGCGCTTGGACTCCTGCCAAGAGAACTTACATCTACAACATGGTTAAGAAGCTTCAGGCTGAGGGTGCTCCTATCACCGGTATCGGTATGCAGGGTCACTACAACATCTATGATAACCCCACCATCGAGGACTTCGAGAAGGCTATCCAGATGTATCTTGAGCTTGTTGATGACATCCAGATCACAGAGTTCGACGTTCGTATCAACCACGAGGCCGGCGGTCAGCTCCAGTTCAGCCGTGGCGAAGGTCAGGTTCTTACCGATTCTATCGCTCAGCTGCAGATGGCTAAGTATGACGAGCTCTTCAAGGTTATCCGCAAGTACAAGAAGAACTTCTCTTGCGTAACATTCTGGAACCTCGGTGACCGTGATTCATGGCTGGGTGCCAACAACTTCCCGCTGCTGTTCGACGGTGAGTACAACCGTAAGGCTGTTTACTACACAGTACGCGATTTCAAGAAGTAATCCGGTATTACTCCTATAAAAGCAGAGGATGGCCTTATGGTCATCCTCTCTTTTTTATTTAAGCCTTATTATGTCAGTCCAGCGGGTCGTTGGGTTGGGACTGCGGAAATCATGTCTGATTGCGTTTGCAAACACCTGAGCCTTTCCTGCAGCGTTACCGTCCTTATCCCTTGAAGTGTATTGCTGAGCGCCCAGAACTATCGTCTCAGAGCCTTGCAGACGGTTTATACGGTCTATCACCTCATCCAGCCGGCGCATTTTCTGGAACTGGTCGGCATTATGGTCAAACAGATCCTGCTGTATGGGGCTTTTGGGCCCTACTCCCATCACAATCACTCCCGCACGCTTGTACTGATACCCCTTGCGGAATATCTGCTCCAACAGTGCCGATGCGGTCTGTACAATGGTCGTAGTGGACGATGTGGGTGTGACAAGGCGCTGTTCCCTGAAACTCCAGCACTGGGGCAGATCCTCCCTGAACGGGTTGGTGCTCAGGAAAATGCTTACTATACCAGCCACACTACCCTGCTGGCGCAGTTTCTCTGCACATCGGGCCGCGTAGTTGCTTACGTGCGTACGCAGTTGGGCAAAATCATTTATCATGCCTGGGAATGACCGGCTTGTACAGATGCTCTTCTTGGCGGCAAGCTGCTCATTAGGTACACAGTCATCACCGTTCAGCTCACGCCAGGTACGTTCCACCACTATGTTGTGGAATGTGGCATGCAGCCACCCTATGGTATGCTTTGAAAAGTCATATGCGGTGTTTATGCCATACTCCTTAAGACGTGCCGTGTATCGGCGCCCTATGCCCCAAACGTCCTCTATGGGAAACAGTTTAAGGGCCTTGATGCGCTTTTCATCGGTATCTATCATGCAGCAGTGACGGTAGCCGGGATGTTTCTTGGCAAAATGGCTGGCCAGCTTGGCAAGGGTCTTGTTCGGCCCCAAGCCTATGCTTACGGGCATTCCAACCGATTTCAGGATGCGGCGGTGCAGGTTCTCACCCCACTCTTTCAGGTTTATATCCTGCATGCCGTCCAGATAGACAAAACACTCGTCAATGCTGTATCGGAAATATGACGGCGCCTCCTGGCGTATTATCTCTATCACGCGGCCGGTCAGCTCGGCATAGAGCTCATAATTTGATGAGAATACGGCAATTTTCTGGTCCGGGAACTGCTCCTGCAGCTTAAAATAAGGCATACCGGCTTTTATTCCCAATGCCTTGGCCTCATTGCTGCGGGCCACTACGCAGCCGTCGTTATTGCTGAGCACTACGACAGGCTTTCCCTCCAGGTCAGGACGGAACACACGCTCACATGAGACGTAGCAGTTGTCACAGTCAATAATGCCATACATGGCTGCATGGATTAATAGTTGCGCCAGTTGTGGATGGTCCAGATAATGACGCCCCAGACACGGAACTGGTCGGGATTGTCAATGCGAATAGTCTTGTAGCTGGGATTGGCCGGGTGCAGTTCAATGTAACCGTCGGGACGGTGTGTCAGGTCCAGACGCTTAATCGTGAACTCTCCGTCTATATATGCTACCACGATATCACCGTCACGCGGATCAAGGCTACGGTCAATGACTGCTATATCACCGGGCAGGATACCGGCATCACGCATGGAATCACCATCAACCCGGGCATAGAAAGTGGCCTCCTTATGGTGAATCATGTCATTGTTAAAGTCCAGCGTATCATGCAGATAATCCTGCGCCGGACTTGGAAATCCTGCACGGATGCCCGGCGCCAGCGGCAACGGGAGCTCCGTACTGAAATTGCCTTTGATTATGGTTATATCCGATGACATTACGTGACGTGAATACTACGTTCCGCCCTATCAGGCATTCATGCCTACAAGAGCCTGGGAGATGTTAATCATAAAGTCTCCCATGGTTTCAAACTCCTGTATCAGGTCAAAGTAGTATACACCTGCTGTGTAGTCATATGACTTGTTCTCCATCTTCTTGAGGTGCTCCTCACGCAGACGGTCACGCAGCTCGTTAATGGCATCCTCGGCCTGATATGCGTTGGTGATATCGGTCAAATGAGGATCTGACATATTGGCGTTCATGACATCATATGCGTTCTGCATAACGTCAAGCATCTCACCGATACGCTCTTTCATGTTCTTGTCAAACACCTTCTCATGGTCACGCTTACGCTGCAGCAGACGTGATATTGCCTCACCTGAGTCACCCAGAGATTCCAGCTCACCTATGATCTTGAAATAAGCCTTGACCTGGATACGTGCCTGCTCAGAAATGTCATTCTGGCTAACCTGGTTGAGGTATGTGGCAATCTCAAACTCTATACGGTCTGTAATCTCCTCATACTTGACCAGTTTCTGACGCAACTCCTCAAACCCGTCGGTTTCAGATTCCTGGACGGCCTGACGTACGTAACCGAATCCCTTGGTGCAGATCTCTGCAAAGTGATTGATCTCCTTACGAGCCTCAGTAACTGATATCTCGGCAAGATTTGCGTTACCCTTACCAATGTATACAAGATGGAACTTCTCTTTCTGATCCTCCTCCTTGCTGGGAACCATCTTCATAACCAGTTTCTCAAGCTGCGGTATGAACCAAACCAGGATGAGTGTGGTGATTATATTGAACAGAGAGTGAACTATAGCTACACTGTACGGAAGGCTGCTTGCAAGAGTTGTCTGAGCCTTAAGAGCCTCACCCTCAAGTCCGGTCATGGACAGTATGGTAAAGTCCGATGTAAGCGGATTGGGGAATCCGAATGCCTCAACTATGTGAGCGTTGAGCATCATATAGGGTCTGAACAGTGCAATTACCAATACTGAACCGAACAGGTTGAATACCAGGTGTGCACGAGCTGTACGCTTGGAACTGATATTGGTTGATGTAGCGGCCAGGTTTGATGTGATGGTGGTACCGATATTCTCACCCAGGATGAATGCAACTGCGTTGGGGAATGTGATTACACCGCATGCCAGCAGCAGCATCGTGATACTTGTGGCGGCAGCCGATGACTGCAGGCAGAATGTCATCACGGCACCTATTATTATGAAGAGGATGGTGCTGAACCTCATATCAGTTATCGGCGCAAGGAAATTACGTACGCCCTCGCTTGACAGCAGCGGATATGATGTATCCTTGAGCATGCTCAAACCCAGGAACAGGAATGCAAATCCTATCAGGAATGAGCCAAAGTCCTTGAGTTTCTGTTTCTTGGAGAAAGATGAGAATACAAATCCCACAAATATGAGCGGGATTGCAATGGCACCCAGACTGAATGATCCGTCCATGCTGACTGCAAACAGCCATGCAGTTACCGTGGTACCGATATTTGCACCCATGATCACGCCGATTGCGCTGCGCAGCGTCATAAGGCCGGCGTTCACAAAGCTCACTAGCATGAGCGTGGTTGCTGTTGATGACTGTACAAGAACGGTTACGATGAATCCGGTAAACAGGCACTTGCCTGTGTTGGATGTCATCTTCTCGATAAATGAACGGAGACCGTTACCTGCAAATTTCTGAAGTGAGCTGCTCATAAGGCTCATGCCCCAAAGGAACAGGGCAAGACAGCCGAGCATTGTAAGAATTTGGTAAGCTACTGTATTCACTTTTGCTTATTTACGCACCCCTTTGGTACGTTTTGTTAGTAAAACCTCTAAAATGTCGGTACAAAGATAATATAATATATGAAAAGGTTTCCATTTGCACCAAGAAAAACAATACCACCGCACCTGCGTTTCCCCGTGCGTAATCCTAATCCGCACAAGGTTTCCAGCTGCACCCAGTAAAACGGAATCCCGACAGCGAAGCCCGTCGGGATCCCGTTTTACCCGACCTGGAAGGCCGGCAGAGTGGAGCGACATGGAATAAAATGGAATGTCGCGGAACGGGTTTGGGGGCGTGGCCGGCCCCAAACTAAAAAAAGGTAAAATGTTTCTAATACAATAATACGTTTCCAATTAGCGACTTTTTAGGCCCTGAAAGGGCCATAAAAGTCAAAAAATACCGAGCCGCAAAGCGGCGAGAAATAAATTGCAAAATTACTCCTCCGCCTGCAACTCCCGGATCTGGCTAAGCAGCTCCTCCGCCTCCTTCTTAAGAGTCTCAATCTTAGAGTTGATAGCATCAACAAAACTGTTACCCGCCTTGCTGGAAGCATTCATGAATCCAATGTTATTCTCATAGGTCTGGATCTCACTCTTCTTCTGCTCATACTGGCGCTGCAGCTTCTCAAGCGGTGAGCCTGCATCACGTGACCCGCCACGCTGGGCGCCGCCACGACCGCGACGTGTGCTGACCACACTCGCAAACGGCTCCATGGCTGCCTTGAACTGCGCGGCAATCTTATCCTTGATCTTGAAAGGTACGAATCCTATGCCGTTCCACTCGTCAACAAGCTGCTGTATGGCCTGAGCATCATCATCGCTCAGATTTGACGCATCAAATGCCTGTAACTTGGCCAGGATCTCCTTCTTGGCAGCAAGGTTTGCATTCTCCTCACGTTTCTTGGATGATGTGTTCTTGTCACGCTGCTCGTAGAAATAGTCACATGCACCTATAAAGCGTTTCCAGATAGAGTTGGTGTATTTCTTCTGTACGGGACCTATCTCACGCCACTGTTTCTGGAGCTCGGCCAGCTTATCGCCTGTCTCCTTCCAGTCTGTGCTGTCCTTGAGTGCCTCGGCCTGCTCACAGAGCGCGGTCTTTTTCTCAAGGTTAGCGGTCATATCGGTCTTGGCCTGCTTAAAGAACTCACCCTTGCGGCCAAAGAAATCATCACATGCGGCGCGGAAACGCTCAAATATCTTCTGGTTCTGCTTGGCAGGTGCAAAACCTATGTCTTTCCACTTCTTCTGCAGGGCAAGCACCTCCTGGGTCTTGTCATTCCAGCTCTGGAAAGTGGTCAGCTTGTCATACTCAATGCCCTCCAGCAACTCGCAGATTACGGTCTTCTGGTCCAGGTTCTCCTTTTCCTTCTCCTTAAGCTGCTCAAAATGCTGCTGGTGACGTTTGTTGATAACGGTCGATGCGGTCTTGAACCTGTTCCATATCTCCTCACGTGACTCCTTTGAAACAGGACCCGTCTCACGGTAATCCTGATGCAGTTTCTGGAGCTTGCGGAAAGCGGCTACGATATCGGGCTCATCGGCCAGTTTCTCGGCCTCCTCACAGATGGCAATCTTGGCCTCCATGTTCTTCTTGAAGTCATACTCGCGGAACTCATTGTTCAGCTTCTGTATGTCATAGAACTGCTCGGCATACTGCTGGTATGCTTTCCAGAGTTCATTTGCCTTATCGGCCGGAACCTCCTTTATATCTTTCCACTCCTGCAGGAGCGCCTTGAATTCATTGTATGACGCACCCTCGGTGTTTGCCTTCTCAATGAGTGCCTTGAACTGGTCAAGCAGAGCCAGTTTCTTCTTGTAATTCTCTTTCTGGACTATCTCAAGAGCCTCCTGTGCAGCGGCTTTCTTCTCCTTGATTATGTTCATGAGCTTACGGAACTGCTCCTCCAGGGGATCAGTCTCCGGCTTGAACTCCTCGGCTGTGCCGCCACCGGCTACGAATGCAGCTACCTGCTCCTCCTGGGCGGCACGCTGCAGCTTATAGAATGACTGCTTTAATGACTCTAATTCGGGACGCTTGGCCAATGAAATATCACTTACCATCTCCTGCAGGCGTGCAATGATTTCCTCACGTGAGGATACGGGAGCAACAACTTCAGCAGGAGCCTCAACCTCAGCCTCCTTCTCTACGATAGGTTCAACAGGAGCAACCTCAGCCTTAGCCTCCAAGGTGTTCTCTGTGTTCAATTCTTCACTCATAATCACTAATTGTTCGAGTTTTATACCAAAATATGCAAATAAAAGCAAATCTCTGCGAAATTCCTATTTTTCACAGAGATTTATTTGAAAAAGGGCGCAAAAGGGCGCAAAAGGGACGGTTCTATCTGTGCCCTTCCTCCAAAAGTTCTATACACCTAGAAATATTTCCAAAAGGGCACAGATAGAACCGTCCCTTTTGTGCCCTTACAAGATGATCAGGGTGATTACAAGCATGTAGATGCCCATGCCAAGAAGGTCATTGGTAATCTGGACAAAGGGACCTGTGGCAATGGCGGGGTCAATATGAATCTTCTCAAATATAAGCGGGAGCAGCGTTCCCCAGAGAGTACCTATCAGAACCAGGGCAAACAGGCTCACCGGAACGGCATATGTCACAATCTGTGTGGGACCGAACTGATACATGTTGTATGCCAGGACAAGCAGTGACAGCACTATTGCGTTGAGCAGAGCCACCGCACTCTCCTTGAATACCTGTTTCCAGATGTTTGATGTATTGAGTGAACCGTTGGCAAGACCCTGTACCACTATGGCCGATGACTGGGTACCCACGTTACCTCCCGTACCACCGATAAGCGGAATGAACAGCAGCAATCCCAGGTAACCCTGCAGCGTAGGCTCAAACTTACCCAGCAGCATGGAGTTGAGGATACCTCCTATCATACCTATCAGAAGCCACGGGATACGTGACATCATCTGGCGGAACACGCTGTCATCGGTCTCAACGTCACCGGTAAGACCTGATGCCATCTGGTAGTCATGCTCCTGTTGGTCACGCAGCTCATCGATGACATCATCGACCGTGATCATACCCTGCAGGCGTCCTATGCTGTCAACAACCGGGACCGATACCAGGTTATACTTTTCAATCAGCTGCACCACATCATCAATAGGAGTATCAACCTTGGTGCTTATCACATCTTCATCCATCACGTATTTTACCTTTGATACGGACGGGTTGGTTATCATCTTCTTGAGCGGGAACACACCCTTAAGGCGGCCGTCATCATCCACTACATAGACGTTGTATATGTCATCCAGGTCCTCGGCCTGCTTACGCATCTCCTGCAGGCACTCCGGCATGGACATGTTCTCATTAACGACCACCATCTCGGTGCCCATCAGACCACCGGCGGTATCCTCATCATACTGCATCAGGTCAACGATATCGCTGGCCTGCTCTATATCACCTATGTGGGCGAGCACCTCCTCCTGCTTGTCCTCATCCAGATCCTGAATGATATCAACAGCATCATCGGTATCCATGTTATCGATGAACTTGGATGCGATGACGTCTGACGGCAGTTCATCCAGCAGGCGCTTACGGTTGTCCTCATCCATCTCAACCAGCACATCGGCTGCGGTCTCATTGTCCAGATGGCGGTAAACCGCACGGGCGTCATCCACGTCAAGCTCGTCACACAGCTCGGCTATATCGGCGGGGTGCATATCCTCCAGGATTGCCTTGAGACGGGCCGAATCCTGGCTCTTGATTACTTCAATGATGTTATCCAGAAATTCCTTCTCCTCCATAGTTCTGAATATTTTGGTCCTGAAGTTGGACCGGGTAAACGTTCTGTTTTCTTTTCTCTACGGCTCAGGCTTTACCCTCAACCATAAGTGTCAGCTTAATGAAGTCTTCAACTGACAGTTGTTCCGGACGCTTGTCCAGATACGGGCAATCCGCCGGTAGAGGGGAGTCTTTCTCATAGACCTGTCTTAAGGAGTTACGCAACATCTTGCGGCGCATTCCGAACGTGGATTTCACAATCTTGCGGAACAGGGCCTCGTTGCACTCCAGTGAGCGGCGGTTATTGCGTACCAGACGTATAACGCCGCTCTTGACCTTTGGAGGCGGGTCAAAAACGTTTTCATTTACGGTAAAGAGATACTCGGCGTCATACCATGCCTGGATGAACACGCTCAGTATGCCGTAGTCCTTGTTTCCGGGACCGGAGCATATGCGCTGTGCCACCTCACGCTGCAGCATTCCTGTGCAGCAGGGTATGAGCTCCTTGTAATCCAGCATCTTGAAGAAAATCTGGCTGGATATATTGTAAGGATAGTTTCCTGTAAGTACAAACTGACGGCCGTCAAACAGCGTGCTCAGGTCAAGCTGCAGGAAATCACCCTCAATCACATTAAGTGCGGGGTAGTTCTCATGCAGGTATACAACAGACTCGGTGTCTATCTCAACCACCTTGAGCTCACGGTTTTTCTGACTTAGGAATTGTGTAAGGACGCCTGTGCCGGGTCCTATCTCAAGAATCGGGAGGTCGGCGCGCAGATCAACAGTGCCGGCTATACGCTGAGCGATATCCATATCCCTCAGGAAATGTTGGCCTAGAGCCTTTTTGGGTCTTACTGTCCGCATCAACGTCCATATAGAATATGTTTGGTTATACAATCGCGAAAATTTGTTATCTTCGCAGCATTGAATGCTGACCTCCTGCCGCATTCACGCGGCAAAGGTAGGCAAAATCATCCAAAGGATGAACACTTTGTAATGAAAAAGATAACTTCAACCACACTCAAGATTGCCATCCCGCTGATCATATCGGCCGTGGTTCTCTACTATACCTACCGCGACTATGATTTCAGCCGTTTCTGGACCGATATGCGCAGCATCCGTTGGGGCTGGCTCATTGCAGCGCTCTCATTCAGCGCGCTGGGACCCCTGTTCCGTGGCCTGCGCTGGAACCTGCTGCTGGAACCCATAGGATATGACGTACCCAAGAAAGATACGGTGCTCACCGTGTTCACCGGATATGCCGCCAACATAATCATACCCCGTGTAGGTGAGATATGCCGCTGCGGCATGCTGGAGCAGAACGCCCGCGTCCCGTTCAGCAAGGGTCTGGGCACGCTGGTAGCCGAGCGCGTGGTCGATGCCGTGCTGCTGGGACTCATTGTCCTGGCCGGAGTGCTGGTGTCATGGAGCGAGTTCACCCTGCTCCTTACTCCCGATGCCGATGCCGCCGTACCCGCTGCAGAGAGCGTACCCCTTCTGCAACAGGCCCGTTTCTGGTACTGGACCGCAGGCATACTTATCTTTGCCGCCTTATTCTGGTGGGTATGTGTAAAACTCCGCCTGTGGGATAAGGTAAAGAATTTTGTACTTGGTTTCTGGGAGGGATTCATGTCATTGAAAAAGATTCAGCGCCTGCCTCTGTTCCTTATATACTCACTGGGAATATGGGTATGCTACTACTTTGAACTGTATCTGGCATTCTACTGCCTGCCCTCAACAGCGGCTGTAGGTCCCATAGGCGGACTGGCCTGTTTTGCCGCCAGCAGCGTTGCCGTACTGGTACCCACCCCCAACGGAGCCGGCCCCTGGAACCTGGCAATCGTAAAGATGCTGGGCATATACGGAGCCAAGCTGAATGAGGCCCAGATCATGTCATTCGTATTGCATTTCTGCCAGACCATGATATATCTGCTTTGCGGATTCATAGCCTGGATAGCACTTAAGTTCATACATCGTCAAGCCAATGGAGCATCCCGAGAACAGTGATGAGTACAAAGGACTGGCCGTGAACAGCGGTGTAGTCAGCCCCGGCTCCATCAATCCCTATTTTCAGGGCCGACGCAAGAGCCGTCCCACCCTCTCTGTGCAGGATTATGTGGATGGCATAGTAAAGGGCAATATCACCATACTGAGCCAGGCTGTCACTCTGGTCGAGAGTCTCAAACCAGAGCATCAGGCCATAGCACAGGAGGTGATAGAGAAGTGCCTCCCCTACTCCGGCAACTCGGTACGCATAGGCATAAGCGGTGTGCCCGGCGCCGGCAAGAGCACCAGCATCGATGCGTTCGGACTGCATGTGCTCAAGGATGGCGGTAAGCTGGCCGTGCTGGCCATTGACCCCAGCTCAGAGCGTACCAAAGGCAGCATTCTGGGTGACAAGACCCGCATGGAACGCCTGGCTGTGCACCCCAAGGCATTCATTCGCCCCAGCCCGGCAGCCGGCTCTCTGGGCGGCGTGGCCCGCAAGACCCGCGAGACCATTGTGCTGTGTGAGGCCGCCGGTTTTGACAAGATATTCGTGGAGACCGTAGGAGTAGGCCAGAGCGAGACCGCAGTCCACTCAATGGTAGATTTCTTTATGCTCATACAGCTGGCCGGCACCGGCGATGAGCTGCAAGGCATAAAACGCGGCATCATGGAGATGGCAGACGGCATAGTCATCAATAAGGCCGATGGCGACAACGCCCCCAAGGCCGAGATGGCCGCCAGCTCGTTCCGCAACGCGCTGCACCTGTTCCCGCCATCGGAAAGCGGCTGGATGCCGCAGGTCATCACCTACTCCGGATTCTATGAGTACAAGATCAAGGAGGTTTGGGATATGGTCTGGGCCTATATTGATTTCGTAAAGAAGAACGGTTATTTCCAGTACAGGCGCAATGAGCAGGCCAAGTATTGGATGTATGAGACCATCAATGAATCCCTCAAGAACGGATTTTATAATAACCCGGAGATTGCGGGTAAGCTGAGAGAGTTTGAGAAGGCGGTTTTGTGCGGGGAGGTTAGCTCGTTTGGGGCGGCCCGGCAGCTGCTGGATATTTATCGGTCGGGGAAGTGATTTTTTAACGCAGGTGCGGTGGTATTTCTACTCGCACCTTCGGTGCTCGGTCGTTTTTGACTTTTATGGCCCTTTGGGCCTAAAAAGTCGCTAGCTGGAAGGTCAAGACATTCCTTGACCTCAATTTAGTTTACGTTGGAAACACCCAACTTCCACTTGGGTTTGTCTGCGTATTAGAAACTA
>JBGUVW010000043.1:0-8815 GCA_045220475.1 Bacteroidaceae bacterium
CCCCAATTCCACATGCGCTGCTCAGCAAGTTTTTCGTACTTGGTACCCTTACGGCCGTAGTTGGCGTAAGGATAGATTGATATGCCACCGCGCGGAACAAAGAATCCTGTCACCTCAATGTACTTGGGATCCATCAGCTTGATAAGGTCCTTCATGATGCGGTTTACGCAATCCTCATGGAATCCGCCGTGATTGCGGTAACTGTGCAGATAGAGCTTGAGAGACTTGCTCTCAACCATCTTTACATCAGGAATATAGCTGATACGAATCTCGGCAAAATCAGGCTGACCTGTTATAGGACAGAGAGTGGTAAACTCAGGGCAGTTAAAGCGTACCCAGTAGTCATTCTCCCTGTTCAGGTTCTCAAAAGCCTCAAGTACTCCGGGGTTATACTGGTTTGAATATACGGTCTGGCCTCCAAGCGCGGTCAGGCCCTCCTGTTTTCTATCTTCGGACATATTATATGCTGATAATTGATTATTCTTTTCCTACTTTGAAGGGGTTGTATTTGATATCGTAGTCATAAGTATCTATACCCTCTTTTGCCTTGAGCTTACGTGAGATCAGGGCTGTAACAGGCAGTATGACCACCTCATACAGAGTCTTGACGGTAACCTGTGTCACTATTATGGACAGGATGGTCTTGAAAGGCATGGTTCCCAGGAAGGCCAGCGGATAGAATATCACTGAGTCAGACAGTTCACCTACCAGGCTTGATACTATTGCACGCCAGCCAAAACCCTTACCCTTGGTGGCAATCTTCATGCTTGACAGCACCCAGGCGTTCATGTGTGAGCCCAATATGAAAGCAACCAGAGAAGCAGCCGTGGTACGTGGTATCAGTCCGAACAGACTGTTAAAGTTCTCAGCAATCTCCTGGCTATCCTCATAAATGGGAGCAGGCAGTATACTTACCAGGCCTGCTGCCAATGCTACAAATGCGCTCATGACAAATCCCATCCAGATGACCTTCATGGCCTTGCGGTAACCGTAAACCTCGGTCAGCAGGTCATTGATTATGTATGAGATGGGGAAAATGACTACAGCGCCTGACAGCTGCATCCAGGTGTTTCCAACTCGCCAAAGCCTTGGCACAAAAAGATTTGATGTAATAAGGCAGACACAGAATGTCACTGCCAGTACAACGAAAGTCACGGACAGACCCTGCTGCCCATTAGAATCATTTTTTAAGGACATAACTACTTGTTTTTATAGTGGTTCCAAGCACACTTGCAGCGGACACTTCCCGCTACTCGGGCGCAAAGGTACATAAAAACAGAATAGATATGCCCTTATTTTGATTTATTAATTAAGACGTACCAGTGATGAGATGACCATACCTGAGCCGCTGCCCTCTGTCGCATAGACACGAGCCTTACCGGCATCATCGCCCTGGATATCGACATAGAAATCAAGCTGGGTACCGTCATTCATGAAAGCTGTCATCTTAAACTGCATGATTTCAGGCATAAAGACAGCTTCAGATGGTGATGTAGCCATTCCATCTGAGTATTGACTCAAAACCGACAAATCAAAGGGCACGTATCTCTCTACGCCATCAGCAAGCGTGCATATATAATAACCCTTGTTACCATCGGCCACATAAGCCGTACCGTCATAATATTTTGATATATCATAAGGGAAATGGCCTGTGAGTTCCATTTTACTGTATGTCCTGGTGGTAAAGTCAATACGGTTAACGACTGCATAGTAGTCCGATAATTCATCTATCCAAGTCAGGATTCCACCGGTAATTATCCTTCTGTGCCTTGTATCATAATCAGACTCACCTTGCTGACCGTTCCTACCGTTCCTTGTGAAACGGGGTCTACTGCCTATATACCTTAACACAGGCTCCTCACTTAATGATGCCGTATAGCCCGATATCCCAACCTTGTAGACAGCAGCCTCGTCACCACGCTCGTATCTGTCATAATAGTATGTAATGGCAGCCGAAGGAAGTTCATCCTTGCTCCAGCCTTCAGGGGCATACAGCATATAATCGCTATTTATATAAAACTCATAGTTACCGGTTTCTGCAACCGTAACCGGCACGTAACCCCAATGTGTTACATCAGGTCCATTCTCATCACAAAGAAGTCCCTTAAAGGCACTTTCCACATCATTAAAATCGTTGTTGGCATTAGTGCAAAGTACCACCTTCTCTCCATTCTCTTTCTTAAAATAAATCTTGGAACCAGCCGGAACAGGAACATTATATACGGAATATTTACAACTGTCTTCCATTATATTCATCTGGTATTCATTCTCTCCTATTATAAGGTATGCATTCCCCTTAGGATAGTCAATCTCATCTAATGCAGCTCCGTTGTTTCTTGACACATAGTATTCATTATCTACCATAAAAAGCTCGACGTCCCTATCATCAAGGCCTATGCCGCTTACCGGAACGGTTGAATTACGTCCGGGGAATACTATGGACGGCTTTCCAAATTGAGTTTCTCTGCCTGAGGTCTCATACTTAGGAACCACTCCCAATACAGAACCATTACTCAGGATATAATCATTATAGATATTGTTACTGAGAACCTGTACAACATTCAATGTATTGCCACGATCCTCCATCCTTATCAACCTTGGCCCATGGTCAAGATAATAGATATCATTACCTATCATCTCCATAGCCGCTACACTCTCAGCCTGGGTGTGGGTCTGCGTTCTGCCTAAACCGGGAGTATGCCCGCCTTTTTCAAGCAGGAACAGCGCACCGTCTTCCAGACGAACCATATAGTTCCGCCTCATATTATTGTCTTCTTCAAGCAGACGTCTAAGTGCATTCTTGAAATGGCCTTCGGGCAGTTCTTCATAACCGGGATAGTCATAGCTGCAGTTATAGAGCATCAGCCACTTTTCATTTATGCCGTAGATATACTCTATAGTGAGTCTCAGATTGGCTTGCAGGGAATCCTTCAGTTCATATGACTCACCCTCATCGGTCTTACCGGTTGTTGTAATCTCAATCTCGTAATTAACCTCAACCATGCTTCCATCGGCCGATACCTTGTACAACGGAGCGGAATAGCCATAGTCAGTATGCTGTTCACCACCTCCGTGACCGTCGTGACCGTCATCACCACCGTCACCTTTGGTTATTGAACTGCGGGTTCCACTCTTGCCTGAAGCAAGTACCAGTGAAGTCGCACCGGAAAGATCGGCCTTACGGAATGAGGCGCCGAACTGATAGTCACCACCTCCTTTACCTTTTTCCAGGTCATCCTTATCACATGAATAAAGTGCCAGAACAGATACAAGCACAAGAGATAATATACCGAAACGTTTCATAAGCATTTTAAAATAGGTTCTATTATGCAAACATAGTAAAAAAAGTACATAGGTGTTCTTTTATCTTTTTGTATGTTTGTATTCATGAACATTAAAGCTTTTGAAATGAAACACGTTTTCACTCCGTTGATCATATTGGCCCTGTTGCTGACAGCTGCATGCAGCGACACAGAGAAACAGTTGCAGCAACGCGCATTTGAGCTCTGCAAATATATCCCTGACCATGAGTTGCTGGAGAAATCACGTGATTACATGACCACGGATTTCTACACCCTTCTTGACACCATGTTCTACCGTCTGCCCGCGCATGAGGCATTGGACCACGAGTGGCTCTACTACTTTGTGACCGGCAACGGAGGCACTATTGCCGATTATGACGTAGAGAGGGTTGAGAAGACGGACCGCACACATGCCATAGCCACCATAAACGTCCGTCAGATATGGGAGGACGGATCATTTGATGAGGCATATGACATTGAGCAGCACCTGCTTTATATGGAGAAGGTGGACGGCCAGTGGCTGATGGCGGATTTTGACGGACATAAGGATGACTGCATACAGTATATAGCCATCAACCGCCGCGAGCAGGCCATACGCAAGGCTATAAGTGATTATCTGGTAAGTGAGGTTGCACCCTATTACAAACAGGGAGAGATTTGCATCCCCACCCTGATGATTGTCAATGAGGAGGATGACCAGGTCTGGGGTGATTTCTGGGTATACTGGTACAACGCGGCGGGCGATACGCTCAAGTGTGTATCGGGCGGAAACCACGCAGGTTTGATGACACTTGACGACAATGACGGCACCTTTACCGTAACATCATTCGTTCAGGTGGCCGATGGTGCCGGCTATACCCCCAGCGCCAAACGCATATTCCGTGACTACTATGACATTTTCTGCAACATGCACTCCAACCAGGATGTACGCGAGGCCGTACGCTGCGAGCAACTGAGCGAGTATGTACGTTTCAACAACCTGCCTTACCGTTATTATCAGGACTACGGATGGCCTGCAGTAACTCTGGAGTGAGCAAAATGTAGTATATTTGAACCTGAAACTTAAGTTATAACCAAATAATACGTCATGAAGAGAATTTTTACAGCGCTCGTATGCGCTTTCACGGGAGTCATCTGTTACGCCCAACCTTACAAGAATGCCGATCTTCCGGCTGCCGAGCGTGCTGCCGATCTGGTAAGCCGTCTTACACTGGAGCAGAAAGTCGCTCTTATGCAGAACGGATCTCCTGCCATCCCTGAATTTGGAATCAAAGCCTATGACTGGTGGAACGAGGCTCTGCACGGAGTTGGTCGTGCCGGACTGGCTACAGTTTTCCCTCAGGCCATCGGTATGGCTGCATCATTTGATGATGCACTGCTGCTGGATGTATTTACCGCTGTAAGTGATGAGGCTCGCGCCAAATCAGCACAGTACAGTGAGAACGGCGGACTGCGCCGCTATCAGGGTCTTACATTCTGGACCCCCAACGTGAACATTTTCCGTGATCCCCGCTGGGGCCGCGGCCAGGAGACATACGGTGAGGACCCGTTCCTGACATCAAGGATGGGTGTATCGGTAGTAAACGGACTGCAGGGCCCGGCCGGTTCCAAGTATGACAAGCTGCATGCCTGCGCCAAGCATTTTGCAGTGCACAGCGGTCCCGAGTGGAACCGTCATGAGTTCAATGCCGAGAACATTGCAGCACGTGACCTGCGTGAGACCTACCTGCCCGCCTTCAAGGCACTTGTACAGGAGGCCGACGTGAAGGAGGTTATGTGCGCCTATAACCGCTACGAGGATGAGCCTTGCTGCGGCAGCGACCGCCTGCTCCAGCAGATTCTGCGTAACGAATGGGGTTACAAGGGTATTGTGGTATCGGACTGCTGGGCCATCAATGATTTCTTTACACAGGGTCATCACAACACAGAGCCCGATGCCAAGCACGCCACTGCCAAGGCCGTACTTACCGGTACTGACCTGGAGTGCGGAAGCTCATACGCACAGCTGGTTCAGGCTGTCAACGACGGTCTGATAAAGGAGTCTGATATTGACCTGGCCATAACACGCCTCATGACCGCCCGTTTTGAGCTTGGTGAGATGGATGATCCCAGCCTGGTTGAATGGAGCAAGATCCCCTACAGCGTAGTAGACAGCAAGGAACACCGCGCCCTGGCACTCAAAATGGCACAGGAGAGTATGGTACTGCTCAAGAATAACGGAATCCTGCCTCTTAATACTAATAATAAGGTGGTGGTTATGGGTCCCAACGCCAATGACTCAGTAATGCAGTGGGGCAACTACAACGGAACCCCGTCACGCACCGTTACCCTGCTTGAGGCTGTCAAGGCTACAGGAGCAAAGGTTGAGTACATGCGCGGTTGCGACTATGCATCAAACTCACTGGCTCTGATAAGCCTGTTCAGCCAGACCAGCGCCAGCGGCCAGCAGGGTTTTGACGCCCAGTACTGGAACAACGCCCGTGCCGAGGGTGAGCCCGACGTACTGCGTCACAATGCAACCCCGCTCCGTTTCTCAACCGGCGGCGCTACCGTTTTTGCTCCCAACGTTAATCTGGAAAACTTTGCAGCCCGCTACACATCCACATTCCATGCCAATGAGGATGGTCAGGTTGCATTCTACATGCAGAACCAGGGGCAGGCATCAGTCAGCGTGAACGGACGCCGTGTAGCTACCGGACGTAACAGCACAGAGTCACGTAAGGTCTATACTCTGGATGCCAAAGCCGGTCAGGACTATGAGATTGTAATCAACTACAGCTGCCGCAGCGGCCTTGCATCACTCTCATTTGACCTGGGTTATGAAGAGGAGGTAAGCGTTGACAAGACTGTAGCCGCATGTGCCGATGCAGACGTAGTGATATTTGCAGGCGGCATATCCCCCTCTCTTGAGGGTGAGGAGATGCCGGTAAGCATAGACGGTTTCCGTGGCGGTGACCGCACCAAGATTGAACTTCCCGCTGCCCAGACAGAACTCGTCAAGGCACTCAAAGCAGCCGGCAAGAAGGTGGTATTTGTAAACTTCAGCGGATCTGCAATGGGTCTGACAGAGGTTGAGCCCGCATGTGAGGCCATACTCCAGGCTTGGTATCCCGGTGAGGAGGGCGGCAACGCGGTTGCATCGGTCCTGTACGGAACTTACAACCCCGGTGGCCGTCTGCCCGTTACATTCTATGCCTCTACAGACCAGCTGCCTGACTTTGAGGATTACTCAATGAAGGGACGCACCTACCGTTACATGACTGAGAAGCCTCTCTATCCGTTCGGTTACGGTCTGAGTTACAGCACATTCAAGTACGGTAATGCCAAGATTCGCAAGGACGGAGACAAGGTCTACGTTACTGTAAATGTAAAGAATACTTCAAAGATTGACGGTCAGGAAGTTGTACAGCTCTATCTGCGCCGTCCCGGTGATACAGAGGGGCCCAGTCATGCCCTGCGCGGATTCAAGCGCGTGTCAATCCCTGCCGGTAACAGTGTGGATGTTGAGTTTGAACTTACCCCTGAGTCATTTGAGTGGTTTGACACCAATCACAATGTGATGGCTACCACGCCGGGTAAGTTTGAAATCCTGTACGGACCGTCATCGGACATGTCAGTCCTGAAAAAAATCAACTATGAGTTAAAATAATTAACAGAAGGGGCGGTCAAAACCGTCCCTTTTTTGTATGTTTGCCATATGAAGACTATTGACATAAAGGACTATGAACTCTCCGGAGGCGGAAAGCTTGGTGAGAGTTACATTAAAAAGGACAATCCGGACATCCTGCTCAAACTCTATTCCACACAGTTGGAGAAAATGGGTCTTGACGAGTATGAACGTGCATGTAAGGTACGTCAGATAGGACTATCCTGTCCCGAGCCAGGCGATACAGTACGCACTACAGACGGCCGTCTGGGCATCCAGTACAAACGTATTCACGGCAAACTGTCATACGCACGTGCGCTCAGTTACCATCCGGAACTGCTGGAACAGTATGCAATAGAGTTTGCAGAACTTAGCAAGAAACTGCACTCCACAGTACCTCCCGCCGGGTTGTTCCCATCGGCCAAGAACCAGTACACTGCTTACATAAAAGATAACCCATTCATTACGGACGATGAGCGCAGCGGCCTGATCCGCTATATAAGCGCCCTGCCCGATGCCGATACCGCCATTCACGGTGACCTTCATATCGGAAATGTGATTTTTGATGAAAACGGCCGGAAGTACCTCATTGACCTGAGTGAATTCAGTACAGGCAGTCCGCTGTTTGACCTTGGAATAATATATCTGCAAAGCTGTATGATTCCTGATGAGTTGGAGTTGGAGCTTTACCACATAACCAAGGAGACATCGACCAAATTCTGGCATGCATTCGTAAAGGCCTATTTCGGGGCCGATGCAAATATTGAGGAGATTGAGAAGCAGTTGAAGCCGTATACCCTGCTCAGAATACTCTGCGTTGAGAAGATGATGGGATATCCTATCCCCTACATCCGTCCTGCCGTCCATGCTATGATAGGCATCAAATAACCTGCTTTAGTGACCAATTATTGATTTTCAGCTTATGAGTTTTGTAATGATTATCCAGCTGCTTATTGTCTTGGCAGCGCTTTATGTGGGCTCACGTTATGGTAGCCTTGCACTGGGTGCCATATCCGGTATAGGTCTGGCCATCCTGGTCCTGGGATTCGGCATGAAACCGGGCAATCCGCCCACCGATGTCATATACATCATAATTGCAGCCGTAACCTGCGCCGGAATCATGCAGGCCGCAGGAGGTATGGACTGGCTCATACAGCTGGCTGAGAAACTGCTCCGCAAACACCCGGAGCATATCACCTTCCTGGCTCCTCTGTGCACATTTTTCCTGACAGTACTGGTAGGAACAGGTCACGTGGTCTATACCCTGATGCCTATCATCTGTGACATATCGCTTAAAAAGAACATACGTCCGGAGCGCCCCTGCGCCGTGGCATCCATCGCATCACAGGTAGGTATCACCTGCTCTCCTATTGCCGCAGCAGTTGCATCGTTCGTAATAATAAGCAATGACAACGGATTTGACATAAACAACCTTCAGGTCATTGCGGTCACCATTCCCGCATGTCTGTGCGGACTGATGGCTGCTGCACTCTGCTCATACAAGCGCGGCAAGGACCTGGACGATGACCCCGTATTCCAGGAGCGCAAGAAAAGCCCCAAGATGTACAAATACATGTACGGCGAGACTGCATCCCTGCTTGACAAGGAGGTTACCAAGAGCGCAAAAATATCTGTTTACATATTCCTGGGCGCGCTCCTGGTCATCACACTCTACTCTCTCTTCCAGATTATAGGCTGTGACATACGTCCTCTGGTTGGCACCGGCAAATTCGATGCCAACGGCGTGGAGATTACCAAACCCGTAGGCATGAACATCATCATCCAGATTGTGATGATTACAGCCGCCGCACTGATGATCATTATTGCCAAGGCCAAGCCGCGTTATGCAATCATAGGCTCCGTATGG
>JBGUVW010000044.1:0-11499 GCA_045220475.1 Bacteroidaceae bacterium
CCATCAGTGCAGCGACGTTAAGCGAGAGCCCTGGAAAGGCCGTTAAGAACATCGTGGCGTTCAACGACTGTTACGCGCCGAAGGTGCGTAAAAAGGAGGCGATCGATGTTTAGGCCTTGGAAGGAGCTCGAGTAGTCGCGGAACGTTGTGTCCCCAAAGGGAATAGTTCGGCGGAGGTTCCTGAACGTTGTGTCCCCCAAGAGGATAGCACGGCGGAGGAAAAAAAGAGAAATAATCTGCCAAAATTTCCGCATATGAGCCGGAATGTGTATTTTTGTCAGTCTATCATTTGAGAGATATGAACGTAGAAGAGATACAGAGGATGAAACAGAGGTTCCGCATCATCGGAAACTCGCCGGAACTGAACCGCGCCATAGACGTAGCCATACAGGTTGCGCCTACGGACCTGACGGTGCTCATTACCGGTGAGAGTGGTGCCGGAAAGGATGTGTTCCCCAGAATCATACATGAGAACAGTCTGCGCAAGACCAAGAAGTACCTGGCCGTGAACTGCGGTGCCATACCGGAGGGAACCATAGACTCAGAGCTTTTCGGTCACGTAAAAGGAGCATTCACCAACGCCATAAGCGACCGTAAGGGATACTTTGCCGATGCCGACGGAGGCACTATATTCCTGGATGAGGTGGCCGAGCTGCCGCTTGCCACGCAGGCCCGCCTGCTGCGAGTCCTGGAGTCCGGTGAGTTCATCCGCGTGGGCTCCAGCACCGTTGAGAAAACCAATGTACGTATAGTTGCCGCCACAAACGTGGACCTGCAGCGAGCCATAGAGCAGGGACGTTTCCGCGAGGACCTGTTCTACCGTCTGAGCACAATTCCCATCAAGGTGCCCTCACTGCGCGACCGCGGATCAGATGCCCTGCTGCTGTTCCGTAAGTTCGCGGCTGATTGTGCCGAGAAATACCGTATGCCCGCCATACAGTTGTCCGATGATGCCAAGCAGATGCTCATGACCTACCACTGGCCGGGAAACGTACGCCAGCTCAAGAACATAACCGAGCAGATATCCATCATGGCAACCCAGCGTGTGATAACCGCCGATATGCTCCAGGAGTACCTGCCTGACCGCCGCACCTCAATGCTGCCCATGCTGGCAGGCGGACAGCGTCAGGAGAACTCATTCGAGAACGAGCGTGAGATACTCTACAAGGTGCTCTTTGACATGCGTCGTGACATAACTGACCTCAAGGCCCAGGTAAACAGCATGTCACAGAACCAGCAGCCCGTACAGCAGCCAGTATCCATATTCACTCCCGATGAGGGAACCACCACGGTCAACGTCCCTGCAGGTACCCGCAAGAGCGCCCAGGAGGATGATGACATACAGGATACCGAGGTTTATGTGGAGGAGACCCTGTCACTTGACGAGGTGGAGAAAGACATGATAAAACGTGCCCTTGCCAAGCATGGCGGTAAACGCCGCGGTGCAGCAGCGGACCTTAATATTTCAGAGCGCACGTTATACCGTAAAATCAAGGAGTACAACCTGGAATGAGAAACAATATACTCAAATCAGTCCTTTTCGCATTGCTGTCACTTGTAGTGGTGTGCGGTTGCAAGGTGACGTATAGCTTGAGCGGCGCCTCAATTGACTACAACACCACCAAGACCATAACACTGGAGACATTCTCCAACCGTGCGGCATATCAGTGGGCACCCATGGCCCCCATGTTCAATAACACGCTGAGTGAAAAATATAACAGTCAGACCAAGTTGCGTCAGGTGAAGCGTGACGGCGACCTGATGCTGTCGGGTGAGATAACCTCATATGACCAGACCAACAAGTCCATATCGGCCGACGGTTACTCATCGATGGTACAGCTCAGGATGACAGTCAAGGTCAAGTATGTGAATAACAAGTTGCATAAGGATGACTTTGAGAAGACGTTTACCGCAAGCCGTGAGTATGACGCTTCACAGCAGCTCTCCGCAGTCCAGGAGGAGCTTGTACAGCAGATGATTGATGATATCGTGGATCAGATTTTCAATGCAACGGTAGCCAACTGGAGATAATGAGTCAGTCCAAGGACGAACGTATGATGTCCCTTCTGGATTCATTTCTGGAGGGAAGGGGAGAGAACGCGACCGAACTCAGCGAGCTTGGTGCCGTGCCGATGGATTATGTATCGGCCTATCTGGATTCGCCGCAGGCAGAGCCGGAGAGCCCGTCGGATACCGCGATCCGTTCCAAAACGGAACAGTTGCTGGATGCATTCCTGGCCGGTGACAATGAGAAACCGTCATTCAGTCTGACGCTCCAGGGCGGTGACGATGAGCCTGAGACGGATGATACGGACAGCAGGTCTGCTAATGCGGAACAGCTTGATGACGCGTATTTTACCGAGACGCTGGCACGCATCTACCTCAAACAGCGCAGATATGGCAAAGCGTTGGAAATTATTAGGTCTCTTTATTTGAATTTTCCGAATAAAAGCATTTACTTTGCGGACCAAATCCGGTATTTGGAGAAATTAGTCAGGATAAATCAAAATTGAAAATAGAAAATGTTTAAGGTTTTACTCATTATTATCGTGATTCTGGCACTTTTCCTGTGCTTTGTAGTCACAATCCAGAACTCAAAAGGTGGTGGCCTTGCTGCAGGTTTTGCATCATCAAACCAGATTATGGGTGTACGTAAGACAACTGATATCCTTGAAAAGACCACTTGGACTCTGGTTATCAGTATCGCTATCCTCAGCATTCTGACTGCTTATGTAGCCAAACCTAAGGCTCTCAACGCAGGCTCAGTATATGATGATGAGGCTGTAGAGCAGAGCGCAACCAATCCCGAGTCTGCGGCTACCACATTTGATACACCGCTTGAGATTCAGGACCTTCCTGAGGAATAAACCAATCTTAAGGCATATTTCGGGAGACAACCTGAACGGATTGTCTCCCGTTTTCATAAATAAGACATGATCAGGACATACGCTTTTCCTGGAATAATTGAGGATGATATCCTTCAGATAGCAGCCCAGCAGATACCTTACATGCGTACCGCATGGTTCTCGGGCATAATGAAGGAGAATGAACGTATGCTGCTTGAGGCAATAGGTTGCCAGGGCGGCAGGGTTATGTTCTTTACCTCATCCGGTACCGCTGCAATGGAATCAATAGTCCAGAACTATGTTGCAGCCAAGGGCAAGGCCTTCATCATAGACGGAGGTACATTCGGTCATCGTTGGGTTCAGCTCTGCGAGTACCACGGCATTGAGCATGATTCCATGCAGATTCCGTTTGCACAGGATATAGACTACGCCCAGCTTGAGGAGCGTATGCTCAAGAGCAAACCGGCCGTATTCTTGTGTCAGCATCACGAGACCTCATCGGGCCAGCTGTTTGACCTTAAGCGTATATCGGATATATGCCGCAAGACCGGCACCAGTCTGGTGGTTGATGTCATCAGCTCATTCCTGGCCGAGAAGCTGGATATGAATGAGATGGGCATTGATGTGGCCGTAACAAGCACACAGAAGGGCCTCAACCTGCCTCCCGGCGCAGCTCTGATATTCCTGTCGGAGAAGGCGCTTGGCGTAGAGTTCCGTCATAACAACTACTATCTGGATTATCAGGATAATCTCAAGAACCTGGAGCGCGGTCAGACTCCGTTCAGTCCCGCCACTACCATCTTCATGCAGATTCACGAGCGTATGCAGCGCAATCTGGCCAAGGGCATTGACAATATAGTGGCCGATACCCATGCCAAGGCAATCTATTTCCGTGAGTTGTGCGCCAAGTACGGGTGGGAGATACCTGCACAGGTGCGTGCCAACGCCGTAACCGGATTCTTTGTACATAAGAACGGAGATATACTTTGCAACGAGCTCCAGAAACACGGCATATTCATAATGCCCAGTGGCAAACCCCATTTCTTCAGGGTATCACATATGGGTTGTGACACCCGTAAGGATCTGGATGAACTGGCTCAATTAATCAGCGAAATAGAAAACAGACCCTGATGAGAATAGCCCTGTTCTGCGAGAACCGATATGCGATAGACATTCTGCAGCCGCTTTATGAGGAGGCTGTATCGCAGAATTGCCACGATGTGCTCTGGTACATCCATACCCCAAAAATCAAAAGTTTCAAACTTGATGACGGCGCCCGCTGGACAGAGTCCATGCAGGAGTTGTATGATTTCAGCCCCGAGGCCGTATTCGTGCCGGGCAACATTGTCCCGTACTATCTGCCGGGAGTAAAGATCCAGGTGTTCCACGGCTATGCCGCCGAGAAGAAAGACCATTGGATCATACGCCGTTATTTTGATACATACTTCACCCAGGGCCCGTACTTTACGTCACATTTTGAGGCATCGGCCCTCAAATACAAGGACTTTGAGGTGCGTGAGACCGGCTGGACCAAGCAGGACTGGATATTCCGTCATCTGCATGATTATGATGATGAGAAGCAGCGTCTGCTGGAGCAGTACGGCAAGAGCAAGGTAGTGCTCTATGCCCCCACGTTCTCACCCAAGCTCACATCTCTGCCTTACCTTAAGCCTGCACTTGAGCGGCTTTGCGCCCAGCGTGACATACTGCTTATCCTCAAGTTCCATCCGCTTACCGCAAAGGCCTGGGCCGATGAGTACAGGGAGTGGGCATCGGGCCGTAATGACGCCATCTACATTGAGGCGTCAGAGAATGTCACCCGATACCAGATGATGAGTGACGTGATGATAAGCGATACTTCATCATCCGTGTATGAGTTCCTTCTGCTGGACCGTCCGGTAGTTACGTTCAGAACCATTGCAAAAGATATATATTGGGAGAATATTGATGACCCGGATATGCTTGTGAGTGCATATGACAAGGCTACAAGTGATCCCGATGCCGCAGGTAAGAGGCGTTGGATCGTTGAGAACTATGACCCGCATCTGGACGGGCAGTGCTGCCGCCGTATGCTGGAGCAGGCTCAGGATTACATCTCCCGTCACGGAGTCCCTTCCAAACGCCGCCTGAATCTGTGGCGCAAGTATACAAGTATTAAGACATTCGGAAAGATTAACAGAAACTGATCATGAAATCAGATCAACCCTACAATTATGATTTGAGGCAGTTCCAGCTTAGGAGTGTGGTACTGCTGGATGCCATCGATAAGGTTTGCAAGGAGCATGGCATCAAATACTATGTCATTGCCGGTACTCTTCTTGGTGCACTCCGTCATAAGGGATTCATTCCATGGGATGATGACCTGGACATAGCGCTTATGCGCAGTGATTATGACAAGCTGGTGGAACATGCACGTGAGTGGTTCCCTGAGCCGTTCTCAATAGTAGCGTATAACAATGACCTGAGTTACCCCAAATATTTTGCCAAGCTTGAGGATAAGAGCACCACATTGGTGGAGCGCTTCTATCTTGGGTATGTGGGCGGCATATACATGGATATATTCCCGCTTGACTCCGTACCGGATAACAAACTGCTCAGGGCATGGCATTATTACCGTTTCAACCTTAAGCGCCGCATGCTCTACCTGATATACAGGGATCCATACAAGCATGGCAAGGGACTGAGCTCCCTGTGGCTGCGTCTGCTGCAGAAACTGGTATCAAAAGAGGGATTGCACAGACGTACCCATAAGGTCCTGACCGAGTTTGAGGGCAAGAAGAACTGCAACTACGTCATGACTCATGATGACGGATTCAAGGCTTACCACAAGTCTGTGTTCGGCACACCTCAGCCCTGCGAGTTTGAGGGACACACTTTCTGTGCACCTGAGCACCCGGAAGGATTCCTGTCAGTGCTGTACGGTGATGATTTCATGACTCCGCCCCCGGTAGAGAAACGTGACTCCCATTTCCACGATTATTGTGATATGGAGCATGGATATGAGGGTGTTGACATAAACAAACTCAAAGCAAACTATCAGGGAACGGACAGTTTGTCAAGAAGAAGAAAAAAGTAAAGGATATGAAAAGAGTATTTACATCAGGCAGTTTTGACCTGTTTCACATAGGTCATCTCAACATTCTGGAGAAATCGGCCGCACTGGGTGATGAACTGATTGTGGGCGTAAGTACCGATGAACTGATTGAGGAGTACAAGGGCATGAAACCCATCATTCCTTTTGAGCAGCGTGCACGTATCGTGGCCTCCATCAAGTGTGTTACCAAGGTGGTAAAACAGACCAAACTGACAGAGATTGCCCAGCTCCAGCGCGAGAATATCGACATCGTAACCATCGGTGACGACTGGAAAGGCAAGTACCTGGAGGGACTGGAGTGGATGAAAAGCCAGCCCGGCAAGGAGGTTGTCTATTTCCCCTATACTCCCGGCGTGAGCACCACACAGATCAAGAGCAAAATAATAAAGAGCGCCAACGATATAATTGCTGCCGCTCTTTCACGTGAGGAGTATATAGACAAGAACTGGAAGGAGGACGAGCGTAAGTAACGCTTACCACACCATAGAACTGGCTCCCAGTATAGCCGCATCTGATTCCTTAAGCGATGAGTAGAGGATCTGGATGCGGTTTTTCCATATCTGCATGAGGTTGTCGTTCATGGCCTTGGCCATCTCGTCATGGAAGAACTGACGTGACTTGGTGAGACCTCCGAACAACACAATTGCCTTGGGTGAACTGAACTTGATGAAATCACCCAGAGCATGGCCCAGAATACGGCCTGTAAAGATGAATATATCCTTGGCCATCTCATCGCCCTGTACGGCAGCGTCATATATATCCTTTGATGATATCTTTGCGGGGTCAAGTTTGCGCAACAGGCTGTCCCTGCTCTCTTTCTCAAGGAACTCACGTGCCGTACGTGCCACTCCTATGGCGCTGGCGTAAGTCTCCAGGCAACCCTTAAGACCGCAGTTGCACTGGCGTCCGTCCTTTACGGCACAGACATGTCCCAGCTCTCCGGCAAATCCGTCATGACCGTAGAGCAGGCCGCCCTTGGCTATGATGCCGCTTCCAACGCCTGTTCCCAGGGTAATCATAATGAAATCATCTATGCCCTGTGCAACTCCGTAAGTGCGCTCTCCCAGTGCTGCCGCATTGGCATCATTGGTTATGCTTACATGGAGCCCTGTGGCCTCCTCAAGGCGCTTGGCAAGATGAACAATACAGGGCTTGCCTTCTGCATCACGGGCCCATGTCAGGTTGGGGGCAAACCGTATTGTGCCATCCAGATAGTTGGCGTTTGGAGCGCCTATGCCTATGCCGGTTACAAAACCACGGTTGGCAGTCTTACGAATAAGATCCTTAACCGTATTTGAAAGGAGTTCCAGGTAGTCGTCAAAATTGTCAATAAGAGACGTGACCACACTCTGCTCGAGTATGGTCCCGCCCTGTGTTACGACTCCGCATTTGGAGGATTGACCTCCTATGTCTATTCCTATGGCAAGTCGCTCCATATAACGTTATTATTTGTTTGCAGTAAGCTCAGCCTTGATGCCGTCCCACTTAGCCAGGATATCGCGGTAGTATTTCTCTACCTTGTCCCACTCGTAGAAGTAGGTGTATTCCTTGCCTTTTGCATCCTTGTAGCAATCAACCGGCAGCTTGGCCTCTCTCTCGTCAAGCAGAGCCCTTACCAGTATTGTACCCTTCTTGTCCTTGAAGAATATGAGCTGCAGGTTACTACCCATGTGTACGATGTCATAGTTGACCCATTTCGTAGCCAGGTCCTCAATGTCATCGGGAGCAAATGCACAGTCATTTACCTCCATGAGGCAGAGCAGGGGATAGAGGGCGGTGTCGTGTCCGTAACGCAGGTTGGCAGCGGGTGTGCCTGCTGCGATGGCTGCATCGGCCTTATCCAGGAAATCCTGGAGCAGGGTTGCATGGCCGTAAGGAACCACGTTCTGGGTGAGGTTGTGATAACCTGATACGGAGAACCAGTAGAGGTTGTTCTGGAGCCAGCAGTCATACCACTCGTCATAAGTGAATACGTCATCCAGGTCAAAACCCAGGTATGAGTGGCTGCCCATGTTGGCTGCAATGTCATAGATCTTGGTGTAAAGGTCATCGGAACGGTTTGAAACTGAAACTGATCCCGATGATGATGTCCTCTCATATCTGGTGATGAAAGTGGTGTCGGTAAAGAGGGCGCACATAAGACGCTCGGGGTTGTTGTGCTTGGCGTTGAATGCGTTGACAGCGGCGTTTCTCTCACGGCTGTTCTTGGCGCTGTTTATGGCTCTGTCCTCAGAGTTCATGTAACCCTTGTCAAAGTCACTGTCGTTAAAGTCTATGTTCATCTTGGGCAGTATGGATGAGAACTCCATCAGGGCCGATGTCATACTGGCAATAACGCGGTGTGATGTGGTTGAACGGGCCACGATCGTGGTGTTCTTGTTAAATATCTCAGGGTAGTTCCTGACCATACGGCGGGCAATGCCGCGATGCTGCTGCTGTCCTACGATGGTGAGGTCTCCCAGATGTCCGTCGGCATCCTTGGCCATGATCTCGATACGTCTCAGGACGTCCTTGCCAAAGTCGGTGAGCAGACCTTTGTCATTTGCCTGCTGGAGAATGGTGTACGGATCATTGTACTGAGGTGTGTTGAGCAGGTAACGTGAACCGTGACGGCCGTAGTGGCTCATATAGAAAGGCTTGAATCCCTTAGGTGCCTTAGAGTAGGTCACACCGGGGTCCTCATATTGAGTCATGCTGCCTCTGAACTTGTAGAGGTTATCCTTGTTGATGTCTTCCTTTTTGGTAATTTCTGCACATAGTGCCAGCGGTAGCAGCAATGCCAGGCTGATGATAATTGATTTCTTCATTTTGTTTAGGTCAGTATGTTTTGTAATGGTTGCAAAAGTAAAGAAAAAGGCCTAAATTTGCAAGCTACTGCGAAAATTCAAACTAAACAAATTATAACAATGAACAGTAAAGAATTGATGAACAAGGCAGCCGATAATATCCGTATTCTGGCTGCATCTATGGTCGAGAAGGCCAAGTCCGGTCACCCCGGTGGTGCTATGGGTGGCGCTGATTTCATTAACGTGCTTTTCAGCGAGTTCCTGGAGTATGATCCCCGCAACATGAAGTTTGAGGGTCGTGACCGTTTCTTCCTGGATCCCGGCCATATGGCTCCCATGCTTTACTCTCAGCTTGCTCTTACCGGCAAGTTCTCAATGGAGGAGCTGGCCACTCTGCGTCAGTGGGGCTCACCCGTAACCGGTCACCCCGAACTTGAGGTTGCCCGCGGTATTGAGAACACCTCAGGTCCTCTTGGTCAGGGCCACGTATTTGCCGTAGGTGCCGCTATCGCTGAGAAGCACCTGGCAGCCGTACTCGGTGAGGAGGTTATGAACCACAAAATCTACGCTTACATCTCTGACGGTGGTATCCAGGAGGAGATCTCACAGGGCGCCGGCCGTATCGCAGGTACTCTGGGTCTTGACAACCTCATCATGTTCTACGATTCAAATGATATCCAGCTCTCAACTGAGACCAAGGTAGTAACTGCCGAGGATACAGCCGCCAAGTATCGTGCTTGGGGTTGGAACGTATATGAGATCAACGGTAATGACGTTGACCAGATCCGTGGTGCTCTCACCATGGCTCAGAACGCCAACGGCAAACCGACCCTCATCATCGGTAAGTGCATCATGGGTAAGGGTGCCCTCAAGGCCGATGGTACCAGCTACGAGCGTAACTGCAAGACTCACGGTGCTCCTCTGGGTGGTGACGCTTACGTCAACACCATCAAGGCTCTGGGCGGTGATCCTGAGAATCCTTTCCAGATCTTCCCCGAGGTCAAGAAGCTCTATGCTGACCGTGCCAAGGAGCTCCGCAAGATCATGGATGCCAAGTATGCCCGCAAGGCTGCCTGGGAGAAGGCAAATCCTGAGAAGGCTGCCCTCCTCAAGGAGTGGTTCAGCGGCAAGGCTCCCAAGGTTGACTGGAGCAAGGTTGAGCAGAAGGCCGATGACGCCACACGTTCAGCTTCAGCTGCAGTTCTGAGCCAGCTCGCTCAGCAGGTTCCCAACATGATCTGCGCAAGTGCTGACCTCAGCAACTCAGATAAGACAGACGGTTTCCTCAAGTATACAACCAACATGGTTAAGGGTGACTTCAGCGGTGCATTCTTCCAGGCTGGCGTAGCCGAGCTCACCATGGCTTGCTGCTGCATCGGTATGGCTCTGCACGGTGGTGTTATCCCCGCTTGCGGTACATTCTTTGTATTCTCAGACTACATGAAGCCCGCCGTACGTATGGCTGCCCTCATGGAGCTCCCCGTTAAGTTCATCTGGACTCACGATGCATTCCGCGTTGGTGAGGATGGTCCTACACATGAGCCCGTTGAGCAGGAGGCACAGATCCGTCTCATGGAGAAGCTCAAGACTCACAAGGGCAAGAACTCAATGCTTGTTCTGCGTCCCGCTGACAGCGACGAGACCACTCAGGCTTGGAAGCTCGCTATGGAGAATACCACTTCACCCACAGGTCTTATCCTGAGCCGTCAGAACATCAAGACCCTGCCCGCAGGTAATGACTACAGCCAGGCTGCCAAGGGTGCTTACATCGTAGCCGGTTCAGACGCTGACTTTGACGTAATCCTGCTTGCTTCAGGTTCAGAGGTATCAACTCTGGTTGCCGGTGCTGAGCTCCTGCGTCAGGACGGTATCAAGTGCCGCATCGTAAGCGTTCCTTCAGAGGGCCTGTTCCGCAGCCAGTCCAAGGCTTACCAGCGCAGCATCCTGCCCGGTAACAAGAAGAAGTTTGGTCTCACTGCAGGTCTGCCTGTAACCCTGGAGGGTCTGGTAGGTGCCAGCGGTAAGGTTTGGGGTCTCAGCTCATTCGGTTTCTCAGCTCCTTACAAGGTGCTCGATGAGAAGCTCGGTTTCACCGCTGAGAACGTTTACAACCAGGTAAAGTCATTGCTCAAGTAATGATAGGAATTGCAAGTGATCACGCTGCTTTCCCGTTGAAGCAGTTTGTAATTGAATACTTGAAGGAGAAGGGGCTGGAGTTCAAGGACTACGGCACCTACTCTCCCGATAGTTGCAACTATGCCGATTACGGCCATGCACTGGCCCGTGGCATAGAGAACGGAGAGGTAGAGAAGGGTATAGCCATGTGCGGCAGCGGAGAGGGTATCTCCATGACTCTGAACAAGCATCAGAGTATCCGTGCCGGTTTGTGCTGGATTCCCGAGATAGCTCACCTTATCCGTCAGCACAATGATGCCAACGTACTGGTAATGCCCGGCCGTTTCATCGACACCGATATGGCCCGCAAAATCATGGACGAGTACCTGAACACCCCCTTCGAAGGAGGTCGTCACCAGGCCCGCGTTGACAGCATTCCCGTAAGGTAAATACCACCGCACCTGCGTTTCCCTGTGCGTGACCCAAATCCGCACAAGGTTTCCAGCTAGGTATATCTAGGTGCACAAAGGTTTCCAACTGCACACACCAACACGGTTCCCAGTTGCAGTTAAGTAAAAAATAACCTCGCGAGCAAAGCTAGCGAGGTTATTTTTTACCCGGCCTGGAAGGCCGGCAGAGTGGAGCGGTATGAAATAAA
>JBGUVW010000045.1:0-50613 GCA_045220475.1 Bacteroidaceae bacterium
AATTCCGGAAGGGCACAGATAGAACCGTCCCTTTTGTGCCCCTTTTGTGCCCCTTAGAACGGAACGTCACCGGAGTTGGGAGCGGCATCAAGGGGATCGTCGGGGATGGGCTCCTCATTCATTTTGGAGCGCTTGACGCTGGCTTTGCGACCACCGGCTGCGGGCTCACCGCCACCGATATTGTCAAACAGGGCCAGGTCACTGCGGAATGACAGGCGCACATCACCTACTCCACCGTTACGGTGCTTTGCGATGATGATCTCTGCTATGCCGTGCAGGTCATTGTGGTTGTTGTCCTCATAGATCTTGTAGTACTCCGGACGGTGAATGAAGCATACGATATCGGCATCCTGCTCAATGGCACCGGATTCACGCAGGTCACTAAGCTGCGGACGCTTGCCCTCATAACCCTCACGGCCCTCAACGCCACGGTTAAGCTGTGACAGAGCAATGATAGGAATATCCAGCTCCTTGGCAATACCCTTAAGGTTACGGGAGATGGTGCTTATCTCCTCCTGACGGTTACCGAACCTGATTCCGCTGGCGTTCATAAGCTGCAGGTAGTCAATGATTATAAGTTCAACCTGATGCTCCTGCTTAAGACGGATGGCCTTGGTACGGAACTCTGTAATGGAGAGTGACGGGGTATCATCCAGATAGATGGGAGCACTCTGCAGGGCATTGATCTTGCTGTCCAGGATACTCCACTCATAGGGAGCCAGACGTCCGTCACGCAGTTTGCTGCCCGATATCTCGCACACGCTTGATATAAGACGGTTTACAAGCTGCACGTTACTCATCTCAAGTGAGAACAGCGCTACGGGCTGCTGGTTGTTTACAGCTATATTCTTGGCCATGGAGAGCGCGAACGCCGTCTTACCCATGGCAGGACGTGCAGCCAGGATGATAAGGTCAGATTTCTGCCAGCCCGACGTGATGTTATCCAGGTCACGGAATCCGCTGGCCAGGCCACTCATACCCTCGGCCCTCTGGGCTGCGGTACGGATACGGTTCACAGACTCCTGCAGGACAGTATCAATGCAGGCAAAATCCTTCTTTACGTTGCGGTGAGCTATCTGGAACAGCTTGTTCTCAGCCTCACCCAGCAGCTCGGAGATATCGGTGGTATCATCAAAAGCCTGGGTCTGGATCTCACTGGTAAAGGTAATGAGCTCACGGGCCATGGCCTTCTGGGCAATGATACGTGCGTGATACTCTATGTGGGCCGATGATGTAACCTTACCGGCCAGCTGGGTCACGTAGAGTGCGCCTCCGGCCTCATCGAGAGTGCCGTTGCTCTTGAGCTGCTCTGTAACCGTAAGGATATCGATAGGACGCTGGTTGAGCGACAGGTTTGCCACAGCCTCATAGATGACCTGATGACGGTGATCGTAGAATGACTCCTTCTTTACTATATCACTCACCTTGGGGAACGCATCCTGCTCTATCATCAATGCACCGATCACAGCCTCTTCAAGCTCAAGAGCCTGAGGCTGAAGGTGATTGAGAACTATGCCATCGGTATTTGTGCGGCTGCTGCGCTGTCTTGTCCTGGAATCTGCCATAATCTGATTTTTGCAGGTACAAAGTTAAAAGATTGACATACCCCAAAAATAAAAACAGGAGGCATCTTATCCCCCTGTTTTCAACAATATGAAAATGATGACTTGTACTAGAATGAAAGGCTCAAAGTGGCACCGAATGCCAGGTCATGATCCGATGACAGCATGATTGCAGGATTCAGCCTTACCGTGTTGATAAGGCTTGAAGTTGCGTCATTGCCGGCGGCGTTCTGCTCATTGAACGTACGCTCCACCCAATCCAGGTGTTTCTTTCCGGCCTTGGTAAATGTGTATCCCAGACATGCCAGCACGCCTGCACCTGCCGCAGAAACATAGAATGATGCATCCTGCTTGCCGGAGTTGAAGTCCGCCTCCATCACACACAGGACCGCACATGTAAAGCTGTAAAGCCAGCAGGCACCGCCTATATTGAACAGGTTACTTCCCTTGATATACTCATGATAGAGCTCATCATCAAAGAATCTCTCAAAATCACGGGCAGAGAGCTCCATATCATTTCTAAGCCAACGGAACTTGTCACCGTACCTGTAGATGGTACCCAGCCCCTGCTCCTTAACTTGGTATGACCAGTTGATATCATCCACCTGTGACATGGGGTATGTAACGATATCGCCTTTAAGAGTCTGTATCCTTACATCACCTAAGGAGTCCAGAGCGGTGATATAGCCCACAACCCTGTATCCGTTCTTAAGACGAACGGCATTGGCATTCTGTGCAAACGCCATCGGCGCAAAACAAAGTGACAGCAACAGCAGCACTACAAACCGTATGCCGTTACTTTTTACAGAATTCATTTGTTTCATTTCTGATACGGATTAAGCCATCTCACGCTGGCATGTGAACATACCCGGGAACAGGTCAGAGGGATTATCCACGGGTGTGCGGAACAGGCCGTAGATTGTGGAGCCGGAGCCGGACATGGCGGCATAGACGGCACCCATAGAGTAGAGTTTCTGCTTTATATCAGCCAGAAGCGGATACTTGGCAAAAACCGTAGTCTCAAAGTCATTGAACACACAATCCTTCCACTCCGTCACAGGGCGTTTGATTGCCTCTGCAAGCGGAATCTCAGGCTGTTTGGGTGTAAGCGATGCATATGCTTCGGCCGTGCTGACCGATACATCGGGCTTAACAAGCAGGATAGTGTAACCCTTAAGCGAAAGGGTGATAGGATTGAGAATCTCACCCCTACCCGTGGCAAGTGAAGGCGTGTTGCTTATAAAGAACGCGCAGTCCGAACCCAGACGTGCGGCATAACGCTCCATCAGGCTCTCACGCATGCGTAGGTTGAACCTACGGTTAAGCAGCGAAATCATGAACGCACAGTCCGATGAGCCACCGCCCAGTCCTGCTCCTGAAGGTATATGCTTGTGCAGCTTTATGTCTATTGACGGCAGGTCAAAATCCTGCTGCAGCAACAGATAAGCCTTGACCACCAGATTATCGGCCGCCTTGAACGGGAACTCGTTACCCGTCATCTCGAGTGAGCAGCAGGGGATATCCTCCCTCTTACGGAACAGACGGTACGGCACGAACGCGTCATCGGGCTGGACCAGAAGACCGGCCTCCAGACGTTTGATAAGCTGGGCCGGATCAAGCGGACGCATAAGCGTTATCTCCAGGGCATCCTGCAGGAGCACCGGATAGAACACGGTCTCAATGTCGTGGTATCCGTCTGTGCGTTTGGCCACGACATTAAGTCCGATGTTAATCTTTGCGTTTGGAAATGCTATCATCTATTCAACGGGGACAGTCCCCCTGTGACATTAAAATGACACAGGGGTACAGTCCCCAACTGGTTAGTTGTCTTTTTCAACGCCCTTGGCAGCGATACGGCCCGATGCCATGCACTCGGTCAACGCATTACCGCCCAGACGGTTACCGCCAAAAAATCCGCCGGTTACCTCACCTGCGGCATACAGACCGGGAATAGCCTTGCCGTTCTCATCCAGAACACGGCGATCCAGGTCAATCTTCAGACCACCCATAGTGTGGTGGGTTGACGGAGCAAGCACGCGGATTGACAGGTTGGCATCGTCAATGTTATAGGTTGACTTGTCATACTGACCGTCGGCACCGCGACGTGCTGAGCCGATGATACCGGTTGCGTGACGCTTTCCTATCGGAGAAGGCTCACGGCCGTCCATAACAGCCATATCATACTCACGGATGCTGTTCTTTACGACCTCAGCATCAAGTGTAATACCAAGTTCCTCAAAGAGTTCCGGCAGTTCCGATCCCTTACCGCTCCAGTCACGGCCGTTGAAACGACGTACATTGGCAGTGGCGTTGTTCTGGTTGCCAGCACCGGGAGCACCTGCACCAAAACCGCCGAATCCGCCACCGAATCCACCGAATCCGCCGCCGAATCCGCCAAAGCCTCCCATCACATAGAGATATACACCACGTCTGCCCTCCAGCTCAACGCCGTGTTTGAATCCGTTCAGTGACAGAACATCACGCTCAGAGCACTCATCAACATAACGCTTACCGTCCTTGGTGCTGATGAATATTGCGTTCTCAACACCACCGAATGCAATGGCACCGTCGGCGATATAAGCCAGAGGCATGAGCTGAGTGTAACCCTCGCCTACAGTTGCGGCACCAACCTTCTGGGCCATATCGATACCGTCACCGCGCAGTGATGAACGGTTTGTGGTACCTATATTGGGTGACAGATACTGACGTGACCAGTATTTGTTGGTCTTAAGAACCTTCTGGATGTTTGCGGCATATCCGCCGGTTGCTATGATGACACCCTTCTTGGCATGAGCGGTAACCTCAGTGCCATCGGCCATCTTGGCCTTGACACCTGTTACGCGGCCGTTCTCAAAGATAAGCTCGTTGGCGCTGGTCTCTCTCATGACGCGGTTATGCTTGTTGGCGTTGTTGACAACTGCCAGAGGAGCCATCACGTATGAGCCCCAGTTTCCGGAGTAACGCTCAGGATTGCCGTCACCGTCGGCATCGGCAGTGCAACCGTTCATGGTGTTTCCGCGATACCAAAGGGCACCTACCAGTGTTGACTGGCTGTCGCTGAATCCCACGCCCATCTTCATGAGCCAAGGCTTGAGTTGCTCGCCCTCAACGATGAACTGCTTTACAAGGTCATAGTCTCCATAAATCCACTCATCCTTGGCTGTGTTCTGACGCAGACCGCCGTAATAGGTCTGGAAGATATGCAGGTTGGTGGTTGAGAACAGAGTGAGCTGATTCTCAGGAATGCCACGCTTAAGATTGGGCTCTGCATATGCCAGGTAAGCCTTGATCTCTTTCTTAAGGTCCTTGAGGGTCTGCAGATACTCAGGATGAACTCCGTGCTTGGAGAGCTCCACGATATCACCTGCAACGAACTCATGATCCTTGTAATAATCGACATCAAAAGGCTCCTCGCTCCAGTCATAGATAACCTTGAGGTCATTTACGCAACCAACCGTTGCACGAACCTTGTTATGCTTGTTACCGTCAAAACCCTTGGCGCTGGTAGCTGTAGGATAATCCTTGTCCCAAACCAGGCTGTGGTCAACAGACTGATATACGCCACCTGATACAAGCGTGTTACCGCCCAGCTCTGCGTTCTTCTCAATAATCAGGACTGTGCTTCCGTCCTGGGCAGCCTGTGCTGCAGCGCAGAGACCGGCACCGCCACCGCCTATGATAACTACATCCCATGTATCATCAATGGGATCACCCGGGGTGCTCTCTAATGAATTCTCAATGAATGCCTTGCGGTTTGTAACTCCAGCCTGGTCAGCTGCATCCAGCACAGCCTCCTTAAGGCCGAAGCTTGACATTGTAGCACCTGATACGGCGTCAACTCCAAGTCCGTTGGCAGCGATTATCTTATCGGGAAGTATCTGGAAAGCCACATCGCCCACGTGAGCTGTCTCACGCTGCTGGCCTACGCTGATTCCGGTAATGCCGGTCTCGCTGAATGTGACACGAGCCTGCATCTGACCGCCGTAACCCTTGCCACGTCCGGTATATGTGCCGGGAGTGAAACCGAGTGCTGCGTTCTTGGCAGGAACAGGTTTCTCACCGCGTGCCTGTGCAAGAGCCAGATCAACAGCCTTCTTGACTGCGTCCGATGAATAAGTGGCGCCTGTAACGCCATCGACATCTGTACTCTGGGCCTCAACTATCCTCTTGGGAACGATAGTGTAAGGCGATGTGTACTGTGCGTAGGTATTACCGTTATCCTTCACGGATACAGCGGCAATCTTGTGACCCTTTACGGTCACCGTAGCGGTAATAGTACTCTCAACGTTAAGTGCATCGGCAGTATACTTGCCATTAGCCAACTGAGTACCATCTGTCGGTGCACCACCTGAACATGCGGCCACCAGCAAACTTAAAGCTGAAAAACAAACTCCAGAAATTCTCATATTTCAATTATTTAAAACATCTTCATCTTTCGATGTGAAATTGGGGACTGTCCCTTTTTCCACGTGAAAATGTGGAAAAGGGGACTGTCCCCAATTCCACATCACAGACCGGCAGCAACGGCTATGCCGTGGTCCACGCCACCGAATCCCATGAAGGCCAAAGCCAGCAGACCGGCGGTGATAAGAGCTATTGCCATACCCTCCATGCTCTTGGGCACGTCAACACGTGCCAGCTGCTCACGGATTCCGGCAAATATTATCAGAGCCACAGCAAAACCTATTGAGGTTGCAATGGCATAGACAACTCCGGTAAGAAGTGTAGGCTCAAGACCCTGTGCGTTATATGTTGCATTTGCCACCAGGATTGACACGCCCAGGATGCAGCAGTTTGTGGTAATGAGCGGCAGGAAAATACCCAGAGCCTGATAAAGTGACGGTGACACCTTCTTGAGTATCATCTCAAGCATCTGAACCAATCCGGCAATTACCAGGATGAAGAGTATTGTCTGCAGATAACCCAGGTCATACGGCTCAAGCACCCAATTCTGCAGTGAATAGGTAACTATCACGGCAACGGTAAGTACAAAAGTCACGGCCAGTCCCATTCCGGCGGCAGTATTGATCTTCTTGGACACGCCCAGGAACGGACAGATACCAAGGAACTGGGACAGAACGATATTATTTACGAATATCGCGGATATGAAAATCAGGAAATATTCCATATTGATCAGGCTTTACGGTTCTTGATAGAGTTTACTATGGCCATAAGCAGACCCAGAGTGATGAATGCACCGGGAGCCAGCACAAATACCAGCATGTTCATGGATGTGGGCATAACCTGATGACCGAACACGGCACCGCTACCCAGCAGTTCACGGACAAATCCCAGCAGTGTAAGAGCTACTGTGAAACCGATGCCGATACCGATACCGTCACAGATTGCAGCCAGGATATTGTTCTTGGCGGCGAATGCCTCGGCACGACCCAGGATTATGCAGTTGACAACAATCAGAGGGATAAAAATGCCCAGAGTCTTGTAAAGGTCCGGAACATAAGCCTGCATGAGCATCTGCAGTGCGGTCACAAAAGATGCAATGACCACTATATAACAAGGTATTCTAACACCGTCGGGAATCAGGTTCTTGAACAGTGATATGAATGTGTTTGAGCAGATCAGCACGAACATGGTTGCCACGCCCATACCCAGGCCGTTCATGGCCGATGTGGTGGTAGCCAATGTGGGACACATACCCAAAAGGAGGACGAATGTGGGGTTCTCCTTGAATATTCCGTTTATTATCGTCTTGAAATAGTTCATAATACCGTCTCTGTTTTAGTTCTGTGATGAAGCTCCGCTCACGGCATCGGCAGCGGTATAACCGAACAGCGCCTTATAGGCTGCATTCACTGCACGCAGGAATGCCTTTGACGTGATGGTTGAAGCCGTAATGGCATCCACATCACCACCGTCCTTGCTCACCGTCATCATGTCATCGCCGGGATTCATACCTATTATATTGTGGTTTCCGGGGGCTGCGGGTTTGCCCAGAAGTATGTCAAGAGCAACGGGCTGCTCCTGTACATCGGCACTCTTCTGGCGGAACCATCCGTCAGCCTGGGCGCCAAGACCGGGGGTCTCACTGTGCTCCAGTACCGTATAACCCAGTATCACGCCATCAGGATCAAAGCCCACCATTATCTTGAGTGCACCTCCGAATCCGTTCTTATCGGTAGACTCGACTGCAGTACCGAGAAGGTTGCCGTTCCTGTCAATCACATTGTGGAACACGAATCCTTCCTGCTCTCTGGGAGACTCAACCGTAAACTCGATATCACGGTCACCCAGGATCACGCTTTTGATTCCGTTCTCAATGGCTGCATTGTTGATTTCCTCAATGGGACCGCTGGTCTCATCGTTGACCCAAGCCAGGGCACCCGCTGCCAGAACGGCAATCAGGGTGAGCACAATGGCCATGTTCGCTATGTTTGATTTCAGTTTTTTCATTTTACAGCCTCCCCGAAACGTTTAGGTTTGCACCAGTTGTTAATGAGCGGAGTAACCGCATTCATGATAAGGATGGCAAATGACATACCCTCGGGATATGAACCGAAATACCTTATCACCACAGTCAGGAATCCGATGCCTATTCCATACCATATCATACCCTTGAATGTCATGGGCGATGTCACATAATCAGTGGCCATGAAGATGGCACCCAGCATGAGTCCGCCTGAGCAGAGGTGATAGAGAGGATTCACGTAAAGCACGGGATTGATAAGCCACATGATACCGGTAAGTACGGCAACCGTCGTGAGTATGCTTACCGGAATATGCCATGTGATGACCTTGGAGCAGAGCAGGATTATGAATCCTATAAGCAGCATCAGGGCACTCACCTCACCTATGCAACCCCCTATGTTACCTATGAACAGGTTACCCAGACTGGGCAGCTGGTCTGCAGCAGCTGTGTTACCACCGGCAATCTGACCGATCAGGTTAAGTGGTGTAGCACCTGTCTGGGCATCGATATAAGAAGTTGCTAGTCCTGCAGGAACAGGCCATGAAGTCATCTTGGCCGGGAATGAGATGAGCAGGAACACACGGCCTACCAGAGCGGGGTTGAACGGGTTGTTACCCAGTCCGCCAAACGCCAGTTTACCGATTCCTATAGCAACCAACGCACCTACCACAATCATGTAAAGAGGTATGTTTGACGGCAGGTTGAATGCCAGCAGCAGACCGGTAATGGTAGCCGACAGGTCACCCAGCGTTGAAGGTCTCTTAAGTATGAACCTTGTTATGAACCACTCAAAGAAGAGACATGACAGGACCGATGTGACTGTCACGATCAGCGCGCCCACTCCAAACACCGTGAATGAAGCAAGGAGTGCGGGCATGAGGGCCCAAATCACCCAGCGCATGTTCCTCTCTATGGTATCGCCGCAATGGATATGCGGAGATGTTGATATATACAGTTTCTGAGCCATAATACTTAATTCTTAGCGTTACGGGCGCGGATAATGCCACCCACCCTGTTCTTGGCCAGACGAACCCAGTCAAGCAGAGGTCTGCGTGACGGACATGTACTCTGGCAGCAGCCGCACTCTATGCAGCTCATGATCCAGTGATCCTCGGCGCACTCCCAGTCAGCGGCCTTTGATGCCGATGCCAGCAGGTAAGGCTCCAAGCCCATAGGACAGGCCTGAACGCACTTGGCGCAACGAATGCAGTTACGCTCTGTCTGGCGGGCAGCCTCTTTCTCAGGAATCATAAGAACGCCAGATGTTCCCTTAACCACGGGAGCAGTCTCATCCAGCAGCGGACGTCCCATCATAGGACCACCTGATATCAGTTTACCTGTATCCTCAGGCATGCCGCCGGCATACTCAACCAACTGGCTTACGGGAGTACCCATACGTACCCTGAGGTTGCAAGGATTCTTTACGCTCTTACCGGTTACGGTAACAATACGCTCTATTAGAGGCTTGTTTTTCATCACGGCCTCATAGACAGCGAACACCGTTCCTACGTTCTGTACCACACAACCCACGTTGGCAGGCAGTGCGGGTGGAGGCGGAACCTGACGTCCGGTAACGGCCTCGATAAGCTGCTTCTCACCTCCCTGCGGATATTTCATCATCAGAGGCATAACCTCGATGCCGCTTACCATTGCGGTCTTGGAACGCATCAGTTCTATGGCATCGGGCTTATTGGCCTCAATGCCTATCACGGCACGATCCAGGCCAAGAGCCTTGAGTATAACCTTTATTCCTATTATTATCTGGTCGGGGCACTCAAGCATAAGACGGTGATCGGCCGTAAGGAACGGCTCGCACTCAACCGCATTGATTATCAGGGTGTCAATCTTACACTCCTTAGGCGGGCATAGTTTTACATGAGTGGGGAAACATGCGCCACCCATACCTACTATACCGGCATCCTTTATGCACTCTATTATCTCCTCGCGGGTCTTATGTGTCTGGAGCACCAGTTTATCGGAACGGTCTATTGACGGCTCCCACTCGTCGCCCTCCACATCAATGAAAATGGCAGGCTTACGCAGGCCGCTTGCATCGACCACCGTATCTATCTTGGCTACCTTACCCGATACCGATGAATGGATTGCGGCCGACATGAATCCGCCCGGCTCAGCTATGCGTGTTCCAACCATCACCACATCACCTTTCTGCACACAGGGAACTGCGGGAGCACCTATGTGCTGTGAGAGCGGGAACACAGCCTGAGTGGGCAGAGCCAGAGTCTCAATCTTTCTGTCGGCAGTCAGTTTATTTGGCTCCGGGTGTACGCCACCTATCTTGAAAGTATTCATATTACTCGGCTGAATTTTGTTCTACTGAATTATCGGGAGCCTGCTCTACGACAGGAGCCTGCTCAACTACAGGGGCCTGCTCAACGACAGGGGCCTGCTCAACGACAGGTTCCTGAACCGGATCGGCAGGAGCTTCCTCCCTCTTGGGCGGGAAATTGACCACCAGGATTGAATGCTGCGGGCACTCGTCTACGCACTTACGGCACAGACGGCACTTTTCAAAGTCAATGTATGCCAGATTGTTCTCAAGTGTGATGGCGTCAAACGCACAAGCCTTTACACACTTGCCACAACCTATGCAGGCTACATCGCAAGCCTTCTTGGCAACCGGACCCTTATCCTTATTAACGCAACTTACATAGACGCGTCGGTCCATCTTGTTGCGGTTACGCAGCTCAATGATATTACGCGGGCAAGCCTTTGCACACTTGCCGCATGCGGTACATTTCTCCTGATCCACAACCGGGAGTCCGGTATCGGGATCCATCTTGATGGCATCAAACGTGCAGACGCTTACGCAGTCACCGCAGCCCAGGCATCCATAGAAGCAGCCGGTCTCGCCGCCGTTCATCATGTTTGCTATGGCGCAGCTTTTGGCACCGTCATAACTGCGCAGGGCGGGACGGTTTGCACAGGAACCTGAGCACCGTACCACTGCCACTTTCTCCACGCCCAGCTCGATGTCATGCCCTGTAATGGCCGCAATCTGGTGCATCACCTCTCTCTTACACGCCGAACACTTGAGCCCGTCCATAGAGTCCCGCTTTACACAGGCCTCTGCAAACGCGGCGCATCCGGGGAATCCGCAACCACCGCAGTTGGCGGCCGGCAGCAGTTCCAGGATCTGACCCACACGGGGGTCTTCCTCAACCTTGAATTGTCTTGACACGACATACAGCACCAGTCCCAGCACCAAACCGGTCAAGCCCAAAACAAGAACAGCAGTCAATATAAACGACATATTAATATTGTATTATTCTGAATTGAAGTCTATCCTTGATTCTGTCTCTCAGTACATACAGCAGCGTGTAGTAAGGAACCAATACGGCAAAAGCGCATATAGCGCCAACCTTTTCACTGCCTGAAACGGCAATTCCCACTACCAGGGCTACCACTAAAAACAGCAAAGGCAGACCAAACGCCAGCCCCACTGCTTTCATACCCAGACTCTCCTCACCACATACCGTCACCTCCTGTCCAACTCTTAGTGCCGATGCATCCGTACAATGCACGTCCACCAGCTTCTCCTTGGACTCGGCGGCACGACACATTCCACGTGCATGACACCCGGCACAGGCAGATTGCTGCATAATGCGCACGACAACGGTCTGACCGTCAATCATGTCCACTATACCTTGGTGCCTGATCTCTTCTGCCATCGTCTGTTCAGTACAGATTTTAACTCACAAATGTAATACTTTTCCGCATCTCAGATACATCAAATAGTCATTTTTTGGTAAAAACGTTTTCAACAATTTAATTGGTGTAAAACATTATTATCATACAAAATTTTTGTACCTTTGCGCCGCCATTACGAGATAGTGGCTATTCAAATCATTATTAATTCAATAAAAACAAAAACTATGGCAGCAAAAATCAGATTGCAGAGACGTGGCCACAAGGCTTACGCTTTCTATTCAATCGTAATTGCAGACTCCAGAGCTCCACGTGATGGAAAGTTTATTGAGAAGATTGGTACTTACAATCCTAACACCAATCCCGCTACAGTAGATTTGAATTTCGAAAGAGCCCTGTACTGGGTAAACGTAGGCGCACAGCCCACTGATACCGCACGTAACATTCTCTCACGTGAGGGTGTTTATCTTATGAAACACCTCCAGGGTGGCGTTAAGAAGGGTGCTTTTGATGAGGCAGCAGCTCAGGCTAAATTCGATGCTTGGAAGCAGGCTAAGGAGAGCGCACTCAAGGCTATCACCGTTAAGGATGAGCAGGCTAAGCGCGAGCTGAGCAAGGCTAAGCTGGAAGCTGAGAAGAAGGTTAACGAGGCTATCGCTGAGAAGGTAGCAGCCAAGAAGGCTGAGGCTAAGGCAGCTGCTGAGGCAGCAGCCGCAGAGGCAGCAGCTCAGGAGGCAGCAGCCGAGGCTACTGAGGCTCCCGCCGAGGAGGCTCCCGCAGCTGAGGAGGCTCCCGCCGAGGCTTAATCGTTTCTAAACCAACAGAAAAAACTCCGACCGTAAGGCCGGAGTTTTTTTATCACTCACTGATAGGAGAACAAATATATAAGAAAAAGAAATGATAATGAAGTTTTCTTGACTAAGTATCAGGGATTTGAATGACGATATCTCAATCAAGTTTAAGGTCGCCCTCCTTGATCCAGCCGCCCTTACGCATTACCGTGCCTATGATGATCGTCAGGATTGCAGGTAAAATGATGCAGATTGACAACAGAGCCATCCAATCCCCTCCGGTTATAGCCGCGCGGGTACCGGCAGTCACCTCCTGCATCCAACCGGTATAGACGCCTATCGGACCCACAAGTCCGCATGTTCCCATACCCGATGCAATGGCAGGGCCGTTCATCTCAATATGAAACAGGCAAGTGGCTATAGGACCTGTAATGGCCGATACCAGTGTGGGTGCTATCCATATCCTGGGGTTCTTGACTATGTTACCCATCTGAAGCATGCTGGTACCAAGGCCCTGTGATATGATACCGTTCCAACGGTTCTCGCGGAAACTGAGCACCGCAAATCCTACCATCTGGGCACAGCATCCCGCAAGAGCGGCACCGCCGGCCAATCCGGTCAGGCTCAATGCAGCGCATATGGCAGCAGAGCTTATAGGCAAAGTGAGAGCCATACCGACAATCACAGATACCAGGATTCCCATCAGGAAAGGCTGCTGATTGGTAGACCACATGATTATGTTACCCAGGCTGCTGGCTGCGGCACCTATACCGGGAGCCCACCAGTAAGAGAGGCCCACGCCGACTGCGATAGTCACCAGCGGTGTCACAAGAATATCTATCTTGGTCTCTTTTGATACAGCCTTACCAAATTCTGATGCAAAGAGCGTTACCACATATACAGCCAAAGGACCGCCTGCGCCGCCCAGCTTGTTTGCCGCAGCACCTACTGCCAGCATTGAGAACAGCACCAGATTGGGAGTGCCCAACGCATATGCTATAGATGCAGCCATAGCCGGACCCGCCATGCTCTTGGCAAATCCGCCTATATCAACCAGCCACTGCACTCCGGCCTGTTCGCCGATTGTAGCGATGATTGTACCTATCAGGAGGGACGCAAAAAGACCCTGCGCCATTGCTCCCAGAGCGTCAACTCCGTAGCGCTTGCCAGAGATGACTATGTTCTTTCTCTCAAGAAATGATTTGAACTTTCCCATAATGGCCGCAAAGGTACAAAAAAAGCACACAAAAGGGGGCCAAAGGGGACGGTTCTATTTGGCCCCTTTTCCAGAAAGGGTGCCAAATAGAACCGTCCCCTTTGGCTCCCTATCTCGTGCGGAGGGCGCGCATGGCGTTCAACACCGCAAGGACGGTTACGCCTACATCGGCAAAGACCGCCATCCACATCGTGGCCAGGCCGGGGATGGCCAGCAGCAGTACCAGGACTTTGATTCCAATGGCAAGCCAGATATTCTCCTTGGCTATGCGGATGGTGCGGCGTGCAATCTTTACGGCCAGTGCAATCTTGGATGGTTTGTCATCCATGAGCACCACATCGGCAGCCTCGATTGCAGCATCGGATCCAAGTGCGCCCATTGCTATGCCGATATCCGCACGGGTCAGTACCGGAGCGTCATTTATGCCGTCACCTACGAATGCGAGCGTTCCACCTGCAAGCAGTTTCTCCACTTCCGATACCTTATCGGCCGGGAGCAACTGGGCATGATACTCATCCACACCGACCTTTGCAGCAACTGCGGCAGCCACATGTTCCTGATCACCGGTAAGCATCACGGTCTTGTTTACGCCGGCATCCTTAAGCAGTGCTATTCCGTATGACGAATCCTCCTTGATGCGGTCCGATATCACGATATGACCTGCGTACTTACCGTCTATGGCAACCTGAATGATAGTTCCATGATGATGGCACGGACGCCACTCTGCCCCAACCTTCTCCATCAGTTTGCTGTTACCTACTGCCACGCTCCTGCCGTTAACATTGGCTATGATTCCGTGACCTGCGGTCTCCTGGACATCGGTTATAACACAGTCATCCTGCTCATCGGGATAGGCGTTGCGCAGCGCCATTGCAATGGGATGAGTGGAGTGACGCTCCACATGTGCGGCCAGGTGCAGAAGCTCATTGTTGTCAATCTCATGCGGATGTACGGCAGTTACCTGGAATACACCCTCGGTAAGCGTTCCGGTCTTGTCAAACACGACAGTCTTTACGCCGGCCAGTTTATCTATAAGGTTGGAGCCCTTGATAAGTATACCCTTGCGCGATGCGCCGCCCAGTCCGCCAAAGAATGTGAGCGGGACCGATATAACCAGAGCGCACGGGCAAGAAACTACCAGGAACAGCAGTCCGCGGTATATCCAAGTAGCCCACTCACCGGTTATCAGGCCGGGTATTACAGCAACCAGCACTGCAAGACCAACTACTATCGGAGTGTAGATACGGGCAAACTTTGTAATGAAACTTTCGCTGCGGCTCTTGCTCTCTGCGGCATTCTCCACAAGATCCAGTATTTTGGATACAGTAGACTCTGCAAACTCTTTCGTGGTGCGTACCTTGAGCAGTCCGTTCAGGTTTACGCAGCCGGAGAGTATCTCATCGCCTTTCTGCACACTGCGCGGTACGCTCTCACCTGTTAGAGCAACAGTGTCAAGGCTTGATGTACCCTCAATAATCACTCCGTCCATGGGAACCTTCTCACCCGGGCGGATAACGATTATCTCGCCCACCTTAACCATATCGGGCGCAACCTTGAATATCTCACCGTCACGCTCCACATTGGCGGTATCGGGACGTATATCCATAAGGTGTGATATTGACTTACGGCTGCGGCCCTCGGCCACCTCCTCAAACATCTCGCCGATCTGGAAGAACAGCATTACGAATACAGCCTCGGGGAACTGGGTCTCGGCACCCGGCATGAATCCTATGGCAAGAGCACCTATCGTTGCAATGCTCATAAGGAAATCCTCACTCAGCGCCTCACCTTCAAGCAGTCCCTCGGCAGCCTCCTTCAGGGTCTCCCATCCTACAATAAGATAAGGTACCAGGAACAGCAGCAGATACTGCCAATCGGCCCAGGCGGTCTTGCGTTCAATGATTGCAGCGGCAATCAGCAGTACTGTTGCAGAAATGATTTTGATTATACGACCGTGGCCCTCCTCTTCCTCTTCATGATGGTGGTGGTGCTCATGACCGTGCTCGTGATGATGCTCGTGATTGCAGCACTCATGCTCATGATGATGCTCATGACTGCAGCATTCATTCTCGTGATGATGGTGATGTTCGTGTATCATATAGCGTACTTTTTTTGTTTTCCGCTACAAAGGTACGCTTAGTCCGATGCAACCAAGTTGCATTCTTCAGTTAGATGGGAGGCGATGACGGAATGGTCCAAAAAGTAGACAGTGAAGGCCGATGAGCTGGGAAAACGGTTAAAGAAAGGGTCCGTAGTTTGATAGAACTGTATGGAGCTGACCTTGCCACTGGCCATCATGCCGCGACGGTAACGGCGGATGTGACGTTCCATGCAGGGGATTACCTTGATGCCGGTGCGGCCGTCTTTCAATACCACACTTGCAACCACATGTTTCTTGGGCCGATGATCGATTGCCTGCTCCTGCTGTTCCGCGCTCAGGCGGTGTGACACGCGGATATGTCGGTCGTATCGGGCGTTTATATCGGCCATCATCTTACGGAACAGAGGGCTGTGACCGGGCATATCGGCCGGACTGAAAAGACCTATCCAGTAGTGGATCATCTCATGGATTATGGTGTCGTCAATCTCCTCCCGGGGCAGGTCAAACCGGCGGCTTATCCGCAGCTTGAAATCAGAATACTCCAGTTTGCCGTTCCATTTGCGGTGCTTGCGGAAAGCACACACGCCCAGATATGTCTTGGCATTGGTAATGGATATAGGAGGTTCAGGGAGCTTACCGTCAAACATCTGCCGGTTAAACTCCCTGAACTTTTGCTGAACATATTCTACATTAGGTGTCACTCTATTGTCTCTCGTTTCAGACTCTCTATGTAGCGGTCTATGCGGCGCAGTTCATCGGGAATGCGGATATTCTGCGGACAGTCACGCTCGCAGCGGCGGCAGGCGATGCAATGGTCGGCCTGACGTACTGTGGGGATGGCCTCGTTGTATGCCAGCAGATACTTGCGGCGTGCACGGGCGTAATGCTCCTGTTCCTTGCTCTTTACATATGTGCCGGCAGTGATATTGTCATTGTAGAACTTGAATATGCCGGGAATGTTGATGCCGTAGGGACAAGGCATGCAGTAGTTGCAGGCGGTGCACTTTACCAGCGGATAGTCCTCCATCTGGGTTGCCACATCAAGCAAGAACTTCTTTTCCTCATCATCAAGGGGCTGGAAATCAAGGAATGACTCCAGATTGTCCTGCAGATGCTCCATGTATGTCATACCGCTGAGTGCGCAAAGTACACGCGGAAAGCTGCCCACATAACGGAATGCCCACGATGCTATGGAACGCTCAGGCTCACGTTCCTTGAGTTGATCCGCAAGCTGTGCCGGTACATCCGATAAGGCTCCGCCGCGCAGAGGCTCCATGATCACGATGGGAATCTCACGCTTGTCGAGCTCGGCATACAGATAATCGGCACGGGTGTTACGCCCGTTGGGATGTTCCCAGTCCACGTAGTTCATCTGGATCTGGACAAAGTCCCAATGGTACTTGTCATGCAGCGCCATCATCTCATCAAAACCGTCCTTATGGCCATGGAACGAGAATCCAAGTTTGCGGATATGACCGGCCTCACGCTCACCAAGCAGGAACTCCATTATTCCGGTATTCTCAAAACGGTTGCGGAAATCATTACCGTCCTGGATGGAGTGCAGCAGATAATAGTCTATATAGTCTGTCTTGAATATCTCCAGTGAGTTGCGGTACATGGTCTGACAGCCCTCAAATGTGGAATTGCCGAATACAGACAGTTTTGTTGCCAATATCCAACTCTCACGCGGATGGCGGTTAAGGGCCTCGGCCGTGGCACGCTCGCTGTCACCTCCCAGATATACGGGCGATGTATCAAAGTAGTTCACTCCGTGCTCCAATGCAAAATCAACCAGACGGTTAACCTCCTCCTGATCAATCACATTCCTACCCTGCTCGTTACGCTTCTGCGGCCAGCGCATGCATCCGTAACCCAGCACGCCTATACCGGGATAGTGCTGGAGCATCTCTCCGTGCAGGTCCTTGTTTGACGTGGCGGCCTTTCCGGGATTCTTGGCGGCCTTGGGGGTGCAGGAATCAAGTGCCAATGCAGCTGCACCTGCTCCCATATATTTTATAAAATCTCTTCTGTCCATTTTGTCAGGCATTGTGGTGAATAGAAAGACCGTTTACGGTTATAGCGCTGATGGGGCGTGACGGGCATAGATTCTCACATGCTCCACAACCTATGCAGCGGTCCTCGACACAACGGTTGGAATCTGCATGCGTGAGCCCTGCTGGCGCACCATACGGATAGCGCCCGATGGGCAGTGATAGGCACAGTTACCGCAGCTGTCCTTACCTGTAGCAGGCAGACACAGTTCAAGGTTGACTTTTGCCACACCAATACGGATAGTCTGTTTTTGCTCAACACTTACGGGTTTGATGGCACCTGCAGGGCAAACCTGGCTGCATGCGGTGCACTCCGGACGGCAGTACCCCTTCTCATAACCCATTACCGGTTGCATGAAATGCTCCAGGTCCGATGATGGGCGCAGCACCCCGTTCTTGCACGCACTCACACAAAGCTGGCAGGCGGTGCAGTGGTCATAGAAGTTCTTTACGCTACCGGCACCGAACGGAACCAGACGCTCCGAACGCTCGGGCGATTTCTTGTCAATGACATCGGCAAAACCTCCGTGCATATGGTCCTGCGCATGAGCGGCGGCAGTGGCGGCCAATACGGCACCGGTAACCAGGAATGCGCGACGGCCCTCGTCGACTGGCTCATCGGCCTTAACGGTACAAGGCTCTTTGTAGCGGAACGTCTTGAACTTTATTGCACCCTCCTGGCAGGTACCGATGCAGTCGAAGCAGTCAACACAACGGCTGTAGTCTATCATATGATTCTTGGTGTCTATGCACCCGGCCTTACAGCCGCGTCCGCATTTGCCGCAGTTAATGCACTTGCTCTCGTCTATCTGCACACGGAACATTGAGAAACGGCTCATAACACTCAAAAGAGTACCTACAGGGCAGATGGTGTTGCAGTATTCCCTGCCCCACATCCAGGCGCAAACGCAGATTATCACAAACGTAAGCAGTCCTGTAAGCAGCAGAGGCAGAGTTACCGAGCCCGATGCGGTTGACGCAATGGACTGAACCATACGGCCGTAAGCGCTGTAAGGAGCAATCAGAGCTATGAGCATCTGACCGCTGACAAAGATTGACACAATTGAAAGTACCAGTACGCCGTAACGCACCCACTTGTGCTCACTCACATATTTGAACTTGTGGGTTTTCTTCTTCTTGAAGAGTTTCTCACCCTTACGGCGTATCCAGATTACAAGGTCCTGAAACACGCCCATCGGACATATCACCGAGCAGTAGATACGGCCAAAAAGCCGTGTAAGCAGGGCTATGCATATGATCACGGCAAAGTTCAGGGCAAGCAATGAAGGCAGGAACTGCAGCTTTGCCATCCAGCCCCAACAGCTATGCCCCACTCCTACAAACAGCAGCGTTATTCCTATAAGGAACAGTGCGGCCAGTACAATTCTTATTTTCTTTAGCATGGTCAGTAAGATTGACTTTACTTGTTTGACTGCAACAAAGTTATAAATAAATCAGGACCGGCATTCACCGGGCTCAATTATTTGCGGTGGAAGAGTGTATATAGCTTGAGCCTGTTCTTTGCCACTCGCAGGACATTGGCATAACCGTGCCTTATGATTCGGCCTTTAGGTGAGATAAGCACTACGCAAGGGGTTGCCATCATCAGATAGTCCTCCTTTATCTGTTCGTTATCCGGTTTGTTGGTCAATACGTTTGTCCAGTCATCCCTAGTCAGACCTTTTAGCGGTAACAGAACCCGGTCAGTGTTATATTCATTGTAATTGCTTACATCTTTAAAGGTTGATTCCTCAGTCAGAGCTATAGTGGTCAGGATATCGCCGTATTTTTCATGCAGGTCTACCAGATCAGAGCATGACTGTAATACATACCCGCATATACCCCAGTAGTACAGGATGACGAAACGGCCTTCCAGACTCTTAAGGTCTACTTTATTGCCTTTTGTATCTATGACTGTAAAGTCACTGGCCTTAGCTTTTGACCTGAGTCCCTTACGGGTCTCCATTGTCTGTTTGAAATATTCTCCGGCACCTGAGGCTTTTATCTCCTCATCCATCTTTTTCCATTGTTTCTCAAAATTCTTTTTATCTACATCATCCATTCCCCATTCGTGCGCATACATATACACTGAGACCTGATTGTCAGTGCGTTTCATAAACTCCATCTCACGTTTTGAGTCTTCGCGGCTACTAATGGAATTATATATGGAGAAATAATACTGTGCAGAGTCATTTAATCCTATTCGCGCGAAATGATCAAATTTATCCAAGGCATTGTTCTTGTTGCAGATCAGGGTATTGTGATTGCTTAGGTAATCATGATAGCCCGGGTCATCATAGAAACCACCGGTGGGAGTGACATACTTCATGTCTGCGGGATTGGTCACCTTTATGTTTATGGTCTGTCCGGCATCGGCATAGAGACTCAGGTCGTTATTACCGATGTTCAGACGCAGGCGGCTGAAACCGTCAACCGGATCATGAATGACAGCCCGGCCGTTTTCATCGGCCACAAAAAATGTAGTCTTTTCTATTTTGTCATAGTAAAACAGACTCATGTGGTCCAATGTCAATGTATCGCCGGCTGAAATATCAGTTGATTCCACATTGATGGTAACGATTGATTGTGAACTTGCCCCAAGTGTGGCAAAAAGCAAAACAAGAACAGATAATTTTCTCATAATAAAAAACTTACAAACAAATATAGATTAATTAAATAATCATGACATAATCACCAGATGTGGATACGTTTTTGGGGATGCAGGTAGAGGTAATCACCCCATTGGACGTTGTATAGTTCATACCAACGGTCTATGTTCATCAGGACTCCGTTCACACGTTCGCGGTCAAATGAATGTGTGTCATTTTTCCATATGTCGTAGTATTTATAGCCATATTTTGTCCTGTATCTGTTGGCATAGGCTTGGAAGAACTTGCGCTCCATCTCATCCAGATCCGGACCGTAAAAGCCTTTTCTTGTGCAATAGTTTACAAATGCCTGGTGAGCAATTTCCACTCCGCCCAGGTCTGCAATGTTTTCATCGAGAGTCAATTCGCCGTTACAGCAGATAAACGGTGAAAAATCAGGTAATACGGGTATCCGGTTGTACAGTTCCACCAGTTGCTGCTGCAACTCCTTATATTCCATCTTATCCTGTATCGTCCACCATTCTTCAAATTCTCCGTCTTCATTCTTACCTATACAGGAGGCATCGACACTATGTGTAATTTCATGTCCGATGACACTCATAAGCATGCCGTATTTCATAGCCGGATGCATATCGGCATCATAATAAGGTGGCATCATAAAGGGCGGATATATGGCAATGGAGTTGTAATTGGGGTCATAACTGCAATTTATAGTCAACAGCGGCCAGTCATAGGTAAACAGGTAATAGTTGAACAGATCGTCCTGAGCCTTCATGCCTACGAAGGCTGTTATATAATCCAGCTCCGTTTTGTAAAATATCTGTGTAGCTTGCAGCATGTTATCACAACCGCTCAGGTCAGGACTGTCTGCCATCCATCTTTCGGGCCCTCCTACATAGAATCTGATACGCTCAATCTTTTTCTGGGCACGGACCTTGGTGCTTGAACTCATCCAGCCTAGAGAACCTATCCGGTCAATGAAAACCTGGCGCATCTCATTGCACATATCCATTACCTCGGCCTTGAGTTGCGGGGTGATATACCTCTCTATAATTGACCGGTTGTCAAGGTATCCTTTCAGTTCCGATAACCGATCCTCAATCCACCCGGCAGCATCAGTTGCCTCTGTGTCTGAAGTCTTTGTCATGTAATCAAATCCCTGTGTGTTGGCCATGGCAGCAAAATCGCGGAATACGACCATCTTCATGAATGCCTTAAGTTCATCGAGTGGAGTTGAAAGCCATTTTTCATATCCGAATGAGTTAATAAGCAAGTCTTCATCCAGTCCGAATACAGGCCATATCAGGTCGGCGAACATTTCATCGGCTATCTCTTCTATTTCATCATAGTCGTCTTCATCCTCATCATCGTCTTCATCGTCTTCATCATCATCGTCTTCATCATCATCGTCCTCGTCGTCATCATCATCGTCATCATCATCTTGCGCCGGATCCGGCGTAGTGTTGGCAAATACATAATCCGGATGGTCATTTATCAGGAATGGCTCATAGTAATGCTTGTAATTATTAGGTGACGGAGCAACCAGGCTTGCCTTGATCACATCCCTCATATTTATATAGAAATACATCATTGACTCTACACCCTCCTTTTTTAGCTGTGCCGCCAGACTGAAAGCGTCCTCATAGCTCTGAATGCTGTCTATCCTATCATAGAAAGGCTTAAGGAAAGCGTAGAATTCATCATTGCTTAGCTGACGGTCCAACATGTTTTCCAGTTGTATGAATCCGGGATCTTTACATTCGGTCCTGATCTGTTGCAGCGACTCTCCAATCTCCGTTTCAAAGATACCTCTTACGTAATAGTAGTCATCCAGTTCCGTTTCATTCCAATAGGTACCGTTGCAATACATGAAAAAATCATCACCCGGACGGTAATTGACGGTATCCATATTTGGCGTGAGCGGCCATGGCAGATTATCCTTGGCCGATGGGGCCGATTCTTCACCTTGAGTGGGGTCAAAGCTGACAGGCTTCTCATCATTACAAGACGACAGGACTGTCAGGGCAAATATCAGACAGACAGAAACTAAATAACAATGGTTGGAATTTTTTCTAAGCATAGTGTTCAGTAGTTGAACTTGAACTCATCAAGATAGAGGGTGCTGCCGTCACCGCCGGTAAAATAGTCGCCCAGGCGGCTTGACGCGCCCACAATCACCAGATACCTGGGGGTGCGTTCATTGCGGTACTCTATGTTGATGGTGAATTTCTCATATCCGGCCATCTTGTGGTCAAAAGTCACTATTCCGTAACCTATCACGGCCGGGTCATTATCGGGATCAAAGAACTGTGATTTGGCGGGATCAACCACGAACTGGCTATCCCAATCGGCCAGTATCACATAGAGGTGAGCCTTATCCATCTGACCCTCATAGCTTTCATATGGAGGCTTCACAACGTTTATGACCTGCGGCTTGTAACATGCGTATCCCTCCATTGATTTGGGTTTGAGCGAGAACTTGACGCCCCAATTGAGCGATGCATTCATACTCATTATGTCCACACCGCCCATCTGTCCGGTAAACAGACAGCCCGATGCCAGTTTCTTGACACCCAGTTTGTTGATATGACATGTCTGCAGTTTTACGGCGGCCTTGCCAGGTCCGCTTACAGCCACGAACTCCCTTTCAGGAACGACCGTGTTGTAACCCATCATTGAAGTGGTTGCGTTAGGTGATGCCCACACACGTTTCTGCCAGTATGTGGCACCGGGTCCGTAACAGTTCTCGTTTGACCCGTCCTTGGTCCACATATCAAGATTCATATTGTACAGCTGACCGTCGGCCGTTACTATACCCGGATCCTCATCAGGCTCCGGAACGGGCTCGCGGTACAGGTCATCATTCCACTCACTGCAAGAGAGCAGACCCATGACCGTAATCATTAAAGCTAAACTCATTCTCATATGCATCAGAAATGATAGATTACGCCCATCCTTAGTCCTACCAGATTGGGCTTGAACTTAAAGAATGTACGTGACAGGGTACCGTCACTGTCGGTGCCGGTCTGCCTCTGCCACCTCACTCCTGTCTCAAAGAACGGGAGCAGCATCTCAAAGGATATGTTATGTGTGGCAAACACACTGATTCCGGGATAGAGTCCCACTGATGCGCTCCATATACCATTGAGGTCACCCTCCTTACCGTTATCGGTCAACTTATAACTCTTGTAGTAACCTACAGAACCACTCACACGGCCCTCACAGAACATGGCAATGACCTTACCGTCAAACATAGGCAGGTAAGCACGTCCGGTAAGGGCACAGTCAAAAGACTGCCTTGTCACATGACGGTCCGCAAACACCAGCGTTGACAATGATGTGCTGTCAATTGAGAACCGGGTATCGGCATAACCCACCCTAATACCTACTGACAGGTTGTCCTTGACAAAATAGGCTCCCTGGGCGGCCACATCGGTATTCCTTACATATCCGTCCAATCCGTTTATGACACCCAGAAGTCCGAATCCGTTCTCTCCCGATGCCTCCCATGAGTCAAAGCCGAAAGTGAGTCCCGCAGATTTTGTACCCTTTTCTATAAATACCGCGCCCGGCGTAACCATTCCCCTGTCACGGGCACATACGCCTAGACAGCTAAACAATGCCGCCAAAAGCAGCAGCGTCCTACTGTAAACAATTTTTTTAGCCTTCATATCGGTTACAAACTATCTGCAAATATAAACAAAAATAGGAATTTACATTATCTTCGCATCTGTAATGAAAGAGCCTACCATTCAGATACAGTCACTTTGTACAGGATACAGGGGCGGTAAGAACAGCGTAATTGTAGCGCGTGACATGAACGCCACCATACGCGGAGGCGAACTGACCTGTCTGCTGGGACCGAACGGTGCCGGCAAGTCAACCCTATTGCGTACCCTGTCGGCTTTCCAGCCCCCGCTGGGAGGTGACATCATCATCATGGGCCGCAACCTGCGTGACTACTCGGATAAGGAGTTGTCAAAAGTAATCGGTGTGGTCCTGACCGAGAAAAATGACCTCAGGAACATGACTGTGGAGGATCTGGTAGGACTGGGTCGCAGCCCCTACACCGGATTCTGGGGGACTCTGCATGAGCAGGACCGCGTCATTGTTGCCAAAGCCATACAGATGGTCGGTATCATTGAGCTTAAAGACCGCATGATCCAGACCCTGAGTGACGGAGAGCGCCAGAAAGTGATGATTGCCAAGGCTCTTGCTCAGGAGACGCCTGTAATATTCCTGGATGAGCCCACTGCATTCCTGGATTTTCCAAGCAAGGTTGAGATAATGCAGCTGCTGCACCGCCTGTCCCGCACCACCGGCAAGACCATATTCCTGTCAACCCATGACCTGGATATGGCACTCCAGATAGCCGATACCATCTGGCTCATGGACCGCAACAAGGGCGTATCCATAGGTACCCCTCAGGAACTTGCCGCCAATGGGACTCTGGCCGGTTTCTTTGTACGCAAAGGCATTACTTTCGATGCCGCCAACTGCATGTTCCGCATAGAAAAGGAGACTGACCGATGAGCCACAATCCCTTATTGCCCTACCTGGTTGAGGGCCGGATCGAGGCCGGCTGCGATGAGGCCGGACGCGGATGTCTGGCCGGTCCCGTCTATGCAGCGGCCGTCATCCTGCCTGCCGATTTCAACAATCCACTGCTCAATGACTCCAAGCAGCTCACTGAGAAACAGCGTTATGACCTGCGCCCGGTAATTGAAAAGGAGGCCGTAGCCTGGGCGGTAGGTGTAGTTGACAACAGGGAGATTGACAGGATAAACATACTCAAGGCATCATTCACCGCCATGCACCGCGCTGTAGACCAGCTCAGTGTAAAGCCTGAGCATCTGCTCATAGACGGCAACCGTTTCATCCCCTATCCCGGCATTCCCCACACAACGATTGTAAAGGGTGACGGCAAGATGATGTCCATTGCCGCCGCATCAGTACTGGCCAAGACCTACCGTGATGATTTCATGAACCGTATTGCGCAGGAGTACCCTCAGTATGACTGGCTTGACAACAAGGGATACCCCACGGCAAAACACCGTGAAGCCATACGCCAGTTCGGCACCACCCCCTACCACCGCATGTCATTCAATCTGCTGGGTGACGGACAACTGTCACTTGACCTGTTCTGACAGTTAACACAAAAATGACTACTTTTGCGCCATGAAAATATCAATAGTACAGAACGCCCCTGTCAAGGAGGACTGGAAATCCAACCTTACAGACCTGGACCTGATCATTGGCACCGGATGCGGAGCCGATATCTACGTCCTGCCCGAGATGTTCGCCACAGGACAATACATAGACCCCACGCCTGTCGTACAGACCATGGACGGCCCCATCGTAGCCTGGATGCTTGACAAGGCATCCAAACTGAACGCAGCTGTCTGCGGCACCCTGCCTGTTACAGAGAACGGTCATGTCTATAACCGTTTCTGTTTTGCCAAGCCAGACGACATCGTGGATTATTATGACAAGCACCATCTTTTTACATACTCCGGCGAAAGCATGCACTACTCACGCGGTAAGGACAGAGTGGTAATAGAGTTCCGCGGCCTGAGGATAATGCTGCTCATATGCTATGACCTCAGGTTCCCCACATTCAGCCGCAACCGTGATGACTATGACGCCGTGATCTACCCCGCCAACTGGCCCGATAAAAGGATCCTTGCATGGGACACCCTGCTACGTGCACGCGCCATTGAGAACCAGTGCTATGCCATCGGCGTAAACCGCGCAGGCAGTGACGAATGGGGCATTTATCCCGGACACAGCGCCATCATAACCCCCTACGGAGAGACACTGATTCAGACCGATGAGCACCCCCAGATGACAAGTGCAGAGCTGGATCTGGAAAAACTGGCACATTTCCGCGCCAAATTCCCCGTTTTACAAGACGCTGACCCACATGAATTCTGATAACAACAATGAGCTGTTTCCCATTGTCGATGAGGATGGGAAAGTACTAGGCAAGATACTGCGCGGCCAGGCCCATGACGGCCGCAAGGTGCTGCATCCGGTAGTACATCTGCACCTTTTCAACTCAAAAGGAGAGTTATACCTGCAGCGCCGTCCTGACTGGAAGCCCATCCAGCCCGGCAAATGGGATACCGCAGTTGGCGGCCATATCAGTTACGGTGAGACTGTGGAGCAGGCCTTTCAGCGTGAGGTGATGGAGGAGTTAGGCATAAGCGTACCCAACCCCATCCCAATGGGTCACTACGTATTTGAAAGCAAGGTTGAGAAAGAGCTTGTATACGTATTCCGCACCGTATATGACGGTCCCGTCAACCCCAGCAAGGAAGAGCTTGCCGGCGGCCGGTTCTGGACCATGCAGGAAATAAAGGATGCCCTGGGAAAGGACATCCTCACTCCAAACTTTGAATCGGAATTCAAGAGGTTATTTATTTGAATCGGAACTCAAGGATGACGGGGTTTTCATCGTTCTGTTTCTTGAGTTCTGCTACTATCTGCTTGGCCAGCGGTGACATATCAGAAAGTTCATCAATTGCATCCTCACCCAGGTTCTCTATGACTGCCACATTACGGTTGTCATGGCAACCGGTGGGATTGATATTCTTGAGCAGGCCGGGAATGCGCAATGATTTGTATACTTTGGTTCCGGATTTATTGTGAACCCAATAGAGGTATCCGTCATCCGCATCACTCTCATCCATTGACCAGGATTCCCCGGCAGTGGTATAATCCACTCTGAAACTGATAGTTCCGTCATCCACAATAATGTTGTAGACATTGTCAAGGAAACGTCCTCCCAGGATCATTGACATATAGTCATTCATCAGTTCGTTATATGTAACGCCCTCAAAGTTCTTCTCATCCTGATATTTCGTCACTGTCATATTATCATTGGATTCAATCCTGAACTTGAATACATCAGTTACTGAATCATTGTCAAAATCAAAAGTGACAATCCTGTTTACAGGACCCGGAATACAGAATGACAGATTCTTTGGGTTCACATAAAACACCTCAGGGTACCCGAATATTACACGGTGGAAATAATTGTACTTAGTCAATACCTTAACCGGACCCTTAAGTTCCCAGTCTCCCCTTTCAGCCAGGATCACGGACTGAATAGGATTGTAATTGATGTCGTCCTGGCGTTTTCTGGACTCATCAATATCCATACCTAAGTAGAGCATCTTATCACCCACATTCAGCAGATTCTGGGTATCATAATTGATGTACTGCTTACGTATAAAATCCGTTGTCCTGGCATCATACACGCAGATGATTGAGTCATTGCCTATATAAAGCAGGTCCTCCTTCTCATCATATGTGTAGTCACTAAGATACAGGTACTCACCGGGACCGCGTCCCAGTTTGTCAAGAACCGCATAGAGCTTGTAATTATCAAAACAGAGCAGTCTCTTGTTGTCATTTGAACGGGCAAACGCCTTGTTGCCCCAGCATTTGATACCGCCTACGCCGTCCAGCGGGATATCACTCTTAAGCGGATAGACCTTGAAGTCACACGCAATCTCCGTCAGGTCACCTTCTTTGATAATATCATCGTCATAGAGGACATAGGTATCAACCGGTGCCGATGAAGATGAACCTGAACAACCTACAACTGCCAACATGGACAGTGCAAGCATGGGAAAGGATAAATTTCTCATATCGAACAAGGATTTGATTATCACAAAGATACAATTATAGTTGGCAATCAGCCAACAACAACTGCCAATTATTTCAACGAGCCTGTAGCGCGGAACTGGTCCAGTTTCTCAAAACAGTGACGGTTTATAATCTCCTCAAGAGTGCGGTCAAAGTTGTTGCGCACCTCAATCTCGGGTCCGAACATAAAGCACTCACCGTTCTCACGGGTATAAGGATGCCACTCCGGCAGTCCCTCTACATTGGGATCTCCGGTATGTGCAAAATTTGCCCACGACTGTGCCATACGGTCGGCCAGCAACAGGTCACCCTGTGACGGGTTGGGCAGGTCACGGCCTGCATGATGCAGCGTGTTGAAGCAGAAATTGAGTTCTGCACCATGTGCCGACAGATGCGTAGACGGTGATTTCCATGTGAACATGTAATTGTATACCGGAGCAGTCTTGGAGGCCGATGCTGCATCGGCCGTAATCACAGTCTTGGCGCGGAACAGGTTGTCAATTGACGGCAGGTCCTGCGGGATATAATCGGGCCAGGCCTCTGCAAGAGCCTCTGCATATGCATCGGTCTCATCGGCAAATGTGGCACGTACCGCATCCTTGGCCTGATCCAGAGTCATGGCACGATTGTACTGGCCGCGTTGCAACTCGTTGAATGTGGTTCCTATCACCAGAGGTATATCATTTGATATGGATGCAAAATCAGGCTGGAAAGGCTGCTGGAGCAGCACCTCACCGTCAGGAACGGGGCCGAATCCCCACATGATAGGAGTTCCCGGTGTACGAACCAGCCCCCTTGCGGAGAGTGCACGCTGACCGGCCTGATAGAGCTTGTCATATGGGATATCCTTTATGCGGTCAGGCTCATTGTAGGGTATGCCCAGTTCATCAAGGACCGCAAGTCCAAGTTCTTCGGTCATAGCCTTGTTGTTCACGTTCAGGATCGTACCGCTCATGATTATAGCCTTGTGGAACAGGCCCTTGGCTGCCGGCATACACATCAGTGTGCCCACCTTGCCGCCACCTCCGGATTCACCGAATATGGTCACGTTATCGGGATCACCGCCAAACTTGCGGATGTTGTCACGCACCCACTCCAGCGCCTTGACGGCATCCATCATACCCACGTTGCCGGAGTATTTGTATTTGGGATCACCCGTAGCCGACAGGTCCAGGAATCCAACTATATTGAGACGATGGTTAAGGCTTACTACCACCACATCCTTCTTGGCCAGGCACATACCCGGATTCCAGGCCGATGTGCCCGAGTCAAAACCGCCTCCGTGGCACCAGAACATAACCGGTTTACGGCCCTTGGTATCGGTGGTCCATACGTTAAGCACACAGCAGTCCTCGGCACTGCCCGGCTGGATTCGTCCGCCCTGCAGTGACTGCGGGCCCCACTGGGTGCAATCCATGACGGTATCCCACTTGGCTACCGGTGCGGGAGGCATGCAGCGCTCGGCATGAGCATACGGGATACCCTTGAACGCCATCGTTCCCTCCTCATCAAAACCACGTACCCGTCCGTTCGTAGTCTTTACCACAAACGGATCACTCTGGCAACTGGCCAGCACAATCATCGCCAATAACAGAATCTTTCTCATAGACAATCCTTTTTACGCCAAAGTGTCCCACAATCACCCCACTCAGAATACTTTCAAACGCTAGCAAGTGTGTTACACCCCCTCATTATGAAGGTGTGTCCCACACTGACCGGGCCCACAAAGCCCACAACCCTTCTCGCCGTGGGACACTTTGGCGAGAAGGAGAGTTGCTTACTGTAACTTGCGGTAATGTATGCGCTTGGGTTCCTGGTAACCTAACTGTTTAATTTTGTAGTCTTCGTACTCGCTATAAGAGCCCTCATAGAAGACCACTTTTGAGTCACCCTCAAAGCTCAGGATGTGGGTGCAGATACGGTCCAGGAACCAGCGGTCATGGCTGACAACTACAGCGCAACCTGCAAAATCCTCAAGACCCTCCTCAAGGGCACGCAGGGTATTCACGTCGATATCGTTGGTAGGCTCATCAAGCAGCAGTACGTTACCCTCCTCCTTGAGTGCCATGGCCAGCTGCAGACGGTTACGCTCACCACCTGACAGCACGCCGCATTTCTTCTCCTGATCGGCACCGGTAAAGTTGAACCTGCCCAGGTAGGCACGTGCGTTGATGTCACGGCCGCCCATGCGGATAATCTCGTTGCCGCCGCTTACCACCTGATAGACACTCTTCTCAGGATCTATATCCTTATGCTGCTGGTCAACATATGCAATCTTTACGGTCTCACCTATCTCAAATGTACCCTTGTCAACTTTCTCCAGGCCCATGATAAGGCGGAACAGAGTGGTCTTACCTGCACCGTTAGGGCCGATGACACCGACAATGCCGTTTGGCGGCAGAGAGAAGTTAAGGTCATCAAACAGCAGTTTGTCGCCGAACGCCTTCTGGACGCCCTTGGCCTCAATGACCTTGTTACCCAGACGCGGACCGTTGGGTATGAATATCTCAAGTTTCTCCTCCTTGGCCTTTACGTCCTCATTCATCAACTTATCATAAGAGTTCAGACGGGCCTTACCCTTGGCCTGACGTGCCTTGGGCGCCATACGTACCCACTCCAACTCACGCTCCAGGGTCTTGCGGCGCTTTGAAGCCTGCTTCTCCTCCAGAGCCAGACGCTGTGACTTCTGCTCCAGCCAGCTTGAGTAGTTGCCCTTCCATGGAATACCCTCGCCACGGTCAAGTTCCAGGATCCAGCCGGCCACGTTGTCCAGGAAGTATCGGTCATGGGTTACGGCAATGACGGTACCTGCGTACTGGTTCAGGTGCTGCTCCAGCCACTGTATGCTCTCGGCATCCAGATGGTTGGTAGGCTCATCCAGCAGCAGTATATCCGGCTGCTGCAACAAAAGACGGCACAAAGCCACACGGCGGCGCTCACCACCTGACAGGACACCGGTCTTCTGGTCCTCGGGCGGACAGCGCAGTGCATCCATTGCCTGCTCCAGACGGTTGTCTATGTTCCAGGCATCGGTAGCGTCAATCATATCCTGCAGTTCAGCCTGGCGCGCCATCAGGGCATCCATCTTATCCTGATCCTCATAGTACTCAGGGAGCTCGAACTTATGGTTTACCTCATCATACTCCTTAAGGGTGTCATATATCTGCTGAACGCCCTCCATGACCACCTCCTTGACGGTCTTGTCAGGGTCCAGCTGCGGCTCCTGGGGCAGATAGCCCACGCTGTAACCGGGGCTGAACACCACCTGTCCCTGGTAGCTCTTCTCTATACCTGCAATTATCTTGAGCAGGGTTGATTTACCTGATCCGTTAAGACCGATGATACCGATCTTGGCTCCGTAAAAGAAACTCAGGTAAATGTCCTTAAGTACCTGTTTGTTGTTCTGGAAGGCCTTGCTTACGCCCACCATTGAGAAAATAATCTTCTTGTCGTCTGCAGTTGTCTGTGCCATTTATCTTCTGTAAAAATTCGGTTACGAAGATAATCAAAATGTGTCAGTCCGGCAAGACAGACGTGAGGTCAAAACTGTAGAGGCTCTCCGTAAACATATCCATTCCGTAAAGGATATGGTTGTTCTCGTCATATGTTATGCTCCATATTGAGGTATCAAGCTTTACGGATTTAAGGAAATTGCCATCCCAGTCAAAGAACATAAGTTCCGCAACCGGGTTCTCGGGATCGGCCGATCCGGTTCCGTGGTCACCGGCATAGTAAAGCACCATAAAGTATGACTCCGCAAATGCGGCATACCCAAAATGCTCCACCAGATTATCCTCATAATAAGGTGTGCCGTCCTCAGTTACGCCTTCAGTCCGGACATATTCAGGCAGTTTTCCGTCAAAAGAGGCGGATCCTTTCTGATGCACGGCAAACATACGGTCATTGTCCATGTCAAAGAACAGGATATAGTCCAGACTGGAGAAAGGCTGCACAATCAGGTTCCTGTGGGGATGTTTTATAATGCAGCCTCCAAAGAACTCCATCTCCTCTCCTTCTACCTCTGAGAGCAGCATGATTCTCCTTATCTCCGTTGTATCCTGACGCACGCCAAAATACGGTTTACCATAGTAATCCGGATAGTCATTGACAGGGTTATTGTACTCAAACGTAAGGTTCATATCCTCATTGAGCAATATGACATCCCTTCTGGAGCCGAATTTTATCTTCATGTTATCCCGGTTGGCTATGACCGTCCAGATACCCTTAAGATCTTCCCTATAATTGGTTATGACTGTAGACTGACATCTTACTGATTCTGTCAGGTCCATCATCTTGACTCCATTTGAAGCGCCGTCCATAAGGGGAACGAGTACGGTGCCGTCCGGCTTCCTGTAATACTGTCCCGACAGCAGCTTGGGATAACTCAGAAACTCATTCCTGGCACGTCCTATGTTGCAGAACTCACCAAGCGGCTGCCAGTTTGTTGAATATACATGCATTCTGGGCTGCTGTCCGCCACTTGTCATAACCACAATGAATGTATCACATACGAATATATCGGACGCCCCCAGAGGCAGCTGTTCCTTAACCTCAACGCCATGGACCGTCTGAGAGGACTTGTTTACATAATCCTGCTCAACCACATCAAATAAGAAACGTTTTTTGCTTTTACATGAACCCGCCAGAAACGGCACCATAAGCAGGACTGCCGCAAAAAGGAGTATCGATCTCTTCATAACAAGGATTTAATAGGTTAAATACTGGCGGCAAACTTAAGTCAATACCGGCAATCGTCCAAACGGGGCCCTTATAAAAATCCCTAAACTACCCATATCTGGGTATTTTATCAAAAAAAAGCTGGGCACTCCATTACAACGGAACAAAAAGTTATATACCTTTGCGGCCGATATGAGATCATTCAACGCATACTTTTATTACTTTTGGTTTACCAGACAATATGCCGGGTAATTTGTTGTATGCGTACAAATAAGAAATAACAGAGAGCCCGGACAGACATCCGGGCTTTTTTGTTGCAAACCGGAAAAGAAGAAACAAAAACATAAAACTATGATAGCAGTACTCAAAGCAGGAGTCTCAGAGACTCAAAAGAAAAACCTCATCAACTGGCTCAAAGGCCAGGGTGTAGGCGTACACATATCCGAAGGTCAGTTCCAGACAGTTATCGGTCTTATAGGTGATACCAGCCGTATTGACCCCGACCTGCTGAGCGGTCTGGACATAATTGACAGCGTAACCCGCATAACCGAGCCATTCAAATGCGCCAACCGCCGTTTCCATCCGGCCGATACCGTAGTCGAGATCGGTGAGGGTGAGAACAAGGTCAAGATTGGCGGCGGCAACTTTGCCATGATAGCCGGTCCCTGCTCGGTAGAGTCAGAGGAGCAGATTACAGAGATTGCCAAGGCAGTCAAGGCATCGGGTGCAACACTGATGCGCGGTGGTGCATTCAAGCCCCGCACCAGCCCGTATGATTTCCAGGGAATGGGTGCCGATGGTCTGGAACTGCTGCGCAAGGCACGTCAGGCAACAGGTCTGCCTATTGTCACCGAGATCATGAGCGAGCGTCATCTGGAACTCTTTGAGGATGTCGACATGCTCCAGGTAGGTGCACGTAACATGCAGAACTTTGAGCTTCTCAAGGCTCTGGGACGTACCCGCAAGCCCATTCTGCTCAAGCGCGGTATTGCCAGCACCATCAAGGAGTGGCTCATGAGCGCCGAGTACATCATGGCCGGCGGTAATGAGAACATCGTCCTGTGCGAGCGCGGTATCCGCAGCTATGACACATACACCCGTAACGTGCTTGACCTGTCGGCCATACCGGTAGTAAAGGAGCTGTCTCATCTGCCCATCATAGTTGACCCCAGCCATGCCACCGGCAAGTCACGTCTGGTACCGTCCATGTCACTGGCTGCCGCAGCTGCCGGTGCCGACGGTCTTATAATAGAGGTACACAACGACCCCATCCACGCTCTTTGCGACGGTGCACAGTCACTCACTCCCGCACAGTTTGATGAGGTTGCCAAGAAGGTTATGGCACTCAAGCAGATAATCTGATATGAACACGGTAGGTGTTGTAGGATTGGGTCTGATAGGCGGATCGCTGGCCAAGACATACCATGAGGCCGGCTGGACCGTACTTGGATATGACCTGAACGAGTCAGTAAGCCGTTTTGCGGAGCTGGAGGGCACGCTCAGCGGCATACTGGACAGCAAGAACATAAAAAAGTGTGACCTTATACATATAGCCGTCACACCGGGCGCCGCATGCCAGTGGCTCCGTGAACACGGACAGGAGATTGCAAAACAGACCGTAGTCATTGATGACTGCGGAACCAAGCGCAAGGTAGTGGAGTGCGGAATGGAGGTGGCCGCCAAGTACGGATTCACATATGCCGGCGGACACCCCATGGCAGGCACACACCTCTCCGGTTACAAGAACTCACGTGCCACCATGTTCCAGAACGCATCCATGATAATCGTTCCGCCCACTCATGATGACATAGAGTTGCTGGACCGCATCAAGAGCCTTCTGGAGCCCATGCTGCTTAAGCGTGTGGTATTTACATCGGCCGATGACCACGACCGTATGATTGCCTTCACCTCACAGCTGGCACACGTAGTGTCAAACGCTTTCGTAAAGAGCCCCACGGCCCAGCAGCACAAGGGCTACAGCGCAGGCAGTTTCCGCGACCTTACACGTGTAGCCTGGCTTAACGAGAATATGTGGACAGAGCTGTTCCTTGACAACAAGGACAACCTGCTCCGTGAGATACATACCCTGATTGACAACCTCACCCAGTACGCAAGTGCCATGGAGGCCGATGACGCCACCACACTCTGCGCACTGCTGCGTGACGGACGTATAGCAAAAGAACTTTCCGACAAATAATATGGAGACCCCTACCCGAATCACCGTCCACGCATCCGGCACCTATGACATACTGCTCCGTAAAGGCGGTCTGTCAGGCATAGGCCAAGCTGCAAAAGAGCAGTTCAAGCCCTGCAAGATAGCCATTCTGAGTGATGACAAGGTATTCCCGCTCTACGGCAAGACCGTAACTGATTCACTTGAACAGGCCGGATTCACCGTAGTAAGCCATGTGATTGAGAACGGCGAGCAGAGCAAGACCCTGGATAACGTGACCGCATTCATCGGCACCATGGTCCAGGCACAGGTAACACGTACGGATCTGGTGCTGGCACTTGGAGGCGGTGTAGTCGGTGATATGGCGGGATTTGCTGCTGCCATCTACCTGCGCGGCATACCTTTCATTCAGGTACCCACCACCCTGCTGGCAGCAGTAGACTCATCGGTAGGCGGAAAGACAGCTGTAGACATAAGCGCCGGCAAGAACCTGGTGGGTGCGTTCCACCAGCCGGCACTGGTATATCTGGATTCCGACACTCTCTCAACTCTGGATTCCGATGTGCTGCGTGACGGATTTGCCGAGGTAATAAAATACGGATTCATACTTGACAGCGAGCTGGCTCAGGTCATTGCCAAACCCGGCACCTTTGACCTGGAGCAGGTGATTGCCCGCTGCATAAGCATAAAGCGTGACGTAGTGGAGCAGGATGAGTTTGACCGTGGAATGCGAGGCCTGCTAAATTTTGGCCACACGTTCGGTCACGCCATTGAGAAACTGAGCGGATTCACCATCAGCCACGGCAGCGCTGTGGCCCGCGGAATGGTGATTGCCGCCAAGGTGGGTGCAGCATACGGACTGCCGGACCTTACAGATACTGTGAGCCAGGTGGTAAGAGACTACGGTTTTGAGCTGACATGCCCCTACGGCGCAGAGCAAATGTATCAGGTAATCCTGTCGGACAAGAAACGCAGCGCCGGTGACATAACACTTGTACTGCCTGAGTCAGTAGGTCACTGCATTCTGCAGAAAATGCCCCCCACCCAGGTTCTGGAACTGATGAAAAAGATTGGATTATGACAGTCACCACACAGGGAACACTATCAGGTACGGTCCAGGTGCCGCCTTCCAAATCAGTGGCGCACCGCATGCTCATCTGCGCCGCGCTGGCCAGTGAGCCCTGCACCATAGTATGCCACAGCGTGAACCGTGACATGGAGGCAACCGCCGCATGCCTGAATGCGCTGGGAGCCGACATAACTTATGACGGCGGCGTATTCAGGGTGACACCCATATCCAGACCCACCCGTGGCGCCACACTTGACTGCGGCGAGAGCGGATCCACATTGAGGTTCCTGCTGCCCGTTGCAGCCGCACTGGGAGCCGATGCCGTATTCGTAGGACAGGGCCGCCTGCCAGAGCGCCCGCTCTCACCCCTGTATGAGGAGATGACCGCCCACGGCGTAAAGATGTCCGCAAACGGCCAAATGCCGCTCACCTGCCAGGGTACGCTGCCCGCCGGCAACTACACCATTGACGGAGGCGTATCATCACAGTTCATATCCGGTCTGCTTATGGCTCTGCCCCTGAGCGGCAAGGAGAGCACCATAACCATAACCGGCCATCTGGAGAGCGCATCATACATAGGATTAACCCTCAACGCCCTTCGCACGTTCGGCATAGAGGTTGAAGAAACAGATAACGGTTACCGCATACCTGCAGGTCAAAAATTTATAACACCCGCCGCAAAAGTGACCGTCGAGTCCGACTGGTCAGGCGCCGCATTCTGGATTGTGGCAGGCGTAGCCGGCAGCAAGAGCATAACCTGCAAAGGTCTGGATTATCAGGGCTCGGCCCAGGGTGACCGCCGCATCGTAGATATGATGCGCCGCATGGGTGCCGACATACTGACTACCCCGGACGGCGTCACGGCACGCCCGTCGGCCCTGACAGGCTGCGTGATTGACTGTGCCGATATTCCCGACCTGGTGCCCGTAATGGCCGTAGCAGCCGCAACTGCACAGGGAACCACCCGGTTTGAGAACATAAAACGTCTGCGCATCAAGGAGAGTGACCGTGTGGAATCAATCCTCAAGATGCTGGCAGGAGCAGGCATAAGCGCCTACGCCACAGACAACACGCTCTCCGTCACGGGCGGCCTGGCACACAGTTTCAGCTATGATCCCAGCAACGACCACCGCATGGCGATGGCCGCCGCCGTTCTGGCATCGGTCAGGAACATTAGCGTCACCATAACCGATGCGGAGTGCACATCCAAGTCCTACCCGGCTTTCTTTGATGATTTCAATGCGCTGGGAGGAACAGTAAACCGATAAAACAACAATAACATAAAGATCTATGGACCTTACAGATTACAGAGAACAGATCAACAACATTGACGATGACATTTGCCGCCTTTTCACCGAGCGTATGAGAGTGGTGAACCAGATAGGCGAGTTCAAACGTGAGCACGACGTACCGGTAAGCAACAGTTCACGCGAGCGTGAGGTATTGGCACGCGTATCAAAGCAGCTGCCACAGGACCTTGAGGATTTCGGACGCGTTCTGTACCGCTCAATCTTTGATATAAGCAAGGCATATGAGGCCATGTACAAGGAGAAAGACTCCCCACTCTACAAGGCTCTGTCAAGCCTTATCAATGCCCAGCCCACCCCGTTCCCCAAACGTGCCGTAGTAGCCTGCCAGGGACGTGAGGGCGCATACTCCCAGATTGCTGCCGAGAAGCTCTTTGAGGTACCCGAGATCATGTTCAACAACACCTTTGAAGGTGTGATCCGTATGGTCAATGACGGACTGTGCGAGTACGGCATATTGCCTATCGAGAACTCCACTGCAGGTTCTGTCAATGAGATTTATGACCTGCTCATAAGATACAATGTTCATATAGTACGCAGTACTCGCGTAAGGGTTGACCACCAGCTGCTTGCCGCAAAGGGTGCCAAGTTCCAGGATATCAAGACCATCTACTCTCACCCGCAGGCCATCAACCAATGTTCACATTTCCTGAGTGCCATGAAGGATGTTGAGATCATTCCGTTTGACAACACCGCCATGGCTGCGCAGAAAGTTGCCAAGGACCCCACCCGTACATCGGCCTCAATATCATCCAAGAGCTGTATTGACCTCTATAACATGGAGGTACTGGCTCAGGATATCCAGAACTTTGACAGCAACCACACCCGTTTCATCTGCATCGCCAAGGATGCCCACATATACCCCGGCGCCAACCGCACCAGTATCATGATGGTGGTAAACCACAAGCCGGGTACCCTGTTCAGCGTCCTCTCAAAGTTCAACGCTACAGGCGCTAACCTTGTAAAGTTGGAGAGCCGTCCCATCCCGGGCCGCGACTTTGAGTTCATGTTCTACTTTGACATTGAGCTCTCCATCTATGACAACAAGTTCGCATCACTTATCAGTGAACTTGACCACTGCGGCGAGCAGTTCAAATACTTTGGTACATATCAGGAAATAATATAAGGAATGAGAAAGGTTCTTGTCATAAACGGTCCCAATCTGAACCTGCTGGGCCTGCGCGAACCGGCCATTTACGGCAGTCGTGACTACAATTCACTGTTGGCATTCATAAAAGAGTCAGCAGCTACGCTTGGTCTTGAGGTGGAGTGTTTCCAGTCCAACCACGAGGGTGCGATAGTGGACTGCATTCAGCAGGCTTACGGCGTGTTTGACGGCATTGTGATAAATCCTGCCGCATACACTCACACCAGCGTAGCCATACTGGATGCACTCAAGGCCGTGGCAATACCCACCGTCGAGGTCCATATCAGTGATGTGGATTCACGTGAGGATTTCCGCCAGCGTTCATACGTATCACTCTATGCAAGCAAAGTGATAAAGGGACACGGGTTTGACGGTTATAAAGAGGCTCTGGAGTATCTGGCAGCGGCAAAATAAAAAAATTTGACTTGCTGCCCCAACATTTTGGCATCTCATCCGTCTATAAGTAAAACCATTATCCCTAGAAAATGAAAAAGTATCTGGTTGCGGCATTTGCAGTTTTGTTTGCTCTGCCGTCGTTTGCACAGTCTGAAAGGATTTATGAGTATGATGAATACGGCAAGGTGGGCCGCAGCGAAGGCTGGGCACGCCGTTTTGCCCATAATTTTGTAGACGGTCTGATAGGTGCCGAGTATTATGAGGTGGTTGATGACAACGGCAAGAAGAAAGCTGGCAAGTCAGACAATAGCAGCAACAAGAATAATAATGTAAGCAAAAGCTACCGTTATTACGGTCCCGGCCATACCCCTGATTTCTATTTTGGAATAAACCTCCTATGCACTGACAAACCTCCCGTAATGCCCGACGGTCTGCCCCAGAAAGCCGGTAAGGGATTTGAGTTTGGTTTTGCACTGGGACAGTGGGGTTACCACATGACCAAGAACCTGGGTGTGAATACCGCATTCTACCTGACACGCTCCCGTTACTGGTTAGACGGTCACAAATATCTTGATTACAACTCAGCAGGAAAACTTGCTGTAACAGATGACCTTTATGATGACCGTGAAGTCAAGCAGGGTTATCTGCGTTACTGGAGCTTGAGGGTTCCCATCTGCCTGGAGATAAGCTCCGCATCAAGACGCGGACCGTTCATGGCTTTCGGACCTGAGTTGGAATATCGTTTTGCCGATGTATCAAAAGTGCAGTTCTACGGCGGCGGATCAGAAAAGATAAAGGGTGTCAACGTAAACCCGTTAGGACTAAATTTCGTGGCACGCGTAGGTATCAATGATTTCGGAATAATGGCACGTTACTCCGTGACAAGCCTGTTCCTTAAAGATGAACCTCTCCAGACCTACCCGTTCATGATAGCCATATCAACCTCATTCTGATCTGCTTGTTTGTAATATAAAATCATAGAGAGCATCCTGTCTTCCCGGACGGGATGCTTTTCTTTGCGCGCGTAATTGGGCGTACCCTCTTTGCCGCTTGCTTTTTTTAGTTATTTTTGCATCCTGACAACACGGACAGTAACCTGATGAACAAGGATATCAGGCCTCTGCCGGTAACACCACATCATGATTCAAATTAAGGAGGTCCTTACAGATAAGGATAAGAAGAAACTGTTCAGGTTCCCCATAGACCTTTACAGGGAGTGCGATATGTATGTGCCGGTACTTATCGGCGATGAGATGGATACCTTCAATCCCAAGAAGAACGGAGCTTACAGCTATGCTGACAGCCGTTTGTGGCTGGCTCTGCGTGACGGAAAGATCGTAGGCCGTATAGGTGCCATACTGAACCGTGCCGCCAATGAGAAGGATAACGTCAAGCAGCTCAGGTTTACCCGTTTTGACTTCATCGATGACTATGAGGTTTCAAAGGCGCTGTTTGATACGGTCGTGGCCTGGGCACGTGAGCTTGGCATGACAGAACTGGTAGGTCCGCTGGGATTCTCAAATCTGGACAAGCAAGGTATGCTGGTTGACGGTTTTGACCAGCTTGACATGTACATCACGCTCTACAACTACCCCTACTACATTGAGCATATGAAACGTCTGGGCCTGACCAAGAAATGGGACTGGACCGAGACCAAGGTGATAGTTCCGGATCAGGTACCGCCCAAGATGGACCAGATTGCCGAGATTTCCGAGAAGCGTTACGGCTACTCCATAAAGAAGTTCCGCAATATGAAAGAGGTACGTCCCTATGTACGCAAGGCCATGGAGATAATCAACATCGCCTTTGCCAAACTGCACGGCGTAGTACCCCTGTCAACCAAGCAGATTGACAACATGGAGCATCTCATTGCTCTGGTAGGACGCCCCGAGTATTCGCTCATGGTACAGAATCAGCAGGGCGATCTGGTGGGATTCGGATTCATAGCTCCCTCCATAAGCCGTGGCATACGTGCCAGCAAGGGTAAGCTTGGTCTGATATCGGCCCTCAAGGTTCTGGGAGACCTCAATGACCACCGTCACATTGATTTCTATATGATAGGTGTACGCCCCGAGGACCAGAAGAAAGGCGTGGAGTGCATCATTCTGCGTGAGGGCATCAAGGCCATCCAGTCACACGGAGGCATAGACTGCCAGACCGGTCCCATGCTTGAGGACAACGCCAATGTGCAGAACATCTGGAAACACTTTGAGCACTACACCCACCGCCGTCGCCGCTGCTGGAGCTACGTAATACCGCAGTAAACACCATTTTAATTCTGACTAACCAAAAACAATCATTATGAAGAGAATCCTGCTTGCCATTGCGCTCTTTACTTGCGCATTCTCATACGCCCAGCGTATGAACGTACTCGATGAGGTCAAGGCCAATCCCCAGAAATCATACGGAACGGACTACCCCTACACGTTTGACGCTCCGGCCCTGACCAAGTCACCCAAGGGTTACAAGCCCTTCTATATAAGCCATTACGCACGTCACGGCTCACGTTACTATTGGAACAACTCACTCTATCTGGAGCTGGACACCATCATGACCGAGGCTCATGAGAAGCATCTGCTCACCCCCGACGGCGAGAAGTTCTACAACCAGTACAAGGCTCTCTACCCCGAGTTCATGGCCGGTATGGGTGAGCTTACCCATGTAGGTTGGGAACAGCATCAGGGTATAGCGCGCATGATGTATAAGAGTTTCCCCGAGGTATTCAAAAATGGCGGCACCGTCCGTGCCATCTCATCCACTACAGGCCGATGCATAATCAGCATGAGCGCATTCTGCCAGGCCCTGGTTCAGTGCAATCCCAAGATTGACATCTATGAACAGGCAGGCCGTGCTACCCTTCCCGCTGTAAAGCCCGATGCTGACGATAATCCATATAAGACTAATGCTCCCCGCGCAAGACTCCAGATGGATATGAGCGGATTCAACCCCCAGACCGTACAGGTAGGGTCAAACGATGATATCGTAGGCCGCCTGTTCACCAGCACCGAGGGCCTCTCACGCAACTCACGCCGCATATTCAGCAACCTCAAGAACCTCTACACATCACTGCCCAGCATTGATCATGAGGAGCTGCTGCAGGGACTCTTCTCGGATGATGAGCTCACTGCCGGATGGGAGCGCAGCAACCTGAACTCATACCGTAACTGGTATAGGGACATAAACGTGATGAAACCCATACTGGCCGATATCCTTGAGCAGGCCAAGCTGGTCATTGACGGCGATTGCAGTGACATCGCCTCCCTTCGTTTCGGTCATGACACCAACCTTGGACCGCTCACCATACTTATGGGCATCAACATGCCAAAGGAGGGCGTATCGGACCCCAACCAGCTCAAGTACTATTTCCAGGATTTCCAGATAGGCAAGGCCGCCAACCTGCAGTTCATATTCTATAGGAGCAAGAAGAACCCCGAGATTCTGGTCAAGTGCCTGCAGAACGGCTACGAGGCATCACTCCCGCTTGACACCGACAACTATCCCTACTACAAGTGGAGCGACTTCTACGATTATTATTCTGCAATCATCGCAGAATAATAATCTGCCAAAGTGTCCCACAGCAAACCCCGCCACAAGTTCTGTAGCGGGGTTCTTTGTGTTACACCCCTTCAAAATGAGCTAGTGTCCCACACTGAGCCTAACGAGAATACGCTCTGACGCGGGTGGTTGTGGGACACTTTGGCGGAATTAGAGCAGAGACGTGAGTTCTGTGAGGGAGCGGATTGTGTAATCGGGGATTACGCTGGCCGATGGCTCGACGCCACGGATGTTGAACCAGATGGTGTGGAGGCCGTAGGCGATGCCGCCGCTGATATCGGCATTGAGGGAATCACCTATTATTACGGTCTGAGCGGGTGTGGTGCCGGGCAACTGGCTGAAACAGTAGTCAAAATAGTCGTGGGATGGTTTGTTGAACCCAATGTCCAGTGAGCCGAAAACGCCGTCCACGTACTGCATCAGACCCGCCTTACCCAGACGGGTGGATTGCTGCAGGTTACTTGCGTTGCTCACCACATACACCTTATATCGGTCATGAAGGTACTTCATAACCTTATGCGCTCCCGATACAGGGACCGACGTGTCACGCAGACCGGCAATGAAATCCAGCTCAAAGGCAGGCCCGTCGGCCTCAATGCCCAGGTCATGGAATATGCCGGCCCATCGGGTTTGGTGTAGTTCATCGACGGTAAGGAGCCCGTCCTCGATGCGTTTCCACAGTATAATGTTACGGCTCAGGAAAAACTCAAAGATGTCATCCGAGTATTCCAGACCGTTCTTGCGGAAACAGTTGCGCACGTTCTCCCTGGCACACTCCTTGAAATCCAGAAGCGTGTCATCCACGTCCATGAAGACGGTTGTTATCCTTTCCTTACTGAACATTTTCAAGGAGGAATGCTATCTCGTCACCCTTGCTCAAGCGGCCGTTCACCACGCTTACCACGGTAACGGTGGCTTGGATGCAGAGTTTCAAATCGGCCTTACGGTATATATCCTGCTCAAATATGAACCTGGCGCCCTCGCGGTGCAGGTTAAGGCATGACAGGAACTCCTCCTGTCCGCGCAACGGGCTCTTGTATTTGATATTTATTTCCGATACCATGGCGTCAATGCCCTTCTCATGCCACTGCTGGAATGACTGACCGCGGCTCTGAAGCCATTTATGACGCGTATATTCAAGGTAATGCTGGTAATTGGCATTATTGACCACACCCTGCAGGTCACATTCGTAATCGCGGGTCTCAAGCTCGGTAGTAAACAGATATTCTTTCATAGCACCGCGAAGATAGTGCTTTTTCAAATCCTATTGATTACATTTGTCAAATACTAACAAACTCCAACATGATATTAAAGACTGCCCAAGCACAAACCGCTTGATGCAACAGTACATTACCTTAAATCCTCAAAGATATGAGCAAAGGAATCATTGTAACTATGATGTTGAGCCTGTTTGCCGTGGCAGCACAGGCTCAAAGTGATGTAAACAGCCGTGACCTTCGCGGTAAGACAGTTTATGAAGACGATGAAGTGGTGTTCCGTCAGCTGGATGACCACACCTGGATAGGCAACGGACACCGCACGTACAACGAGTCCCTTTACCTGGTTGAGGGTAATGACCGCGCCGTACTGATTGATGCAGGCACACGCGTTCCCGGACTTGACAAGATTGTAGCCGGAATCACTTCAAAACCCGTAACGATGATACTCACACACGGTCACGGAGACCATGTAGGCGGTATAGGCGCGTTCCCTGAGGTCTGGGTATGCCAGGCCGATGAAAGGCTCATGCGTAACAGCCAGCGCAATTATACGGGCCAGGTCAAATACTTTACCGACGGCCAGATAATCGATTTGGGCGGACGTAAACTGGAGGTGATGTTTACTCCCGGCCATACAGACGGCAGTGTCACCTTCTTTGACAAAGCAAACCATTACGGATTCAGCGGCGACGCATTCGGATCCACCAACCTGCTGGTTTTCACCTACCTGTCAAACGTTGTGGCATCGGCCGCAAAGGTTGAGAAATATATTAAGGAGAATGATATCAGGTTCCTCCTTCCCGGCCATTACAGCGGAGACAACCTGGAGTCTCCGCAGCGCGTGACCGATATCAAGGAGATGTGTCAGGAGGTACTGGACGGCAAACGCCAGCCAATTAAGAGCGACGGCAATAACGGCGGCAACGACCTCATGATTGATGACAAGGGCGCCCGCATCACATTCAGCAGCCGCAACGGAATGAGATGACTTTTTAACATTTACAGCATCAACCCCGTCCACCAACAAGTGTGACGGGGTTTTTATGTTAAAAACGGAAATTTGTTTTGCCGTTAGGAATATCGCCCTTACATTTGCGATATCAAAATGATATCAAAACAACATTAAAACAATAAAGGATTATGGAAACAAAGGAATTTGAATTTAAAGGATTTAAGATGAGTGGCTTTATGGGAATCCTCCTGATGTTTGCCCTGCTTGCAATCATTATCGTAGGTTCTATTTATCTACCGTATTATATTATGAGGCCTTTCAGACCTATTGCGGTAATACTGATAATCATACTGGCACTGGGATTCGTTCAGCTAGAGCCTAACGTGGCCCGCGCCATGGTATTCTTTGGCAAGTACAAAGGCACCCTGCGTGAGAACGGTTTCTGGTGGGTCAATCCCCTTTACATAAAGAAAAAGATTTCACTGCGTGCCCGCAACCTCAATGCCGATGCCATAAAGGTAAACGACAAGAGCGGTAACCCCATCATGATTGGTCTTGTAATGGTTTGGAAGATCAAGGACGTATACAAGGCTCTCTTTGAGATTGACTCACAGACCATGGGCCAGACACCCGGCGGCGTAGCCACACTCAATGCCACAATGAGAGCATTTGAGAACTTCGTTGCAGTCCAGTCCGATGCAGCCCTGCGTCAGGTAGCCGGCCGTTACAACTATGATGAGAACGGCGGTGGTGACAGCATGATAACCCTGCGTTCAGGTGCCGATGAGATAAATGAGGCACTCAAGCAGACCCTTAACGAGCGTCTGGCAATTGCCGGTATCGAGGCTGTCGAGGCCCGTATCAACTACCTGGCATACGCTCCTGAGATTGCAGCCGTAATGCTGCGCCGCCAGCAGGCCGACGCCATAATATCGGCCCGTGAGAAGATAGTTGAGGGTGCCGTTTCAATGGTTAAGATGGCTCTTGACAACCTTAAGAATGACGGTGTGGTTGACCTGGATGAGGAGCGCAAGGCCGCAATGGTAAGCAACCTGCTCGTAGTTCTGTGCGGTGACGAGCCTGCACAGCCTGTAGTAAACACCGGTACATTGTATAATTAATAACAGACACAGATGGCTAAAGACGCTGATTCAAAAAGCTTTCTGCTGAGAGTGGACTCCGCTACGATGGCGGCCCTGGAAGAATGGGCCGCCAGCGAGTTCCGCAGCGTGAACGGCCAGCTGCAATGGATCATTGCCGATGCCCTGCGCCGCGCCGGCCGTAAACCCAAACAATGAATATGGGACAGATTAAAGTTATACACGAGCACTACGACCGCTCACCCTTGGCCAGCATATTGGCCGGTGTGCTGTTAATCGGACATGCCATACTCAGATTATTCGATGATGAGATTACCAAGACATCGATAATTCTGGTTGGAATAACGGTGCTGCCTCTGTTGGTGATCGTAATCATAGGTATCATACGCAGGAACAAGCCGTCACTGGTTGTTTACAATGACCGCATTGAGGTCAAGACACCTTCCCAGTACTCCAAAAAGATTAATGAGATATTGTATTCCGATATAAAGAATCTTGCCTTTGAGTCCGGCCAGCTGCTGATATGGCTCGATGAATCTTCTAACCCTATGTATTGCAACCTGGGTGCGAATGCCGGAAATGCCCAGGCATCCTATGACATCCTGAGATCGGCATATGACAAGTACAATCAGGAGCACAACATCACTCCTGCCAGGATAGATTATCTACCCAAGAGGAACAAGCCCTTGATAATGGCAATATCGTTTATGATCATTGTTGCCATTATGATACTGATGTTCATTTCTCGCTGAGCTCCAGCCAGCGCATGGTGATAAGGTCGGTGCGTTCAATGATTTCACCTATGCGGGCTGACTTGGCCTGAAGCTGGTCATATGGTAAAGTGCCGCTGTTAAGCTCCGTCTCAATGGCGGCTTTTTCCTCCTCAAGTTGCTGGAGTTCCTGCTCTATCTGCTCCATCTCCCGTTTCTCCTTGAATGTAAGCTTAACAGGACGGTTATTGGCCGATGATACCGGTTGCGCCTGTTGAGCTGCTGGCTTTGACTTGGCGGCCTGAGCCTTCTCCTCATCCTCCTTGAGAACCTTGTACTCCATGTAGTCGCTGTATGATGAGGGGAAGTTGGTAACCTTACCATTACCCTCAAACACCAGCAGATGCTCAGCTATCTTATCCATGAAATAGCGGTCATGTGACACCACTATCACGCAACCCTTGAACTGTGCGATATACTCCTCAAGTACCTGCAAGGTCATTATGTCAAGATCATTTGTAGGCTCGTCCAGAATCAGGAAGTTGGGACTCTGCATCAGGATTGTACACAGATAGAGACGGCGACGCTCACCTCCGCTCAGCTTGCTTACGTAGCTGTACTGTGTCTTGGGCGTGAACAGGAATTTCTGCAGGAACTGGCCGGCCGACATACGGCGTCCGTCATCCAGGACTATATGATCGGCAATGGCGGTTACCACATCTATAACCTTGGCATCATCGGGGAAAGAGAGTCCTTGTTGTGAGTAATACCCTATCTTAAGGGTCGATCCGCGCTCAATGACACCGCCATCCGGTTGCTCTATGCCCAGAAGAAGCTTCAGGAACGTGGATTTGCCCACTCCGTTCTCACCTATTATGCCCAGTTTCTCATATCGGCTGAATATATAGCTGAAATCCTTCAGTATTATCTTGTCACCGAACGCCTTGCTCAGATGCTCAATGTCAAAAATCTTCTTTCCGATGTATGAAGCCTTCACGTCAAGAGCCACGCTCTGCTCGTCACGGCGGTGCTGCAGGCGCTCCTCAAGCTGATGGAACGACTCCTTGCGATAGCGGGCCTTGCCTCCGCGTGCACACGGCATACGGCGCATCCAGTCCAGCTCACGTCGGTACAGGTTAAGGTCACTCTCACGTTGTGACGACTCCGCATCCAGACGCTCCTGGCGTTTCTCAAGATAGTAGCTGTAGTTGCCGGAATATGAGTAGGCACGGAAATCATCAATCTCAATGATACGGTTGCATACGCGGTCCAGCAGGTATCGGTCATGGGTTACCATAAGCAGCGTAAGACGGCTTGCGGTCAGATAATCCTCAAGCCACTCGGTAACCTCCACATCCAGGTGGTTGGTAGGCTCGTCCAGGATCAGGAAATCGGGCTCTGACATAAGAGCCTGGGCCAACGCCACACGTTTCACCTGACCACCCGACAGCTGGTCTATCGGTTTGTCCAGGTCTCTCACCTCAAGTTTGGTGAGCAGCTGGCGGGCACGGAGCAGCTTCTCTTCATCGGCCACAGGACAGCATGCTGTCAGGATGTCGGCAACCTTTGGGAATACGGGAGTCTGCACCAGATAGGCTATGCGGATGTCACGACGGAACGTGATGGTTCCGCTGCGGTAATCGGCATGACCGGCAATCACGTCCAGCAGGGTACTCTTGCCCTGTCCGTTACGTGCTATAAGACCCACTTTCTCGCCCTGGTTTATGTTGAGCGAAAGATTGTCAAAAATGATACGGTCACCGAATGACTTGCACAGCCCGTCTATCTGCAGAAAACTCTCCATAACACTTTTACGCCCACATTTTTGCGGGCGTAAAGGTAATCATTTTTTGGACCGGACGGCACGGACCGCTGAACAAAAGGTTCTGTATCTGGATATGATATAACCATATTCTAAATACTTTTCACCTGGTCCTTTTTCACCTTGTACATATACTCTTCTTGGGTTACCGGATATGTTAAACAGATAACAATCCCTATTTTCCACGTCTGTACTGTCAAGATCACCGGTCATAAACACATTGTAAATATCGTGTTCATATTTGGATGGAAGGAATATGCTCCGGTCTTCATAACCCGACACCTTGCTGACAACCCTATATCCTGCTATATCGTCCACTGTATCCACTTTCCAATCACAATTATCGACCAGTTCCTCCCACTCCTCTTTTGACGGCAGGCGCCAGTCTCCGCCCCAGTTAAATGCAGCCGCATCACCCGGTTCCCTTTCAAAATCATACTTATTATGAGAGCCAGGTACCACATTACCCCATTGGTAAATGTCACCACTACCGCTTTCAGTAAAAGAACCCAGATTAAATGATGCCCAGCACACGCTCAGTCCCAGATCCACATACTTGTAGACCGATAAGCGGGAGCCTGCTTCAGCCACCCGCAGATGATAATGGGCCGATGCATCACCGAAAGATGCCGTGACAGTACATGTTCCGGCCGATATTGCAGTGACCACACCATCCTGAACCGTTGCAACCTGCGGATGGGATGTGGTCCACTCCACAGCCTTGGAGACTTTGATATTACCCGGTTGGGCATGAATCTGCAACATACATATTTCGCCCGGCTCAATACATATGCTGTCCTCTGTTGTAATTGAAATGTAGTATGGTCTCTTATTCTCATCCTGAGGTAAATCACGGACCAGCCTTGCCGGCACGGCGTACTTCTTCAAACTATTAATTTCATATTCCGGTGTATCTTCATCGGGCTGTACAAGAAAAGGATAATCGGGATAATCATCATTATCAATATCAAAATACGATGTTGAAATACGGATAAAAACAGTGTCTTCCTCATATCCGGGCGATTTACCGCATAAGTAACCGATTAACAATTCATTCTCCTCATCTTCAATCCCTTCTCCATCACAATCACTTTCCAGTTCCTCATATTCTTCAATTGTGGGCAGACGCCAACCCCTTTCCTTGTAAAATTGCAGCCACTGCGTCTGGTCCCATTTGAAATGAGAGCCTACCTCATCGGGAGATGACGCACCCACATTCAGGTTTGCCCATTGCACACTCAGGCCCAGATTAACTGGGGTCGGCTCAATATACTTTGACGTAACATCACAATGGGCAGTCATTGAACCGTACTGGGCGGTTATTCTGCAGGAGCCCACCCCCACAGCCATAATTTCACCCGGCTCAGTTATTCTTACAATATTGGTATCGGAACTGCTCCAAATAATTTTCTCCGGCCATATGGTGCGTAAGGGTGTTGTGTTGAGCTTTAAGACCCGCTTACCGCCCACCAATAACGTATCCGGACCGAAATCAATTGAAATACTTTCCAGCCCGCCGTCATCCAAAGGGCGGACCGGCCTTACCGTAAAACCGTAATAAAAGGTCAAACGCGGCTCTGTTTCAAGTTTTTCCGATTTATTTCCGTAATGAATGATACTGCCATACTTGAATAGAGTGCTTGTCCAGAACACCACACGTTCCCCCTCGTCAACAGGTTCGTTACCGTCCAGAAAGCCAGTTGCAGGGATAAAGATTGAACGGTCCTCATATCCCGGCACGTTACTGGTTACCTTTGCCCCATATACACCGTCAACTGTAATCCATTCCCAGTTACAGCTCAGCAGTTCATCTTTCTCTGCTTTTGTAGGCATTCGCCAACCTTTGCCCCAATTTGCGGCGGCAGCATCATCAACAGCATCCAGAACTGAAATGCCATGTTTATCATATTTTGTACTGTCATATCTCTGGGTGAACTTTATCCCGTTAGAACCGAACCTGAAATTCTTTTCCGTGAACATTTCCTTAGGCTCAGTCTCCCCAAAAGCAAAAAAGTTTCCGTAATCCTGCGGATTTACGGCTCCAACATTTGTCGTAGCCCATTGGACAGAAAGGCCCAGGTCCACGCTCTCATGCCTTCTGTGTCTATGCAGGACCTTTACATCGGCCGCATTTGCAGCCAGCACCATGACTGACAGGATAATTGAGAACAAAGATTTTATCATATCCTCTTATTTGTAGTTTCTGCTGCAAATATCCTCACTTACATTTCCACATTCAAGAAAAAAGCGCTGCATAACTGTTGCATTTTGCGTTTCCCTAAAAAAGGTTGACTCGGACTGTCTTATTCCTGATAGAAGTTGACTCTGGTTATTCTTATTACTGCTATAAGTTGACTGGTGGTTGGTTTGATTCGTATGCAACCAGAGTTGGTTGCAAAGGTAATGGGT
>JBGUVW010000046.1:0-35503 GCA_045220475.1 Bacteroidaceae bacterium
CTGTTGCAGACGTAGTTGCAGAACTCAGCCAGGCTGACGCACTTCAGTTCATCCCCATGTATCAGAAGATGCTTACCGAGATTGAGACCGTATGCCGCACTGAGGAGAATGACGACCAGAAGACAGCCAAGATTGATGACATCAAGGAGATTTACACCGACATGTTCAGCGAGATCCTGGTTACCGCACAGAACGAGGTTGCTATCAACAGCATTCCTATGGACTACATCAACAACCGAGTAGCGAAGTAATTAGTTAAAGGTAAAAAGAAAGCAGCCTGGCCATAAGGTCAGGCTGCTTTCTTTTATTAGTATCTCATTCAGACTTTCTCCTCACCTATCATAATGAAACGGTAGAGATTGCAACCTATAAAGTTTCCTATAACAAGGCAAATATAGAGTACAAGCACGCCACCCAGGTTATCCATTATGAAACTGAACGGAACCGTGAGATAGTAGAAAGCATCAGCTATGCAGTGCGGGAATCCGCACAGGATGAACATCGGTACGGCAAACAACAGCGGCAGCCACTGGTTACGACGGGCAAATGTAACGGCCGTTGTCATAAGGAATCCGCAACCTATAGCAAGCAGACCGGCACGTACGGGACCGATAGCCAGACGTCCTGCCAGGATTTTCTGGGCAGCCTCCTGCAACGGCATCGGTGATACTCGGGCCAGAAGAGCCACCAGCAGACAGCCTACGATATTGCCCAACAGTATGAGCAAAAGGTCACCCACCTGCCCTTTCTCAATGAATCCGGCGGTACCGGTATAGAGTTTGAGCTTGTAGCATACAACGGTGATAAGACCGAAAGCAAACATGACGGCGCCTACCACGCCACCCAGTGCCAGATAGCCGAATCCGGCTATTCCGATGCAGATTCCTGCCAATACTGAAGACTTGAAAATTGTACTGAACTTTCCCATATTCAAAGAATTACGGGAACAAATTTAATTTTCAATTTTCAATCTTCAATTTTCAATTCGATTTACTTATCAACAGGTTTTGTGCTTCTTCAGCTCTTGCTCGTACTCGTAAAGGTTGGTGGGATAGTCACCGTTGAAGCAGGCAGTGCAGAGCTGGCAGGTTTTCATATCACGCCCAGATGCCTTGTAGAGAGACTCCAATGAGAGATAATAGAGAGAATCTGCCTCAATGAAATCACGTATCTCCTCTACTGTATGGTTAGCGCCGATAAGCTCGTCATAAGTGCCGGTATCCACACCATAGTAGCACGGATAGGAATATTTTGGACTGGCTATGCAGACATGAACTTCGGTTGCACCGGCTTCACGCAGCATACGTACAATCTGACGAGATGTGGTACCGCGCACGATAGAGTCATCAATCAGGATCACGCGCTTGCCGCTCACGATACTGCGTATAGGCGAAAGCTTCATCTTGACACCCTTGTCACGCATCTCCTGCGTAGGCTGAATGAATGTACGCCCTACATATTTGCTCTTGAGCAGTCCCATCTCATACGGGATTCCGCTGGCCTCGGCATAACCCATGGCGGCACTCAGGCTGGAATCAGGTACACCCACCACGATATCGGCATCGACGGGATGCTCCTCATAGAGCATACGGCCGGAGAGTTTGCGGAATGAGTGTACGTTGCAGCCCTCAATATCACTGTCAGGACGTGCAAAATAGATGTACTCCATCACGCACATACGGTGGCTGCGCAGTTTTGAGTAGTCATTGGAACGTATTCCGTGATGGTCTATGGAAATGACCTCGCCCGGGTTGACGTCACGGATAAATTCGGCTCCTATGGCGTCGAATGCACAGGTTTCACTGGCTACAACGTATCCTTCGCCGAGTTTTGCTATTGAAAGAGGGTGAAATCCGTATTTGTCACGGCATGCATAGATGCGGTTGGGAGTCATTATAACCAGTGAGAATGCACCCTCAATCATATTCAGGGCATTGATGATATTGGTTATACGGTCCTCCTCGGTGGGGTCTTTCTTTATGAGATGGGCAAACAGCTCACTGTCCGACGTAGTCTGCAACAGACTGCCGCGACGCTCCAGATAGAGACGCAGCTCCTTGGAGTTTATGATATTGCCGTTATGGGCAAGGGCAAAGTCACCCGTATAATGATGGAATGTGAACGGCTGGATATTCTCCATACCGCCTACATTGGTTGTCGGATATCGGACATGACCTATGGCAATATTGCCTGTAAGTCCGTCCAGATGATTCTGACCGAATATCTCAATCACAAGTCCGGCACCCTTATGCAGATGCATGCCCTGCTTGTCGACACTTACGATACCGCAACCCTGCTGACCGCGATGCTGCAGGCTGTGCAATGCATAATAGGCATACTGGGCGGCGTTCTCCACACCGTATATGCCAAACACTCCGCATTCGTGATGAATCTCTCCCTCCATAAAGTATTATTCTACTGTTACTGATTTTGCCAGGTTACGCGGCTGGTCTACGTCACGTCCCTTGGCTATGGCAATATGATATGCAAGCAACTGCAACGGAATGGCGCTGAGCAGCGGAACCAGGCACTCCTCGGTATCCGGAATCTCAAATGTATAGTCCGATATGGCCTTGACATCCTTGTCACCCTCAGTCACAATGCTTATAACGCGTCCCTTACGTGCCTTAACCTCCTGGATGTTGCTCAGGATCTTGTCATAATGACCGCGCTTGGGGGCGATCACAACCACCGGCATCTCCTCATCAATAAGTGCGATGGGGCCATGTTTCATCTCGGCTGCGGGATAGCCCTCGGCATGTATGTATGAAATCTCCTTGAGCTTGAGAGCACCCTCCAGGGCTATGGGATAGTTGTATCCGCGTCCCAGATAGATGAAGTTGTGAGCGTATGTAAAGGTCTTGGCCAATTCCGATATCTGCTTGTCATGCTTGAGAATCTTCTCAATCTTGGCAGGTATGTTCTGCAACTCCTTGATGATGCGCTGACGCTGCTCGGTCTCAACGGTACCCTTAGCCTGGGCAATGCTCAGAGCAAGCAGCAGCAGTGTCTCAACCTGGGCCGTGAATGCCTTGGTCGATGCCACACCAATCTCAGGGCCGGCATGCGTGTAACAGCCGGTATCGGCCGCACGTGCTATTGACGAGCCGACCACGTTGCAGATTCCGAACAGGAAGGCACCTGACTCCTTAGCCAGTTTCATGGCTGCAAGGGTATCGGCAGTCTCACCTGACTGGGATATGGCAATCACCACGTCATCAGGATAGATTACAGGATTGCGGTAACGGAACTCCGATGAGTACTCAACCTCAACCGGAATACGTGTAAGCTCCTCAATCATATATTTACCGATGAGCGCAGCGTGCCATGATGTACCGCAGGCACAGATTATGATGCGACGTGCAGCCAGCAGACGTTTCTTATGGTCAATCACACCCGACAGTTTCACGATACCCAGATCCGGATGCAGACGTCCGTTCATCACGGTACGGCATGTATCAGGCTGCTCGTGAATCTCCTTGAGCATGAAATGCGGGAAACCGCCCTTCTCTATCTGGCTCAGGTTAAGCTCCAGTTTCTTGATTACCGGAGTCTGCTCAATGCTCTTAAGGTCAGTGATCTTGAGCTCCTCACCGCGACGGATAAAAGCAATCTGCTCCTCACCCAGATAGACTACACGGTCAGTGTACTCAATGATGGGTGTGGCATCGGAACCAATCAGGAACTCGTCATCACCCACACCTATTATGAGCGGGCTACCCTTACGGGCGGCAATCATACGGTCCGGATGTGTCTTATCCACAATCACGATGGCATAAGCGCCGATAACGCTGTTGAGAGCCAGCGGAACAGCCTCCTCAAGAGTGATGCCGTGACTGTCCATGATATACTGGATAAGCTGTATCACCACCTCTGTATCGGTCTCACTCTTAAAGTGATAGCCCTGGTTCTGCAACTCTTTCTTGAGCGCACGGTAGTTCTCAATGATTCCGTTGTGGATGAGCGCCAGGTTGCCTGACTCCGAGAAGTGCGGATGCGCATTCACGTCATTAGGCTCACCATGAGTGGCCCAGCGGGTATGTGCTATGCCAACGTTACCGCTCAGGTTCTTGCCCTCAACGGCATGTTCCAGGTCCGCCACCTTACCCTTGGTCTTGTAAATGACCAGATTACCGTCATCATTTATAAGCGCCACGCCGGCACTGTCATAACCGCGGTACTCCAGTCTGGAGAGACCCTTTATAAGTATGGGATACGCTTCACGTTTGCCCACATAACCTACTATTCCACACATAGTTATAGTCCTTTAAATTATACGTATTCGTCTATTCTCTTGATGGCAAGTCCATCCACGCCGATCTTGCAGAAAGCATAGATGAAGGCGCTGGCCTGACGGGCGTTGGTAATGAGCGGGATGTTGAAATCAACCGCTGTACGCCTTATCTTGTAACCGTTCTCAAGCTCACGTGCAGTGTTGTTCTTGGGAATGTTGATGGCCAGGTCTATCTTGCCGCTGCGCATATAGTCAATGACATTGGGTTTCTCTTCAGAATCCGGCCAGTGCAGCACCTCATGAACCTTGATTCCGTTCTCGTCAAGGAACTTGGCTGTACCGCTTGTGGCGTAGATCCTGTAGCCGTAATCATGGAGAATACGGGCTGCATCCAGCAGGTCAATCTTAGACTTGGTGGGGCCCGATGAGAGCAGAATGCCCTTCTCCTTTGACGGAACGCGGGTTCCTACCGATATCATACTCTTGAGCAGAGCCTCGTGGTAGTTGTCACCTATGCAGGCAACCTCACCGGTGGATGCCATATCCACACCCAGTATGGGATCGGCCTTGAGCAGACGTGCAAATGAGAACTGTGAGCACTTTACGCCAACGTAGTCGATATCGGCAAACGTCTTTCCGAAAGGCTCTACCTCCTTGCCCAGCATGATCTCTGTAGCCATGCCAATAAAGTTGAACTTGGTGATCTTGCTTACAAACGGGAAGCTGCGTGATGCACGCAGGTTACACTCAATAACCTTGATGCTGTTCTCCTTGGCCAGGAACTGGATATTGAAGGGGCCCGATATGTTCAGGGCAGCAGCAATCTTCTTGGATATCTTCTTGATCTTACGGATGGTCTCATAGTAGAGCTTCTGAGCCGGGAATACCACCGTAGCGTCACCTGAGTGAACGCCGGCAAACTCAATATGCTCACTGATTGCGTAACACTTGATTACGCCGTTCTGGGCCACAGCATCAATCTCAACCTCCTTGGCACGCTGCAGGAACTCCGTAACAACTACAGGATGCTCCTGACTTACCACAGCGGCGTTGTTGAGCGCAGTCTCAAGCTCTGCACGGTCACTTACCACACGCATGGCGGCACCTGACAGCACGTATGACGGACGGATAAGCACAGGCAGACCCACCTCATCGACAAAGCTCCAGATATCATCCATGCTGGTCAGCTCTTTCCAGCGCGGCTGGTCAATACCCAGCGAGTCACACATCTCAGAGAATTTCTGACGGTCCTCGGCCATATCAATGCTCTTGGCCGATGTACCCAGGATGTTGACACCCTCATGGTCAAGCAGCAGGGCCAGGTTGTTGGGGATCTGTCCGCCAGTTGATACGATCACGCCCTTGGGACCCTCCAGGTCACAGATATCAAGAACACGCTCCAGCGTAAGTTCATCAAAGAACAGACGGTCACATGTATCATAGTCTGTACTTACGGTCTCAGGGTTGTAGTTTATCATGACAGCGCGGTAGCCCATCTCCTGGATCTTCTTTACAGCAGCCACACCGCACCAGTCAAACTCAACTGATGAGCCTATACGGTAAGCACCGCTACCCAGAACAATCACTGACTTGCCGTCCTGCTCAAACTGAACGTCGTTCTCAGTGCCGTTATAGGTAATGTACAGGTAGTTGGTGAATGCCGGATACTCACCTGCAAGCGTATCAATCTGCTTTACTACAGGCAGTATGCCCATTGCCTTACGCTGCTTGCGTACGGCAGATGCCTTCTCGTGAGGATTCAGTTTGTCACCCTTAATGGTGAGCTTACCAATCTGATAATCGCTGAATCCCATGCATTTGGCCTCACGCAGCAGATCCTCAGATACATTCTTAAGGTCACCGGCAGCAGCCAGCTGCTCCTTAATGTTATGGATATTTGCCAGGCGGCACAGGAACCACTTGTCAATCTTGGTCAGGTCATGCAGCTTGTCAACCGTATAACCCTGGGCAAAAGCCTGCTCAATGGCCGGCAGACGGTGGTCTGTAGGATTTACAAGTTCACCCTCAATGTCGGGAACATGGATGTTGTTGCATACAAATCCGTGCAGGCCCTGTCCTATCATACGCATACCCTTCTGGATAGCCTCCTCAAAGGTACGTCCTATGGACATGATCTCACCCACGGACTTCATGCTTGAACCTATCAGACGTGAAACGCCCTCAAACTTACCCAGGTCCCAACGCGGAATCTTACATACCACGTAGTCCAGGGCGGGCTCAAAGCAGGCCGATGTAACTTTGGTCACGGAGTTTGGAATCTCATCCAGTCCGTAACCCAGACCCAGCTTGGCAGCCACAAATGCCAGAGGATAACCTGTAGCCTTTGATGCCAGGGCCGATGAGCGGCTCAGACGGGCGTTAACCTCAATTACACGGTAATCATCGGAGTTGGGATCCAGAGCATACTGGACGTTACACTCTCCTACTATACCCACGTGGCGGATTATATCGATCGCAATGCGACGCAGCTTGTGATACTCGTGGTCGCTCAGAGTCTGTGACGGAGCTACAACCACGCTCTCACCGGTATGGATGCCCAGCGGGTCAAAGTTCTCCATGTTGCAGACCGTGATGCAGTTGTCATAACGGTCACGTACAACCTCATACTCAATCTCCTTCCAGCCCTTGAGTGACTCCTCGACCAGGATCTGGGGTGAATATGAGAATGCCGATGCGGCCACTTTCTTGAGTTCCTCATCATTTGAGCAGAATCCCGAACCAAGACCACCCAGAGTATAGGCGGCACGTACAATCACGGGATAACCAATCTCCTTTACAACCTTAAGAGCCTCCTCCATATTGTTTACAGCCTCACTGCGAGGTGTCTTTACGTTGATGGAGTGCATCATATCGGCAAACAGCTCACGGTCCTCAGTGTTGATGATGGCCTGAACCGGAGTACCCAGCACCTTGATGCCGTATTTCTCCAGTATGCCGCTCTTGTAGAGCTCAACACCGCAGTTCAGGGCTGTCTGGCCACCGAATGCCAGCATGATACCGTCGGGTTTCTCCTTCTGGATGACCTTCTCCACGAATGTGGGGGTGATAGGCAGGTAATAGATGGCATCGGCCACGCCCTCGGATGTCTGGACTGTGGCGATATTAGGATTTATAAGAATGGTGTATTTGCCATCCTCACGCAGGGCCTTGAGGGCCTGTGAGCCGGAGTAGTCAAACTCACCTGACTGACCGATCTTGAGTGCTCCTGAACCGAGCACAAGTACTCTCTTTACATCTTCCATAGCATCATTCATTTCTTAGAGTATTTAATCATATTCTCCACAAACAGACCGAACAGGTTACCTGTATCTGTAGGTCCGCTGGATGCCTCAGGATGGAACTGAGTTGAGAAGAATGGTTTTGACTTGTGCTTAATACCCTCATTCGTGCCGTCATTCAGATTCTCGAACATGCGTTCCCAATCTGCAGGCAGCGTGCTGTCATCGATGGCAAAACCGTGGTTCTGGGATGTCACAAAGCACTTATGGGTACCGGGGATACGTACTGTCTGGTTGTGTCCGCGGTGTCCGTATTTGAGTTTGTAGGTCTTGGCGCCTGCTGCAAGTGCCAGCAGCTGGTTTCCAAGGCAGATACCCATGATAGGCTTGTCCTGCTGCAGAGCCTTACGGATATTGGCGATGGTCTCAGTGCACATGGCGGGGTCACCAGGGCCGTTTGATATGAACAGGCCGTCATAATCCTCACCGCTGAAATCATAGTTCCAGGGCACACGCTTGATCTGCACGTTGTAGTCAAGCAGGCAACGCAGTATGTTGTTCTTCATACCGCAATCTACCATAAGCACCTTGTACTTGCCGTTTCCGTAATGCTTTATCTCAGGGCATGAAACCTGAGATACCAGATTGTCCTTGTTGGGATCATAGAACGGAATATCCTCATCGCCGAAGACAATCTTGCCCAGCATGGCACCCTTCTCACGCAGACGCTTGGTAAGCGCACGGGTATCGATTCCGTAGATACCGGGAACCTCCCACTTCTTAAGCCACTCACCCAGACTCTTGGCCGAGTCCCAATGGCTGTACTCTGCAGAGTACTGTGCTATTACAAGTGCCGAGCACTGGATCCTGTCGGACTCATAAAACTTTGATATTCCGTTAACCGTCTCGTCGCCCGGCACACCGTAGTTGCCTATAAGCGGGAATGTGGGGACCAGAATCTGTCCCTTATACGACGGATCACTAAGACTCTCCGGATATCCCGTCATGGCTGTATAGAACACGAGTTCGCCCGATACGGATTTTTCAAATCCGAACGAGCGACCTACGAAACGGGTTCCGTCCTCAAGAATAAGAACTGCTTCTCTCTCCATTATTTATTCATCAAATTCTTTATGCGTTGCATTGCCTCTATTGTGCGTTGCCTGTCGGCAAACGACGTTATCCTGAAATAACCCTGCCCTGACGGACCGAATCCCGATCCCGGTGTAACCACAACCTGTGCTTTCTCCAGCAGGATATCAAAAAACTCCCACGAATCAATTCCCTTAGGCGTCTCGGCCCATATATAAGGTGCATTCTCACCACCCTGGGGATTCAATCCTACCTCCGTCATGCTGTCACGGATGATACGTGCAGTCTCCAGATAATAATCAATGGTCTCGCGTATCTGCTTGCGGCCCTCGGGCGTATAGACAGCCAGGGCACCGCGCTGTGACACATATGACGCACCGTTGAACTTACAGCTCTGACGGCGTTCCCAGAGAGCGTTCAGACTCACCTTGCGGCCGCTTTCATCATTCACCATAAGTCCCTGTGGGATAACGGTATAACCACATCTTATTCCAGTGAATCCTGCGGTCTTGGAGAAACTGCGGAACTCAATGGCGCACTCCTTGGCTCCCTCAATCTCATAGATTGAATGGGGAATCTCCGGGTCACGTATGAAAGCCTCGTAAGCTGAATCATACATGATGATGGATCCGTTGCTGAGTGCGTAATCAACCCACTCTTTCAGTTTTGCCTTGGTTATCACGGCACCCGTGGGGTTGTTGGGGTAACAGAGATAAATCACATCCAGACGCTCTGTAGGGATATCTCCTGTGTAACCATTGGCTGCATTGCATGGAATGAAACGTACCTGTGCTCCACGCATCAGGTTGGTGTCTACGTACACCGGATAAACGGGGTCTGTAATGCCTACAAGTCCGTCAGTGGAGAGTATATCGCCAATATTGCCGGTATCGCTCTTGGCACCGTCATTGACAAATATGTCATCGGGAGAAAGATTTACTCCCAGAGGCTCATAATCACCCTTTACTATGGCCTCACGCAACCACTGATAACCGCGCTCGGGGCCGTAACCGTGGAAAGTGTCCTGTGCGGCACAATCCTCTACAGCCTCATGCATGGCTTTTATGACTGCCGGAGCAAGCGGGCGTGTCACATCACCTATTCCCATACGGATGATATCGGCGCTGGGGTTGGCCTTGCTGAATGCATTCACCCTCTTGGCGATATCCAGGAACAGGTAACGCTCCGGAAGTCTTGAGAAATTGGAGTTTGATTTAATCATTTGGCATTTCAATTTTTCCGTCAAATACCAGCGTGGCATCGCCGGTCATAAGCACCTCACGTGTTGCAGGATCCCATGAAACGGTGAGTGCACCGCCGTCCATGATGACCTGACAGTCTTTAGGATCGGTATATCCCTGCATGGCCGATGCCACAGCCGTTGCGCAGGCACCCGTTCCGCATGCGCAGGTAATGCCGCTGCCGCGTTCCCACACACGCATACGAATATGATTACGGTCCAGAACCTGTGCAAACTCAATGTTGGCACGGTTGGGGAACATCTCATTACGCTCCATAAAAGGTCCCACCTCAGCTACACGGGCATTCTCTGCATCCTTCACGAACATGACCAGATGCGGGTTACCCATATCGATAGCTGTGCATACGGTAGGTCCGTCACCTACATTCAGGGTCTCTCCTATCAGTTCATCACTCTGGGCTGACTTGCGTACCACCTTAAGCGGAACGCCTGCTCCCATACCTACTGTAACGGAGCTGATCTTGCCGTCGGCACTGGGGTGAAGTGACAGTTTCTTTATACCTGAAAGAGTCTCTAAAGTGATTTCAGTCTTAGTGGTTAATCCCTTATCATACACATACTTACCAACGCAGCGTGAACCATTTCCGCACATCAGTGCCTCAGATCCGTCAGCGTTGAAAATGCGCATGCTGAAATCAGCGACCTTGGAGCGTCCTATAAGGATAAGGCCATCGGAGCCTATCCCTTTATGGCGGTCACTCCACAGGATGGACAGTTTCTCAGGCTCAGGCAATACCATATCCATGACATTGACATAGATATAGTCATTGCCCAGACCATGCATCTTGCTGAAAGTGATCTCCTTTGCCATATTTACTTGCTTTTAAGGTATGCGTCAACCTTGGCTGCTACCTCACGGCCACTGGCCAGAGCCCTTACTACCAGGCTCGCACCGTTCTTGGCATCACCTGCCAGGAATACGTTCTCAGCATACTCAGGATGCTCAGGCTTGAGGAATCCCATTGCCAGCAGCACCATATCGCATTCAATGATTTCCTTGTTGCCTGTAAGTTTCATCTGAGGGCGGCCACCGTTAGGATCCGGTACCCACTCTACAGTCTCAACCTCAACGCCCTTAAGGTTACCCTTACCGTCATCCAGGAACTTGTTTGATGTAAGGCACCAGCGGCGCTCGCAACCCTCCTCATGGCTGGTTGTGGTCTTGAGGATGTTAGGCCACTGCGGCCAAGGTGTTGCGGGGTTGTAACCTACCGGAGGCTTGGGCATGATCTCAATCTGAGTCACGCTTACGGCACCCTGACGATGGCATGTACCTATGCAGTCGCTACCGGTATCACCGCCACCTATTACCAGCACCTTCTTACCCTTGGCCGATACGGTCTCCTCAGGGCTGAACTCCTGACCTGCCAGACGCAGGTTCTGCTGAGTAAGCATCTGCAGGGCAAAATATACGCCCTTGAACTCACGTCCCGGAATCTTAAGGTCACGTGCGGTAGGTGTTCCGTTTGATATGATGTATGCGTCAAAGCCCTTGGGCAGGTCGTTCAGGTCAACCATAGTGTTGAACTGGAACTTGATACCCTCCTGCTCCATGATCTCCATACGGCGGTCAATCACATACTTGTCAAGCTTGAAGTTAGGTATTCCGTAACGTACCAGACCACCTGCAGAGGGCATCTTGTCAAAGAGTGTAACCTCATAACCCTGGCAGTTAAGGCGTACAGCGGCACTCAATCCGGCAGGACCTGCACCGATGATAGCCACCTTCTTGCCGTTACGCTCATATGTGTGAGCCTTTACATATCCCTCACGGAAAGCATGCTCTATGATTGAGCACTCGTTCTCACGTACGGTTACAGGAGCATCTATGCAGAGGTTCAGGGCGCAGCTCTTCTCACAGAGTGCAGGGCAGATACGGCCTGTAAACTCAGGGAAGTCATTGGTAGCGGAGAGCAGCTTGTAAGCCAGCTCCCACTTGCCTTTGTATACTGCATCCTGCCATTCGGGCTGCTTGTTGCCCAGCGGGCATGCCCAGTGGCAGAAGGGTACGCCGCAATCCATGCAGCGTGAAGCCTGCTGCTGGCGGCTGCTGTCGTTCAGCGTCTGCTCAACTTCACCAAAGTCAGCAATTCTCTCATGTATTGGTCTATGACCGGCATCCTGTCTGGGTACGGTCAGGAAAGCTCTTGGATTTCCCATAGTAGTGTCTCTTTACAATTTAATAATCACGCTGAACGTTATCAATCTTCTGCTGCAGCGCCTTCATCTTCTCCTCCTGGAGGATACGGCGGTACTCGATAGGAGTAACCTGTATGAACTCACCTACATACTGTTCCCAGTTGTCAAGCATCTTCTTGGCCAGAGCTGAGCCGGTATATTTGTAGTGTTTCTCAATGAGTCCGTGCAACTCGTCACGACCGGCCTTGTCCTCAATAAGGTCAAGCTCAATCATATCCATGTTGCAGTAGTAGTCAAAGTCATGGTTCTTGTCCCAGACGTAAGCCAGACCACCTGACATACCGGCTGCAAAGTTACGTCCGGTTGTACCGAGAACAACCACGCGACCGCCTGTCATATACTCGCAGCAGTGGTCACCTGCGCCCTCAACCACGGCAGTGGCGCCTGAGTTACGTACGGCGAAACGCTCACCTGCACGACCGTTGATGAATATCTCACCGCTGGTAGCTCCATACAGGATGGTGTTACCTGCTATGATATTCTCGGATGCGTCAAACTTGCTCTCAGCGGGCGGGCATATTGCTATGCGTCCACCTGAAAGGCCCTTGCCTACATAGTCATTGGCCTCACCCTCAAGCTTAAAGGTCACACCCTTCATAAGGAATGCGCCGAAGCTCTGTCCTGCCGATCCGTTGAACCTGACGTTGATGGTATCATCGGGCAGACCGTCATGTCCGTATTTGCTTGCGATAGCACCTGACAGCATTGCGCCTGCGGCACGGTCAGTGTTGATTATATCGTACAGAAGTTCAACCTTGGTGCCCTTCTCGATGGCATCGGCCGATGCATCGATGATCTTCTGGTCAAGCACCTTGCTCAGGTCATGCTTCTGGTCCTCGGTCTTATAGAGCTCACCGTCAATCTTGGTAAGCATACGGCTGAAGTCAAGGCCGCGTGTCTTATCGTTGAACTTGGTGGTATCAATCTCAATAAGGTCTGTACGGCCTATGATATCCTCAAACTTGCGGAATCCCATATCGGCCAGGAACTCACGTACGCCCTGGGCCATATACATGTAGTAGTTTACAAGGTACTGGCTGTGACCGCGGAACTTGGCACGGAGTGCAGGATCCTGTGTGGCAACACCTACAGGGCAGGCGTTGGTATGGCACTTACGCATCAGGAGGCATCCCAGAACTATAAGCTGAGCAGTTCCGAATCCGAACTCACCTGCACCCAGCAGAGCCATTGATATGACGTCACGCGGAGTCTTGAGCTGACCGTCAACCTGAACCTCAATCTCCTTACGCAGACCGTTCAGAACCAGAGTCTGCTGTGTCTCGGCAAGACCAATCTCGGGAGATACACCGGCGTAACGGATTGAAGAGGCAGGTGATGCACCTGTACCGCCCTCAGATCCTGATATTACAACCAGGTCAGCCTTGGCTTTGGCCACACCGGCTGCGATTGTACCTACACCGCTCTCAGCAACCAGCTTGACGCTGATCTTGGCCTTGGGGTTAACGTTACGCAGGTCAAATATGAGCTGTGCCAGATCCTCGATAGAATAGATATCGTGATGAGGAGGAGGTGAAATCAGTGAAATTCCGGGAATTGAGTTACGTGTACGGGCAATTATCTCGTTCACCTTGAAGCCGGGCAGCTGACCGCCCTCACCGGGCTTGGCACCCTGAGCCACCTTGATCTGAATCTCCTGTGCGTTTACCAGATACTCGGCTGTAACACCGAATCGGCCCGATGCAACCTGCTTGATGCGGCTGCTCAGTGATACGCCGTCCACATCAGTGTGGAAACGCTCGCTGTCCTCACCACCCTCACCGGTGTTGCTGCGTGAATCAAGAGTATTGAGAGCCAGAGCTATAGCCTCATGTGCCTCCTTGCTGATGGCACCGAATGACATGGCAGCTCCGATAAAGCGCTTTACAATGTTCTCGGCAGGCTCAACCTCATCTATTGATATAGGATTGCTCTTGAACTTGAAGAAGTTACGCAGGAACAGCTGATCAGGACGGTCATCCACGATTGAGCAGAACTCCTTGAACTTCTTGTAGCTTCCCAGACGGGTTGCAAGCTGCAGTGTTGAGATGGCCTCAGGTGTCCATGCGTGACGTATACCGTCCTTACGGAACGCATACTGACCGATGAACGGGAGGACATCATCGGGTTCAGCCTTGCTGAATCCCTGCTCCTGCATACGTACTGCATCCTTGCAGATACCGTCAAGCGTTACACCGCCTAAGGTTGATGATGCTGTACCGAAATACTTGGCCAGAAGCTCCTGGCTGAGACCTATTGATTCAAATATCTTGGCACCGCGGTAAGAACGTATGGTGCTGATACCCATCTTACTGAGAATCTTCTTAAGGCCCTTGTCTACGGCCTTGATGTAGTTGTGCTGAGCGGTCTCGTAGTCAAGCTGGATCTCACCCTTCTTAACCAGGTCATCAATTACGGCAAATGCCATGTAGGGATTGACTGCACTAGCGCCGTAGCCCATAAGCAGAGCTACATGCATGACCTCACGGATCTCACCGCTCTCAACTATCAGCGCAGTCTGTACACGCTTCTGGATTGATACCAGATAGTGGTGAATGGCGCTTACGGCAAGCAGTGAAGGTATTGCAGCATGAGTATCGTCAATACCGCGATCGCTCAGGATTATGTAGTTGATACCGGCGTCAACAGACTGCTCAGCCTTCTTGCAGAGCTCCTGGATGGCATCGGCCATACCCTTGGCGCCTTTTGATTTCTCAAAGAGAATAGGAAGTTTTTCTGTGTTGAATCCCTTGTAACGGATGTTGCAGAGCGTATCGAGCTCTGTGTTGGTAAGAACCGGCTGCGGCAGACGTACCATCTTGCAGTGGCCCTCACTGGGAGTAAGGATATTCATGCCAACGGCACCGATGTACTCGGTAAGTGACATGACAAGTTCTTCACGGATAGGATCTATAGGCGGGTTGGTAACCTGTGCGAACTGCTGTCGGAAATAGTTGAACAGCAACTGTGGGCGGTCAGAAAGAACTGCCAGCTGGGTATCGTTACCCATTGATGACAGAGGCTCCTGGCCGGTCTGGCACATAGGAACGATAACGCGGTCAATATCCTCACGTGTATAATCAAACGCCCTTAAGCGTCTGGTATAGTCTTTAACATCATTGGGTGCCTTACGGCCGCTCTTGAGCTTACCCAGCTCAACACGTCCTGCGCTGAGCCATCCTGCATAGTCAAGCTCGCTTGCCAGGGCATCCTTAACCTCATTGTTACGGTATATCTGACCGTTGTCAGTATCAATAAGGAGAATCTTACCGGGCTGGAGTTTACCCTTCTCTACTATCTTGGCAGCATCAATCTGGATACATCCGGCCTCAGATGCCATGATAAGCATACCGTCATCGGTGATGAGGTAACGTGCGGGACGCAGACCGTTACGGTCCAGCATACCTCCGGCATAACGGCCATCGGTAAAGAGCATTGCGGCAGGTCCGTCCCACGGCTCCATAAGGATTGAGTGGTACTCATAGAATGCCTTGAGCTTATCACTGATAGGGTTCTTCTCATTGAAAGACTCAGGGATCATCATGGCCATTGCGTGCGGCAGAGACATGCCTGAACGTACAAAGAACTCAAGTGCGTTGTCAAATGACGCACTGTCGCTCATATCGGGCTGCACGATGGGATGAATGTCGCTCACTTCACCCAGTGCCGGTGATGAAAGCACGCTCTCACGGGCCTCCATCCAGCCGCGGTTTCCGCGAATAGTGTTAATCTCACCGTTGTGAGCCAGCATTCGGAAAGGCTGCGCAAGAGACCATGTAGGGAATGTATTTGTACTGAAACGGGAATGCACCATGGCTAAGCCGCTGGTAAAGAAGGGACTGCTAAGGTCCGGATAGTACTCACGCAGCTGCGTAGAGGTGAGCATTCCTTTATATACTATTATACGGCATGAAAGTGATACAATGTAGAAATCACGGTTATCGATCCTCTGCTCAACATGCTTACGGATCTTGTAGAGCTTGGTCTCAAGTCCGTCGGCCTCTGATGCGCCGGTAACGAAAATCTGTACAGTATAGGGCTCAGTTGCACGGGCAGCCTCACCCAGGATATTGCTGTTCACAGGTACGTCACGTACGTTGGTGAGCTCAAGTCCCATCTTGGATACCTCCTCACGGATAATGCCCAGATACTGACCACGCAGTTTCTCATCCTTGGGCAGGAACACGAGACCTGTTCCGTAACTGAGACGCTCAGGTACAGGAATACCCTGCAGGAGAATGAACTCATGCGGTATCTGTAACATGATTCCGGCTCCGTCGCCCGACTTGTTGTCGGCAGCCTCGGCACCACGGTGCTTCATATTCTCAAGCAGTGTGAGTGAACTGTCAACAAGCTGGTGTGTCTTTCCCCCCTTAAGGTTTACCATCATACCTATACCGCAGGCATCATGTTCGTTCTGAGGGTCGTATAAACCGAATTTTTTCATATATTGTTGTACTTTGTACTATCTGTAAAAATGTATCTAACTTACAAACCGCTTTCATAAATCTCCGCTTCGCTCCCATCTTCCGGAGCGAAGCGAAGAATAGTATAATTTAATTTATGAACAGAAGTTCACGGTACTTGGGCAGCGGCCACATATCGTTGTCCACAATCTCCTCAAGCTTGTCAATTGTCTTACGGAGCGGGAACAGAGACTCGGCGATCTCATGGTAAGCCATAGCCTTCTCATACTCACCCTCGATCTTGTTGGCAACCTTGCGGGCCTCAATCATATCGTCAACCTGTTTCTTGAGCAGATTTACAAGCTCTGATATCTTGGAAACGAATCCCATGCTTACGCTGGCCATATCCTTGTAGCTGTCACCGTAAACATCCTTCATAAGATCGATGTTCTTGAGCAGCTTGGTCTGATATGCAAGAGCGGCAGGAATGATATGGTTGATAGCCATACGACCGGTTACGCGGGCCTCAATCTGTACCTTCTTGGTATATATCTCCCACTTGACCTCATTACGGGCCTCAAGTTCCTTCTCAGTGTAAACGCCAAGCTTGGTGAACAGCTCAATTGCCTTAGGAGTGGTGAATGACTTGAACATCTCAGGAACGTTGGTCAGGGTATCCAGACCACGCTTCTTGGCCTCAGCCTTCCACTCATCGGTATAACCGTTACCATCAAAGCAAACGACATCGATAATGCTCTTGATGATAGGTTTGAGGGTATCCATTATAGCTATGTTCATGGCCTTACCGGCTGCAATCTCCTTGTCTACATCGGCCTTGAAGGCAATCAGCTGCTCGGCTACGGCTGCGTTCAGAGCGGTCATTGCACCAGCGCAGTTTGCGCTTGAACCAACGGCACGGAACTCAAAACGGTTACCGGTGAATGCGAACGGTGATGTACGGTTACGGTCAGTGTTATCAACAAAGATCTCAGGAATCTCAACCAGACCAACTGACTTACCCTTCTTTCCGGCAATCTCGATAGGAGTATCTGACGGAACCTCTAGCAGTTTCTTGAGCACTGATGTCATTGTCTTGCCAAGGAAAGCAGATACAATGGCGGGAGGTGCCTCGTTGGCGCCCAGACGGTGAGCGTTGGTAGCGGTAGCGATAGAAGCCTTGAGGATATCGTTGTGCTTCTGTACGGCAGCCAGAACGTTTACAAAGAATGTAACGAACTGCAGGTTGCCCATTGCATCCTTACCGGGAGCAAGCAGCAGTGTGCCGGTATCGGTACCAAGTGACCAGTTGTTGTGCTTACCTGAACCGTTGATTCCGTCAAACGGCTTCTCGTGGAACAGAACTACGAATCCGTGCTTGCGGGCAATGCTGTTCATCACGTTCATTATCAGCTGGTTCTGGTCATTTGAAAGGTTGGTCTCACCGTAGATGGGAGCAAGCTCGAACTGGTTAGGAGCAACCTCGTTATGACGTGTCTTAAGAGGAATACCCAGTTTGTAACCGGCAATCTCAATGTCGCGCATGAAAGCGGCAACACGTGAAGGAATGGCGCCAAAGTAGTGGTCATCCAGCTGCTGGTTCTTGGATGAGGCATGACCCATCAGGGTACGGCCTGTAAGCATCAGGTCAGGACGTGCGGCATAGAGGTCCTCATCAACCAGGAAGTACTCCTGCTCCCAACCCAGATATGAATATACCTTCTTTACTTTTGAATCAAACATGCGGCAGATAGGCAGAGCTGCATCGTTTACAGCCTTCAGGGCCTTCTTAAGAGGTGTCTTGTAGTCAAGAGCCTCACCGGTATATGAAATGAATACTGTAGGTATGCAAAGGGTGTCATCCTGGATGAATACAGGTGATGTGGGATCCCATGCAGTATAACCACGGGCCTCGAAAGTGGCACGGATACCACCGCTGGGGAATGATGATGCATCAGGCTCCTGCTGTGCCAGGGCTTTGCCGTCAAAAGTCTCAATCATACCGCCCTTGCCATCGTACTCCATGAAAGAGTCGTGCTTCTCGGCAGTACCGTCAGTGAGCGGCTGGAACCAGTGGGTAACGTGTGTTACGCCGTGCTCCATAGCCCAGGTCTTCATACCGGCAGCAACACCGTCGGCAGTCTTGCGATCCAGAGGCTCACCATTGTCAATGCAGTTCACAATAGCTTTGAAGGTCTTGTCATCAAGATACTTGCGCATCTTGTCACGGTTGAACACCAACTCGCCGAAGTATTCCGATGTCTTCACTGCGGGTGTCTCCACTACAGCTGCCTTCTTCTTGAAAGCATCCTGTATCACATCAAATCTAAGTTCACTCATAATATTGTTGTTTTAGTGTTTTTGTTCTTAATTATTAAAGACGAAAGGCCAGTCCAAGCGGGCCAGCCTTTATGTTTGTATTGAAAGTTTGAGTTTTATCTTTGGGCTTACTCCCCGGCTGGAGAGAGAAAAGCCGTATTACAGACAAAACGGTTCCAATTGCCGAAATTATTATTCCCGGCATTACGCTTGGGATTGAAACCAACCTCCAGAGCATATCTGAAACCATATTCTATCAACACTTTCATGCTTTTGCTTGTCTTTATGTTTCAAAAACGATGCAAAAGTAGCAATTATTGTTGCAATTTGAAAACGATCCTCCATAAATTTCTTCAAAATGACATTAAAAAAATGTTTAATGCAGCAAACCGACATTCAAAGTGCTTATTTGTAAGCGTTTTCATGAACACCCTTGACTGCACGACCGCTGGGATCGTTCAGTTTGCTGAAACTTTTGTCCCATGCCAGAGCCTCGGCAGTAGAGCAAGCTACGCTTGGAACACTGGGTACGCACTTGGCAGCAGACTCACTGGGGAAATGCTCCTCAAATATGCTGCGGTAGTAATACTCCTCCTTGTTCATAGGAGTGTTGATGGGGAATCGCTCAGCAGCATGAGCCATCTGCTCATCGGTTACGGCAGCAGCTGTAATCTCCTTCAGGGTATCAATCCAGCTGTATCCTACTCCGTCACTGAACTGCTCTTTCTGACGCCATGCAACGCTCTCGGGCAGCATATCGGCAAAAGCCTCACGTACTATGCGTTTCTCAATTTCCTTTCCGGGGCACATCTTGGCTGCAGGGTTCAGACGCATCGCTACATCCAGGAACTCCTTGTCAAGGAACGGAACACGACCCTCAACACCCCAGGCTGCCAGTGACTTGTTGGCACGCAGGCAGTCATAAAGGTGCAGCTTGGAGAGCTTTCTTACGGTCTCGTCATGGAATGCCTTGGCATCGGGAGCCTTGTGGAAATAGAGATAGCCTCCAAATACCTCATCGGCTCCCTCGCCGCTCAGCACCATCTTTATACCCATGCTGCGAATTACACGGGCAAGCAGGTACATGGGCGTGCTGGCACGTACTGTGGTCACATCATAGGTCTCTATGAAATAGATCACGTCACGTATGGCATCCAGACCCTCCTGGATCGTATAGTTGATTTCATGGTGTACGGTACCTATGTGCTCGGCTACCTCACGGGCCTTGGCCAGGTCAGGAGCACCCTTAAGACCTACTGCAAACGAGTGCAGACGGGGCCACCATGCCTCCTGCTGGTCATCGGTCTCAACGCGGCGGGCAGCGTTTTTCTTGGCAATGGCCGATATGACTGAGCTGTCAAGACCGCCTGAAAGCAGCACTCCGTAAGGTACGTCACTCATAAGCTGACGCTTTACGGCTGCCTCAAGTGCGTCATGAAGCTCCTGGACACTGGCCTCGTTATCTTTCACGGCATCATATTTGAACCAGTCACGGGTCCACCAGCGCTCCACCATTCCGGTGCGGCTGCTCAGGAAATGACCCGGCAGGAACGGCTCATACTCAGTGCAGATACCCTCAAGGGCCTTAAGCTCACTGGCCACAAATACGCGGCCCTGTGCATCATGACCTATATAGAGAGGAATGACGCCTATGGGATCACGTGCTATCAGGTATTCGTCACGCTCTGCATCATAGAGAGCAAAAGCAAAAATGCCGTTCAGCTTCTCAAGCATGCGGATAAAATCCTCCTGACTGCCACCGGCCCTGACGGCATCACGGTAAAGAGCCAGGATGACCTCGCAGTCACTACCTGTGCGGAATGTGTATCGGCCCTCATATTCACGACGTATTGCCTGATGGTTGTAGATCTCACCGTTAACGGCCAGTACCTGGAGGTTGTCCTCACTGAACAGCGGCTGACCGCCGGACTGAGGGTCCACAATGCTAAGACGCTCATGAGCCAGAATGGCCGATCCGCCGCACCAGATACCGTTCCAGTCCGGACCGCGGTGACGGATTCTTCTACTCATCTCCAATACCTGCTGTCTGAGCTGCTCAGACTGTTTCTTGATCTTGAATGCTGCAACTATTCCACACATAGTATTTATTGTTTTTGTTTTTTATTCGTCTTGGGGTTGGGAACAAAAAAAGACTGATCAAATTGACCAGTCTTTTATGTTTTGTTCTTTATATTCCTTAATGATTAGCTTTCCCGCTGGCCAAAAGAAGTAATCATCAAAACCTGATTATTATTCTGGTTCTGATTATTATTCTGATTATTATTGGTTACAAAGACCAAACCTTTAGCCATTTCTCTTGCTTTTGCTAATTATGCCGCGAATTTACGCACTCTTTTTTATACGCCAAAACATTTTGGCAAAAAAATATCACTTTATCACCAAAAATTTTTCAGTGCTTACAATTTGCCACCTTTATATATAAAAGAATAGCATTTTGTCATTACATTTGCAGACCGATTATAAACTTTCAAATTCAATAGTCCTATGAATGTCAAAACTGTTCTTTATGCCCTGTCATTGAGTCCCCTATTCTTTTCATCATGTCAGGATACAATTGATAAAGATGACCTTAATACGCCTTATACCGCTATCTGCAACGATGACCTTGACACCACAGTAAAACCCGGAGATGATTTTGACAGGTACGCCAACGGCGGTTGGAAAAAAAGGAATACCCTTCCTGAAACATTCAAATGTTACGGGAAAATAGAAGCACTGTTCGAGGAGAATTCATTACGGATAATTGAGATGTTTGAAGACCTTAAGAACGGCAGTTATCCGGTTGGTTCCATAGAGAAGAAACTGGGTGACCTCTACTCTCTTGGTATTGATACCGCACGCCGCAACATGGACGGAGCCAAGCCTATAATGGTGTATATACGAGAGATGGAGCAGGCTCAGACCAAGGATGACCTGTTCAACATAGAGATAAGTCTGGCATCAAGTCTTGAATCCATGTTCATGAAAACGACATACAGTGCAGACCACATGGATGCCACTAATAATATCCTGAAAATAAGCCAGTTGGATATGGTTCTTAAAAGCAGGGATTATTACATAGGTAAAGATGACGAGAATACCAGGACCCGTAATGCTTACATGGAGCATATTGTAAAGATGCTGCAACTGCTGGGATTCAGCCACGATGAGGCCGCCGTAAAGATGAACGACATAATGCACGTAAAGACAGAACTGGCAGGATTCAGCCGTTCCAATACTGAATTGCGTGAACCATTAAACAACTACAACAAGGTATCCCTATCCGACTTTGAGAACGACTATCCCAACATACGTCTTGAGGAAAGAATAAACGGATATGGCCTGAGTTCACGCTATTTCCAGGAACTGGTTGTAGGCCAACCTGAATATTTTGCCGGTCTGGACTCTCTTCTGAACGCACTTACACTTGATGAATACAGGGATTACATGGAATGGTTCCTTGTTTCAAAGACCGCAAAATATCTGGACAGCAGGATTGTAGCTCAGAATTTTGATTTCATGGAGCGTTTCATGAATGGAGTCAGGAGTCAGAATGACATTGACCAGACTGTCATGGAGGATCTGGACAAGAACATTGGTGAGGGCCTAGGAATAGTTTATGCCAAAAGGTATTTCCCGGCCGAATACAAGGAACGGGTGCTCCAGCTCATAAGGAACCTTTCTGCAGCTATGGCAAGCCATATAGAGGCCCTGGACTGGATGAGTGACGCCACAAAGAACAACGCACTGGAAAAGCTGAATACAATGGTATTCAGTGTAGGTTATCCCGATGAACAGACTGACATGAGCAGCCTTATGATAGACCCTGCCAAGTCATACGTTGAGAACGTACTGGAATGCCAAAGGTTCAATATCAGCACCAATATCAATAAAAAGCAGGCAAACCCGTAAACCGCAGTGATTGGTATGATGAAATGTATGCCCATACCATCAATGCTGATTACGACCCCTCCATGAACACACTTTTATTTCCCGCCGGAATACTTCAAAAACCCGTCTTTGATATGGAAGCCGATGATGCTTACAACTATGGAGCCATAGGCTCTATCATAGGTCATGAATTTACACACGGATTCGATGATCAGGGCAGACTATATGACAAGGACGGCAATATGAGAGACTGGTGGACTGAGCAGGATGCAGAGCAGTTTGCGATACGTGCCGGGAAACTGGCCGATTTCTTTTCGGCCATTGAACTGTTACCGGGTTTTTATGCAAACGGCTGGTTGACCCTTGGTGAGAACCTGGCCGATCTGGGCGGTCTGGAGATAGCATGGACTGCATACAAGAACGCCACAAAAGGACAGAATCTGCCTACTATAGACGGCATTACGCCCGATCAGCGTTTCTTCCTGGCACACGCCTATATGTTCTGTGAGAATATAACGGATGAAGCCATACGTAGCCAAACAAATACAGATCCCCATCCGATAGGCCGTTGGCGCATAAACGGTATCCTACCCCATGTCAACTCCTGGTATGAGGCATTTGGCGTAACAGAGGGGGACAAACTGTTCATTCCCCGTAATGAACGTGTCTCAATCTGGTGATTTATAACCTGATGGCCGTGTCCTGACAGATCAGGACAATACCACGTCAAGAACCATCATCAGCGCAAAACCCAAGGCAAAGCCTACGGTTCCCAGGTTTGAGTGATCTCCCTTGGAGGTCTCAGGTACAAGCTCCTCTATGACCACATAGAGCATAGCTCCGGCGGCGAATGCCAACATGAACGGCATGATACCTATCACGGCCGATGCCAGCAACAGCACCAGCGCACCGCCTATGGGCTCTACGATGCCGCTCAACGCGCCTATTCCGAATGCCTTCCAACGGCTGTTACCCTCGGCACGCAGCGGCATGGATATGATGGCGCCCTCAGGGACATTCTGGATTGCTATACCCAGTGACAGGGCCAGTGCACCTGCCATATTGAAATCGGCCGTAAGGGCTCCGGCAATGGCTACACCCACAGCCATACCCTCCGGGAAGTTATGAATGGTGACCGCAAGTGCCAGCTTGGTGGTGCGTGACAACCGGCTCTCAGGGCCCTCAGGACCACCCACCGGGTGAATATGCGGTGTTATATAGTCTATCAGCAGAAGGAACGCAAAGCCTGCAAGCAATCCCACAGTGGGTGAAATCACGGCTTTTGTCCCTGTTCCCATCTCCATAGCCGGAATAAGGAGCGACCATACTGACGCGGCCACCATCACGCCCGATGCAAATCCCAGAAGGATCTTCTGCAACAGGTCCGGCATATCCTTTTTCATGAAGAACACAAACGCCGATCCCAGAGCCGTACCCAGGAACGGAATCATCAATGCTGTAACAACGGGATTCATAACACCTTCAATTTTTAACTGCACAAAGGTATGACATTTCATTTGCAATCAGGTTGCAAATGATCATTATCACCATTTTATGGTATTGTAGGGCCATTTATGCGCCTCTACCTTTGCGGCCGGAAATTGAAATGAACCAGGAACAGAAATATCAATGAAAAGAAAGATGAAAAACCTGCGCCGCAAGATGGCCGCCTGCCTGATGGCAATTTGTTTTTTCAATAGTGTTTGGGCCGATAACAACGACATAAACATAGTAGGAACCGTCTATGACATCAACAACAACTCACCTCTCCCTGCCGCAACCGTCTATATTGAGGAACTTGAGAAAGGAGTAATAACCGATATGGATGGCGTATACCGCATTACCGGAGTTCCCGAAGGAACTTATACCCTTAAGGTGCAGTTTCTGGGTTACGATCCTACTGAAAAGAGAGTAAGCACTGACAAGGGAGCCAAATCAAACGATATAGGACTCAAGCCAGAGAACCTCTCCTTATCGGAAGTAATAATATCTGAGAAAAGCCAGGCAAGGATACTGCGTGAGCAGGCAATGCCTATCACCGTAATCAGCATGCAGCAGCTGCAGGGCACGGTAAGTGACGTTCAGGGCATACTTGCCAAGACCGTTGGCGTGACAATCAGGGCTACAGGCGGTCTGGGCAGCACATCACGTCTGTCTGTCCGCGGTCTTGAGGGCAAGCGCATAGGTTTCTTCATTGATGAGACTCCTATGGCAGACCAGTCTGATTTTGTTGACCTGAACGATATCCCGGTTGATATGATAGACCGCATAGAGATATACAAGGGTGTGGTTCCGGCCAAGTTCGGCGGATCGGCCATGGGCGGCGCGGTCAACATCGTCATCAAGGAGTATCCGGAGCGTTATCTTGACGCCAGCTACCAGCGCGAGTCATACAACACCAACCGTTTCCAGACCGTACTCAAAAAGAATGACCGTAAACTGGGCCTGGTATACGGAATAGGCGGTGGTTACACTTACGCCCAGAACAATTACACTATGGAGTCGCCATACATAAAGGGACTCAATATAGAGCGTGACCATGACGCATACCAAAAGATAATGATGGGCGGAAGCATCAAGGCCCATAAATGGTGGTTTGATGAGGTGGAACTGGAACCTGTATATGTGAACACCTTCCATGAGATACAGGGCATTGAGACCGATATCAGGCAGGCCCACAGCAAATCTCAGGCTTACCTGCTCAATCTGAAACTGGTCAAGGATGACTTCTTTGTAGAGGGTCTTGACTTTGACATGTCAACCGCCATTGCGTATACCAGATACAACATGATTGACACCGCCAAGACCTATTATGACTGGAACGGGCAGCCTCACGCCACACCCTCTGTATATGGAGGAGAGCTCATAGGTAACCGATTTGCAACCAACTCTGACAACACCAAGTTCACACTGCTGAACAAGCTCTACATCGAGTACCTGATAAACAAGCGCCACTCAGTGATATTCAACTCACTGCTGCAGACTGCCGACGGCCATCCCAATGACGAGATCAAGATAAAGAGTCTGGGCAAACAGGTTGATTTTGACTCACATATGCGCAGCTGGGTGGTTGGTCTGACCTATGATTACCGTTCACTTGACCAGCGTTTCTTAAGCTCACTCACAGGCCGTTATTACTGGTACGGAATGGACACCCAGTATGAGAACCTCTATGTTACCGTGCCTGTTGAGGACATAAGCCTGCGCAAGACCAGTGCCGGATTCAGCGAGGCCATGCGTTACCGTATCACACCTGGACTTATGGCCAAGATATCAGGAGGTTATGACGTACGCATACCGGCCGAGAACGAACTGCTGGGTGATGGCTCCACCATAGCTCCATCCGAGCAGCTTATGCCCGAGCGCAACCTGAGTTTCAATGCCGGACTGCTCTATGACCTGACAGGCATCCACCCCACCAACCTGCAGATTGAACTTAACGGCTATTACATGCATGTTGATGACATGATCCGTTTTGTGAAGGGTATCCTGGGCGCACAGTACCAGAATTTTGGTGAGATGCGCACCATAGGCGTTGAGGCCGAGGTCAAGGCCGATATGCTGCCGTGCCTGTACGGTTATGCAAACGTCACCTACCAGGACCTGCGCGACACCCGCGAGCATGAGGCCGGTAAGGACCTGCCCAACCCCACCAAGGGCAAGCGTATGCCCAACATTCCCTACTTCATGTCCAACGTCGGACTTGAATTCCATAAGGAGAACCTGTTTGGAGGCAGAGGCCAGAACACCCGCCTGTTTGCCGATGCATCATTCGTCGAGGAGTACTTCTATGACTTTGAGCTTACCAAAAATGAGAAAAGACGTATTCCGCGCAGTTTCACCTTTGATTTGGGATTTGAGCACAGTTTCTTTGACCAGAGGCTCTATGTATCGGGCAAGATAAAGAACGTGGCAAATGCCAAGGTTATATCAGAGTACAACTGCCCGCTACCGGGACGTACTCTGGGCATCAAGTTACGATACATTCTTAGATAACAATCAATTAACTATTTTCAATAATGAGAAAGACACTTTTTTACAGCGCAGCCGCCATGTGCGGTATGGCTCTTTTGTTCACAGCATGTGACAAGGAAAACAATGATGACAATGAATCTCTCCCCGGTGGTAAGGGTCACATCCTTATCGAGCCAACAATCAAGAACGATGACGGTGCCAGCGGTGCATCATACCTGCTTCAGATTGAGAATTTTGGCGATGAGATCAAGTTTGACAATGCCCTCCAGGTAGGCTTTTCATCAACCATATCAACTTATGGCAATGATGTATATGTATTCCCCAGCGAGATGATCAGGAGCAATCTTGAACTTGTCCGTTACGTACGCTCCGAGAACGGTTTCAGCAGGGCCGCATCCATGCAGATCACTCCGGGATCAGCCCCCTATACCCTCATCAAGGCCGATGACAGCAAGGCATATATTCCTCAGTATGGTCTGGGCAACATCCTGATTGTCAACCCCATGACACTTGAGCTCAAGGGTGAGATCAACCTGGGCCAGTATGCCCACACAGACCAGAGTGCAGACCCCGCCCGCGGCATAATCCGTGACGGCAAGCTGTTTGTAGCCCTGGATCAGGTAGGTCCCACATGGATGCCCTTTGAGGATTACCGTCAGGTTGACGTAGTTGTTATAGATGTAAATACTGACAGAGTTGAGAAGATGATATCCGAGACACAGTCCGGACTCAGCTTCCCCACCCGTCCTTTCCTGCCAGGCATGATGTTCATGACTGAGTCAAATGACATCTACATTGCATGCTGCGGCAATTTTGGTTATGACGATACTTACCTGAAGAACGGATTTGTATGCATCCCTAACGGAAGCACCGAGTTTGACACAAACCGCTCATGGGATCTGAGCGGAACAGTTATAGAGGGCACGGACGGTTGGAAACCCGCGTCAATCTACAACTCATTCTATATGGGTGGCGGCAAGGTCATCGCATTCGTGGCATGCACAGAACTTAATGAAGGCAACCCGTACACATCACACAATTCCATCGCTGCTGTCATAGACCTCAACAACAAGACCGTAAAGAGAATCCAGGGTATTCCCAACACCGATCCCCACAGCGGCTCAATCTGTGAGTATAACGGCAAGTTCTACGTTACTGCTTACGGTGTGGATGCATCGGGCGTATTCTCATATGATCCTGCCACTGATACTGCAGAACAGGTACTGCAGTGCAATACCGACCTTTCATACCTGTATATTTTCTGATCTGCATAACTGATAAAAAGAATGAGGTGGCTGCGTGATGCAGTCACCTCATTCATTTATCTGTAGTTTTAATTAGCCTTTTTTCTTTTGGATTCGTAATATTCGTGACGGGCAGGATTCTCCGGGAACCAACCTCTAAGCACACGCTTCTCCTGCTGGAACATCTCTCCTATTCCCCAAAGGCATGAGAACGCAAAACCTCCTATAATGGTAGATATAGTCTGATTCTTTACCAACAGGGACAAACCGCAGCAAATAAGACCTACTACAAGCCATACCCACCAGCTTTTCTTGCCCCAATAATACTCCATCTTAATGACGGCAGGATGGCACATACCGATGCACAGAAACACCGCAGCGCCCACAATAATTCCACTCCAATTCATGCTGCAAAGATACGCCTTATTGCCGTTTGGCAGTATAGCCTCGCTCAGATATAACACTAATTATATCTTCATCCGATGCGGTGCCTTGAACGGAGGCCGTGCCTGATGCAAGGTCAACAGTTACATCGGTTACACCCTCAACGCTCTTGATGGCGTTCTCTACGTTTGCGCGGCAGTGGTTGCACATCATGCCCTCCACTTTGAATTCTCTCTTATCCATAGTTGTATCCTTTTTAATTGTAAATCGTTTTATGAGAGCGTATATCAACAGCAATCCCAATACGACACTGCAGATTACCTTGAACAGTGCCGGCTGTTCATGACAACATGAATGACTCTGAACAATACTTTGCGTAAACCACTCCACAGGTAGCAGATAGTCTATAATCAGTCCGAACCCTATTGCACCCAATGTTATGGAAAGCAGATATATCCACATGGTTTTGCGGCCCATGACCTTGCGTATGACCAGCATGGACGCCATATTCGATGCAGGACCGGCCATAAGCAGGACAAGCGCCGCACCGGGTGTTATGCCCTTGAGCATCAGCGCTGCAGCAACGGGTATTGATCCGGTTGCGCAAACATACATCGGTATGGATATGGCCAGAACAACAGCCATACTTGCCAGAGGCGTACCGGCATATTTCAGGAAGAAATCATCGGGTACAAATACGGTAATCAGGCTTGCTATCACAATACCTATTATAAGCCATCGGCCTATATCCTGAATCATATCCACAAAGCCGTAACGCAGAGCCTCAACTATTCTGGTACCAAACCCTTTTTGCGCGGTCTGTTCCGATGCACACTGAGCGGAGCAGGCACTCTCATCAGGCTCACGTCTGGTCAGGTAATTCACCAACAAACCACCCAACAATCCGGTTAGCAGAGCTGCCACAGGCCGCATTATCGCAAACGGAATGCCTAATATTGCGGCTGTTGCAAGAATGGAATCCAGGCCGGTTTGGGGTGTTGATATAAGGAATGATGTGGTGGCACCGCGTGATGCGCCCTCCTTACGCAGTGACATTGCCGTGGGTATCACTCCACACGAGCATAACGGTAATGGCACACCTATCAAAGCGGCCCAAAGCACTGACCGGAAATCGGCCCCGCCAAGATACCGGCGGTATATCCGTGCCGGCACAAATGCATGCAGGATACCCGCAAAGCCGAATCCCAGCAGCAGGTACGGCGACATCTCGTTTATCAGATTCCAAATCTCATTCATAATGCACAAATATACATTGGCAGGCTGATATCTCCAAACAGCCTGCCAATGTACTGACTACTATAGCAAAGTATTATTAAGGAATATGTGGTTATTTTGATTCCTTGCAGATTTTGATTGAGTCAATGGCCATCAGCAGAGCCAATACAAACATCATAGGCATGATAAACAGCTGTGCGGCATTGAACTCCTCGGCCAGTTCACTCATGTGCAGCAGGGTAAAGAGGGCCATGATGCAAGCCAGAACGGCATTGATGACCTTTGCTGTTTTACCGCCGTAAACCATCAGCAGTATACCTACGACAGGGATAAAGTAGGTCATGCATACCATGAATGATATCATGCCCACAGGAGCAGGACCCTCGGCAGCAACAATGCTGTCACCCCAGAAAGCAGGCAGTGCATCGGTCAATGAATGTGTCAGGAAACCGGCAATTGTCAGTACCCAAAAGAGAATGATTCTGTTTTTCTTTTCCATATAGTTTTCAGTTTTAATTCGTGCCGCAAAAGTACTCCTGCCAGCACGGCCACACAATCACTAAAAGTGAGGATTTGACTAGGGACACAAAGGGGACGGTTCTATCTGTGCCCTTGTGAGAATACCCCAAAAGTTCTCTTGGAGGAAGGGCACAGATAGAACCGTCCCCTTTGTGCCCCTTTGAGCTTTTTTGTACCTTTGCTCCTAGAAATAAAGTGTTATGGAATACTTACCTAAAGATCCCGGAATGTTGGTATCGGCAGTGAATATGCTGCTTAGAGATGAGGAGTTTGACTCACTGGAGTCTCTGTGCTGTAACTTTGACAAGGAACCTGACGAGATAAAGAGTTATCTCAAGGAGCAAGGTTATGTCTATGATGAGGAACAGAAGCAGTTCCGTCCAATAGGATATAAGTAAAACGCACACTTTTATATAATTAATGACACATTTGGGCCTTTTCCCTTTGTGTCATTAATTTTTTTTTGTAACTATGCAAAAATTCTTTAAAAGGGCTACGATGAAAGTTTCATTCGCAGGTGTTGAGCGCCAGGAAATAAGGGAAGCGGCCGATGTGTGTGTCCGTGCGTATGAAAACTACGAGTACGTGACCAACTTCTTCCCTGACAAGGAGGAGAGTAAGCGCGTGCTCAGCTCCATGATATATCATATGGGACGTGCCTTTTTCAAGAAATCCCACCTGTTTATCGCCAAAGTTGACGGTAAGATAGTTGGTGTAGCTATGTTTGACAACCCGGATTACAGGAAACCGTCTACTCTTCAGTTCATACTCCACGGTTGGCTCAACGTATATCGCGTTGCCGACAAAAAACGCCTGAAAGAGTATCTGGCCATGGATGAGGCAGCATCAAAGCCGTGTCTTGATTATCAGCAATCCGGTCCTGGCATATGGTATTGCACATCGGTGGCAGTAGATCCGCCCTATCAGGGTAAGGGTATCGGGGGCCAGCTCATATCTTTAGTGGGAGATTATATCCGTTCGCGCGGTGGCAGGCAACTGGTACTTTTTGCCAATACGGAGGAGAGCACCAGATTCTTCCAGAAACACGGATACGAGGTATTCCATGAGTGCGAGATAGTCCATGACGGCAAGAAAGTGGGCAGCTGGAGCATGAAGAAAACATTATAGGAAAACAAGCAAATAGATACAAAAACAATAATTGCAATGAAAGAACCTTTTGTAATAACCATCAGCCGTGAGGTAGGCTCCGGTGGACGTACTATAGGCCGTAAACTGGCAGAGAAACTGGGTGTGCGTTTCAGTGACAAGGAGCTGATTGACAGTCTCCAGGCCAAGCTGGACCTTTCACCCCAAAGCATCGAGGAACTCAAGGGAAAGAAAAAACGCTGGCTGGATGATTTCATCCAGATGGTAGCTCCCGTACCCATGAGCGGCCTGCTGGTTAACGGTGACAGTGATTATATATCGGAGTATAATACATCACTTAATGTCAATGACGTCTTTGAGGCCGAGAAAGAGATCCTTAACGGTATAGCCGATGAGGGATCATGCGTAATTGCAGGACGCTCAGGTTTCTTTGTACTCAAGGACCGCCCCAACAAGGTGGACGTATTGATCACCGCCTCACGTGAGAACCGTATTGCACGTATCATGAGCAAACAGGGTCTTTCACGTGAAAAAGCCCAGGAGGTAATTGAAACGGTTGACAATGCCCGTGACAACTACGTTCTGCGCTATACCGGCCAGAGCCGTTACGATGCGCGCAACTACCATATAGTCCTCAACATGGATTATCTCACAGAGGACAAGGCTGTAGACATCATCATGGCCTATCTGGACCGCTAAATCATCACTTTTAGTGATTGTGCAGACTTTGGAGCTGGCATACTTTTGCATCAGTTAAACCATTAATTGATAAAAGTATGAAACCAGCTTTCAAAGTTTTGCTTATGGCATTTGCCTATCTCGTAGCGTTTTTACTCGGTTCAGTAACCGGATTGATTCACCCCATGTGCTATGCATATGTAGGAGCATTGCTCCCGCTACTGTTTGCATTCATCTATCTCTACACATCAACATTTACCCGCAGTTTCGGCGTTGCAACCGCGCTGAACGGAATCCTGATGCTCCTCTTACTTATTGCAGGAGAGGCCGATTGGGCTCTCATTGTAGGCTTCATCATCCTTACAGCGCTCTCTGAGACTATCAGATGCCGCCAAGGATATGACACAATCAAAGGTATCCGCAAGAGTTTCCTCCCATTCGCCTACTCTTTCTTTGCCTACACCGCCCACTGGTGGACCGATACACAGGGCTCACTTGCAGCAGCCGTTGAGGAGATGCCCGCAGGTTATGACCAGCTCATGATTCCCGTCATTGAGAACATCCCCATGCTGATTGTTGCGCTGATCATCACCCTACCCGTTGCCATGCTGGCCATAAGGCTTGCTGAGCGTTCAATGAAAAAGCAGCTTGAATCATTCAAATAAAATGTGGAAAAGGGGACAGTCCCCTTTTCCACATTTTAATTATCTTAGCGGCAAAACAGAGTGTTTATGAGAAAGTTAATCGCAACTATGATGCTGATTATGGCCGTAGCGACTGTATCGGCACAGGACAACATCTATTCTTTCAAGGTTAAGAACGATAAGGGTGAAGAGGTAAGCCTGGAGCAATACAAAGGCAAACTGCTGCTTGTTGTAAATACCGCCACCCGTTGCGGATTCACCCCGCAGTACAAGGACCTGGAGGAGATTTATGAGAAGTATAATGAGCAGGGATTTGAGATCCTGGACTTCCCCTGCAACCAGTTCGGCCAGCAGGCGCCCGGCACCATTGCCGAGATCAAGGAGTTCTGCTCTGCCAACTACAACGTAAAGTTCACCCAGTTTGACAAGATTGAGGTAAACGGAGACAATGAGATTCCGCTCTACACATGGCTCAAGGCCAATGCCGAGAACAAGAACAACATCCGCTGGAACTTTACCAAATTCCTTATCTCAACCGACGGCAAAGTCCTGAAGCGCTTTGAACCCGGCGACAAGATGACTGACGTAGATGCCGCCGTCGCCCAGGCTCTCAAAACCGACAAATAAAAATGTGGAAAAGGGGACAGTCCCCTTTTCCACATTTTTCTAATAGTATCTGATATTCTTGAATTTGCCCCAGGCAGGCCCCATCTTTGCAGCCTTTTTCTGTTTCCAACCCTTGGGAACAATCAGCACGGCGTTCTCATAGACTGATTCATCGAACGCATTAACCGGGCAGGCAATCGGATTTACTGAACCCAGTTTGACTGAGTCCAACTCACAGTATCTGAATGCCAACTCTCCTATCGTTGTTATACTACTTGGAATTGAGACCGATATAACGCCGGTACAGTTATCCAACGCGCCATCCGCAATTGCAGTAACCGGCCACGTCTTGCGCTCCACTGTGATGCTGGACTCAATTGTCAGATCACCAGACGGCAGACTGCCGCTACGTTCCACAACAGCCTGATCGGTTTCCACATCATAACGGTATCTCAATTTGTTTACATATGATACCACAGCGCGGCCGTCATCATACGAGCTTGGATATGTATAACGCCTTCCGTCTGGTAATTCCATACTACCTATCCACTTGCCTTCAACCTGCTTATACCCCAGATCCTTGCCAAACTGATGATACAGCCGGTTCCAGACTCTGTCAGGTATCTCTTCACGCCAAATTACGGCCGTTTTGCCAGGCATAACTGCATATACATTACTTCCCTCGTGTAGATGAACAACTACGACATCATTATCCTCCTGAAACTGCTCGCTTGGAGCCCTTTCTATAGCCAGTTCAACTGATCCGGACAGCCTTTCTGCCAGTTTATCATCAATGCGTATGGTATCGGCACAACCTCCGCCGCAGTAATGAAGCACTACCATGTAGCCATCTTCATCTTTATGAAGGAACACACCATACCAACTCCTCTGTTCTGAGAAATAGATGGGTTGTACCGCATATCCGCAAATAAACTCTTTAGGGATAACGGGCTGACGTAACACATAATTATTGTCCGCTTTAATGAAATTCCCTCCTGCACCATCAGCGGGAACCATCTTGCCGGATTTGGGGCGTGCCGGCTCCAGTTTAATCTCCATGTGAGACTTAATAGGTATTATGTCCAACTCCTCATAAAGAAAAGTAAACACCGTAAACCTGTGCTCCGGATTGTTTATCTGCATTGAAAAGCGCCCTAAAGAATCAGCCACTTCAATATTGATAATATATCCATCATCACCATATTCCCTTATATTGACACCGGCCAACGGGCCAAAACGTCCAGTAACAGTCCCGGTAAACACATCGCCGGCCTTCATATCACTCTGAGGCTGTTGGGCATAAGTTGGGATACAGAGCGAAATCATCATTGATACTAATGCAATCAATAGGACTTTATTTCTCATAATGCAATTAATTAATCTGTTATCTAAACTGATATTCTTTAAAAATACGTCTCCAGTTAAAGAACAAAAGACAAAAAATGTGGAAAAGGGGACAGTCCCCTTTTTCAGGTTGATGGTACGCAGATAACAGCCCGCGATACTATTATTTCTTCTTCCTGACTTGTTTTTACCATTGAAGTCCTTCATCAATGAGCGTTATTCCAAGTCCTTCAAAATCTGATATATCAACAATTATCGGATTCTTTGTATTAAAACTGGTTTCTCTTAACTCAACTTGGGGCAGAACCCTGTTTTGGCTTGTCAGAGGATCCAGCTGCTTGACCGGACGGATAAAATATTTGTCCCAAAACGGCTCTCCATTTTTTGACATCGCAAAATCGCCTTCATAGAGTCTAAGGTATCCAGGCCTAATTGAACCACTTATGAAGTTTGTCATATATTTCCCCACATAATTATTGGTCGAATCCACTACATTTAATTGATGTCCACCGTTGCCGGTACTAACTATTTCATGGATAGGAGTTCTTTCTTTTAAAACCGGGAAAAAGATGGAACGGTCAGTAAAACCTTCAATATTGCTTGTTACCTTGAAACCGCATGAATCAGCATTCTCAACCCAGGTCAGAGTACAGTAACTGAGCAGTTCTATCATTTCATCATTTGAAGGGGTACGCCAATCTTCACCCTGCTGTAACTTGGTTATATCACCCTCTGCTTTTTGGAAAGCTTTATCTTTAAATACATTCCACAATGCGTTAGTAGAGTTCCAACTGTAGTAGTAACCTACTTCCAATGGAGTGGTAGCGCCTACATTACAAGTGGCCCATTTGACGCTCAGGCCCAGGTCAACGTATTCACCCTGAGTCTTATCCTGTGCAAATACGGAAACTGATACTACTTGAAGCAGCAGAGCTGATAATAAGACTAAATGCTTTTTCATATTCTTTGTTGTTTTGTTGTTTCTGGCACAAATGTAAGTACAGATATATTATTAAAACAACAATCAGGCGTTGCAAAACTGTTGCATTTTGCGTTTCCCTAAAAAAGGTTGACTCGGATTGTCTTATTCCTGATAGAAGTTGACTCTGGTTATTCTTATTCCTGCTATAG
>JBGUVW010000047.1:0-184033 GCA_045220475.1 Bacteroidaceae bacterium
CTGTTGCAGACGTAGTTGCAGAACTCAGCCAGGCTGACGCACTTCAGTTCATCCCCATGTATCAGAAGATGCTTACCGAGATTGAGAATGTATGCCGCACTGAGGACAATGATGACAAGAAGACCGCCAAGATTGACGACATCAAGGAGATTTACACCGACATGTTCAGCGAGATCCTGGTTACAGCCCAGAATGAGGTTGCTATCAACAGCATTCCTATGGACTACATCAACAACCGAGTAGCAAAGTAATAAGACACATATTAGATTTTCATAAGTTTAGGGTTATTAAGTAAAGAAGGAGCCAGGCTGTGAAGCCAGGCTCCTTCAATTTTTATCGGCCTTAAATAATCAGAGGCTGATTGAGTAAAGTGTAATTGAGTAAGGATCCACATCAAGTGTAGCCTTGCTCTTAAGCTTTACGGTCTCCTTGACAGGAGCTATAGGCTGCTGGTCATAGTTGTTCTCATCATTGGGATCACCCTTGATTACGGTCTTGGTCACACTCTTGAATCCGCCAAAACGTGACAGGTCAATCGTTGCCTTGGCAGCATTCTCACCGGCGTTGCAGACCTTGAGATAGAGCTTGCGGGCCTGTGTGTCAAGAACTACTGACTGGCCAAGCAGGTTGTCATCCTCACGGTCAAACTTAACGCAGTCACCATAGAAATAGTCACCGCTTGACTGACCGAACATCTGCTGAACGTAGTAGCTGCAGGTAAGGAACGGACGCTCGTTGTCAAAATAGATCAGGTCCGGATTCCAGTTGTTGGTATTCTTGCGGGCAAACAGCGGTGCGTATGATGTCATTACAACGATATCGGCATTACGCTCCACGTGAAGCAGGTAGAGGCCCTCGGCAAGAGCATCAATCAGCTTCTTGTCCTTGGCTGCATACTCACCCAGATAAACCTTGGTGTTGCGGTCACGGGGATATGAGTCATACTGACGACTGGTGAGGAAATAATTGCGCTGCTCATAGTAGTGCTCATCAAGGATGTCAACACCAATCTCAGTAGCAAACTTCCAGCCCTCCTCAAAGTCACCGTTGCCGGGATGTGAGCCGGGACCGGCTGTACCTACAATCACGATATCAGGATACTTGGCACGAACCTGGTCATATATGAACTTGAAACGCTCCTCAAACTCAGGAGTGATTTTCTCCTCATTACCCAGACCCAGATACTTGAGGTTGAAAGGCTCCGGATGACCGGCATCGGCACGAACCTTACCCCACTTGGAATCGGCAGGACCGTTAGCCCACTCAATCAGGTCAAGTGCCTCATCGGCCCACTCCTGCATATCCTCCATGGGGATGGCATCCTGAGCCTGAGTACGCATGTTCCAACCGCCGTTGGTACCCTGGCAGCTTACGCCGCAAGGCAGGATAGGCAGTGGCTCCATGCCTGCATCCTCACAGAACTGGAAATACTCAAAGTATCCCATCTCCATGCTCTGATGGTAGCCCCAGGTGTTCTTGATGCCCTTACGGGTCTCCTTGGGACCGACAGTTGTCTTCCAGCGATATGTATCCCAGAATCCGTCACCGCCGCCGTGTACCACGCAACCGCCGGGGAATCTCATGAACTTGGGGTTCAGGTCAACAAGTGCCTGAGCCAGGTCCTTACGCAGACCGTGACCCTTATATGTATCCTGAGGATAGAGTGAAACCATATCTATATCCAGCACACCGGTGGTCAGTGAGAGCAGCTGCAGTGATGCGTTGGGGCAATCCTGTGCTGCAGTCAGGGTATACTCATACTTTTTCCAATCCTTACCTGAAACAGTGAAGGTGGTATCGGCCAGTACGGTAGCCTGTGCACGGAATCCGCGACCGGGAACCATCAGCACGGCGCGAACCTCTTTGTCCTTGCCGTCAGGGTTACGCAGGAATACTGAGAAATCATACTTGTCACCGCCCTTGAGCAGGATGCCGTCATATCCGTCATTCTGGATACCGACACCTGTCCAGCCGTTGTAGTCATAGTAATGACCTACGCGCTCAATGTTAAGGCGCATGTAATTGGGGTTGTTGGGATGTATGGGATCCTGCTGCTTGGGCTCTATATAACCCAGAGAATGTCCGGGACGGATTGAACGCCATGCGGTTCCGGGACCCCATCCGTCACGCTCACTGGGACTGAACTCAAATGATCCGTTCTGGATAAGCTCTGCACACAGACCGCCATCGGCCGACGAACTGATATCCTCAAAGAATATTCCTATAAGTTCATTACTGATTTTCTTGCCGCCGGCAGGAGCCTTGACAGGCTTGGCAGCTGATGCCCCCACAGCGAGTGATGCTATCACTGCCATGGCAATAAGTTTTCTGTTCATATTAAGTTAGTTGGTGAAAAATTGCACGAATATAGCAATTTTTGCCCATATCACCTGTTCTTTTTCATCCAAGAGGTAACATTTGTACCTGTCATCTTCTTGAATACCGATGCAAACGTGCTGTAACAGCTGTAACCGCTCTCCCAGCTCAGTTCCTGAGCCGTGGCAGTTGGATTCTCATGATACAGGCGGATGAAATAATCTATACGCAACCGGTTGATATAGGCATTATAGGTCTCACCTTGCTGAGCAAAGTAGGAACTCAGGTATGTGCGGTTGGTACCTATGGCAAGAGCCAGCTGACGCAGGTTAAGGTCATGCTGCAGATAGAGTCTTTCACCTTCACATTTGCGTTCCAGCAGCTTACCTATGTTTTCCGGAATGTTGATGGTTGGGATAGGAGTTGTCTCAACAGGCATTACGTCATCTCTCTCCTCGAGCGTATCCAACGTCTCCACCCTCCACAAAAAGAATCCTATAACCAGGAAAGACTCCACCTGTGAAAGATACTCCATTAGCATCTGGCCCATATTTGACCCATAGACAGAATAAATGGCAAAGAGGCAGCTGGCAAACAACAGACTTTGCCAAACCTCCTTGTTCTGCAGATCAGCGTAGTTATCATTCAGCCAGTGGCTGTATTGTACCAAACAGCGGATGTAATAGAAGGCAAAGACCACCATAACGCATACCTGCCAAATCTTCATGACAATCTGAGCGCTATCGTTACGCGTAGCTATACCCCAGGCTGCAGCCAAAACGACAGGAATATGTAGAAAGAACCAAGGCCAGAGTTTACGCTCGCGGTCCTGAAGCATACGCAGAAGAACCGCAAAAGCCAACGGCACCAGTGTTATGCGGTCAAGAGCTATTGTCAGCATATAACGCACCAACTCATCATCGGTAAGCCAAACGTTACCCAGCACATACCACCAGATGTGGCTCAATACCATGGAACCGAAAAAGGCGGCGGTCCATCGTCTGAGTACCATAGGTGAGTTGACACCGGACGCAACCGCATTATTGCGCCTTAGCAAAAGATACAGCCCCGCAGCAACAGCAAGGAAAGCGGCTCCGCCATACAACATTAAAAAAAGGATATCCTCCAGGCCCTGACGTCCGTACATTGCGACTCACATTTGCTTACAAAGGTACGGGATTTTGAAAATAGAATGACAAAATCATACATCCGCAGACTCTCAGAATTTACAAAAAATTCCCATATGGTACAAAAAATGCATTCTTAAGGTCTCCTTAGGCATCTGCATTAGGATATTTGAACAACCGTCGAGGCTTTCAGTCATAGACAATAATTGCCGATTGAGCACGCAGTCACTGTCCCCCCCTGTGTCAAGACTAATATTTTTTACTATTTTTACCGACAGTTACATTTTCATCATAATAAATAGGACTATAAAAACTTATGAGTGAGTATAGAGTCATTGATTTGAGTGACTGGACTCAAGTTGGACAGGGCGGCAACGGAACGACTTATGAGAATCCATCCGAACCCGACGTAATACTTAAGGTAGACAAAGCGCTGATAAACACACTGGAGTTTGTCAGGCATGAGTTTGAAGTATCAAAAACCGTGGAGAGTCTGGGACTGCCTACCCCTAAGATGCGTGAGATGGTACGCGTGGGAGACCTGTACGCGACCATATCGGACCGCATAAAGGATAAGAAATCACTTTCACGCATATGCCACGATGAGCCGCAACGCATAGAGGAGATGGCACAGCTTATGTGCCGCATGGGCAAGGAATTGTCCGGCACCCAATGCAACACGGATTTCTTTCCAAACCGTAAGGAGCAATTGATGAGAGCTCTGGACAAAGTACAGTTCATAAGCCGCAGGAACCGCCGGATACTCAAGGATTTTGCCCTTACCATACAGGACATCAAGACCTGCAGTCACGGTGATTTCAATATGGGAAACCTGGTCCTTTCAGGTGACCGGCCGGTCTGGATAGACCTGGACCGCTTTGGCTACGGGGACCCGATGTTTGACATCGGCCATCTTTATCAGATATGCAATGTGTATGCACCCATGAAACAGGTACAGGATATTTTCCACATGACAGAGCAGCAGCTCAACCAGTTCTGGACTGCTTTTGCCAAAGCTTACACCGGACAGGATGAGCACAGCGAGTTTGACAGTCAGGCCGGCAGGTTTGCCTGTCTTGATGTGATACTGAGATATGAATTCCAGAAATGCAGCCTTCTGGAGAAGATGTTCTTTGGCGTATACATAAAACGCCTCGTCAAAGCCTTCTACCTTTAGGACGCGCTGACATTATCCTGAATGACCAGGCTGGCCAGCATGAAGCCGAATATGGCAGTGATATGAGCCACGGTTCCGTTGATCTGAGCCTTTGATGAGCACCACTCGTGATTAAGTAGCGAAGGGTCACCAGGTCCCATCTTGGCCTTGGGGCATACGCACTGCCCGGTTCCACAGGTGCCGTTATGGCCTTTATTGGAAAGCAGTTCATCGCTATAGACACACTTGAACTTGCGCCTGGGATATTCGTCCATCTGTTTGAATTTCTTTCTCAATGCGCGAGCCAGAGGGTCACCCTGAACTTTCCAGAATTCCGTAATCTTGATACGTGTGGGATCCATCTTGAGTGCGGCACCCATAGATGATATGAGCTTGGCCTTGGTACGTGTTGCCATCAATATGAGCAATGCCTTATCCTTGAGTGAGTCTATGGCATCAATGATATAATCATAGCTGCCAATCTCAAACTCATCGGCCGTATCCTGGGTAAAGATTTTCTGCATGGCAGTTATCTCTGCCGATGGATTGATGCTGAGCAGACGCTCCTTGAGCACATCGACCTTAACCTGCCCCACCGTCTTGGTTGTGGCCATAAGCTGACGGTTGATGTTTGTGATACAGACGCGGTCGCTGTCAACAATGGTCAAATGGCGGATACCGCTGCGCACCAGACTCTCTGCACACCATGAGCCCACGCCGCCAACGCCAAAGATAATGACACGCTTCTGACCTATCAGGTCCACTGCCTCATTTCCCATCAGCAGTTCCGTGCGTCTGAATATTGCGTCCTCAATTGCCATATTAAATCAATGAATAGAACAGCCCGCCAAAAAGTCCGGCCAGAAGGATCACTTTGATTGGGCCGATTTTCCAGAAGTATGTAGACACGAATGCCAGTGCAAACAGGCCGATACTTACGTAGAGCTGGAGGTTATCCTTATTGAATGCACCCAGATTCTCCTCATTAAGGAGCAGCAGTACTGCGGCGGCAAGCATTCCAACCACTACGGGACGCAGCCACTTGAGCACGGTCTGCACTGACTTATGATCCTTGTAGCGCATAAAGAAGGCGCTGATAAGGAGCATCAGGATGAATGACGGTAGCATCACTGAGAATGACGCCAACAGAGAACCGAATATGGCCTGCGTTCGCGACATATCAGCGTTCTCAATTGCCTTGTAACCTACATATGTAGCGGAGTTTATGCCTATCGGGCCCGGAGTCATCTGGCTTACTGCTACGATATCGGTAAACTCAGAGTTACTTATCCACTGATGGTTCTCAACCACCTCATTCTGTATGAGTGAGAGCATTCCGTAGCCGCCACCGAATCCGAATAGGCCTATCTTGAAGAAGGTCCAGAAGAGTTTGAGATATAACACAACCACACTCATGCCTTCCTCAGTTTAAATATGTAATACAGGATTGCACCGATGATGGTTACGAATATTATCCACACCGGCGATACTCCAAGCCACCAGATTGCAAGTGCCGTCACAATCGGAACCCACCATGTCCACTTGTTAAGTCCGGCCTTTGAAGCCAGACGGATTGTGGGAGTAAGTATCAATGCTATCACAGCCGGACGAATGCCCTTGAACACGTTCTCCACAATCTGATTGTCGCGGTAATTACCCAGGAACAAGGCAATGGCAAGGATGATGATAATGGATGGAAGTACGGTACCAAGCGCACAAAATATGCTGCCGATGGACCCCCGCATCCTGTACCCTATGAATATGGATATGTTTACGGCAAAGACTCCCGGGGCGGACTGGGCAATTGCCAGAAGGTCCAGGAAGTCTTCACGTGATATCCAACCCTTACGCTCCACCACCTCACGCTCAATGAGCGGAATCATAGCGTATCCCCCACCGATGGTGAAGAGACCGATCTTGAAGAAGGTGATGAACAGGGTTAACAGCATAATGCTTACTTGTGAGCCTCAACCCACTTGCGGGCATTGACGAATGCCTCAACCCACGGGGTGATGTCATCGCCCAGTCGCTCTGCGGGATAGTATCCGCACTGCCACGGGAATATGGCGCGCTCGGGATGCGGCATCATGGCTACGTGACGGCCGTCGGCACTTGCTATACCGGCTACGTTGTAGTCTGAACCGTTGGGGTTGGCAGGATAATCTGCGTAAGTGTATTTAGCTATGATGTTGTACTTATCTTCTGAGTAAGGCAGTGAGAACTTACCCTCACCGTGAGCTACCCAAACACCCAGACGGCTTCCGCTCAGAGACTTGAACATGACGCTCTCGTTCTGAGGAATGCTAAGACCCAGGAACGCTGACTCAAACTTGTGAGAGTCATTATGCAGCATGTGGCTCTTCTTCTCGTGGTCAGGATTGATGAGGCCAAGCTCAATCATCAGCTGGCAGCCGTTGCAAATACCCAGTGACAGGGTGTCCTTACGTGCGTAGAAGCGGTCAAGTGTCTCCTTGGCCTTGGGGTTGAAGAGGAATGCACCGGCCCAACCCTTGGCAGAACCCAGAACGTCTGAGTTGGAGAATCCGCCACAGAACACGATCATGTTGATGTCATCAAGTGTCTCGCGGCCGCTTACCAGGTCTGTCATGGTTACGTCCTTGACATCGAATCCGGCCAGCCACAGAGTGTAAGCCATCTCACGCTCACCGTTGGTACCCTTCTCACGGATGATGGCAGCCTTGATGCCGCTCGGTGTGCGACGGTCAGGATTGAGTCCGAACTGTGAAAGCTTACCTGTAAAGTTGTAAGCTATCTTGTAGTTCATGGGAACGTTCTTATAGTTCTTGTAGCGCTTATCGGCACAGCCGTTCATGGACTGCTTGGTATCGAGCAGGTATGAGGTCTTATACCAGAGGTCACGCATCTTGTCTATGTCAATTGTCACGTCATTCTTACCGCGACGTATGTAGATTGTCCTCTCATCTGACGGACGGCCGATTACAGCGTAGCCTACGCCAGCCTCATCCAGCAGAGCGCTTACGGCATCCAGCTTCTTGTTCTCAACCTGAAGCACAACACCCGGGTTCTCGGCAAACAGCAGCTTGATGAGGTCCTTACCTACCAGCTTGTCCAGACTTACCTCAAGACCGCCGGCTACATTGGCAAAGCACATCTCAAGCAGGGTAACTATCAGACCGCCGGCTGATATATCGTGACCGGCCAGAACCATGCGCTTCTCAATGAGCTGCTGAACGGCATCGAATGCATCGGCAAAATACTCGGCGTTCTTTACGGTGGGAACGTCACTGCCAATGCGGTCAAGTGACTGAGCCAGGGCCGATCCGCCCAGACGCTGCTCGTCAAAGCTGAAATCTATATGCAGCAGCACGCTGTCCTTGCGGTCTGCAAGTACAGGTGATACAACCTTACGTATATCTGATACCTCACCGCCCGATGAAACGATTACGGTACCCGGGCTGATGATCTTGCTGCCGTCGGGGTACTTCTGAGTCATGGAGAGGGAGTCCTTACCGGTAGGAACGTTGATGCCAAGTTCAAGGCAGAAGTCTGACAGAGCCTTGACACCCTTGTACAGACGTGCATCCTCACCCTTCTGTGCGCGGCAGGGCCACATCCAGTTGGCGGAGAGTGATACGGTCTTAAGTCCCTCGGTAAGCGGAGCGAACACGATGTTGGTCAGAGACTCGGCAACTGAGAGCACTGAACCTGCAGCGGGATCGGCCAGACCTGCCTGAGGTGCGTGACCTATGGCGGTTGCGATACCCTTTGTGCCACGATAGTCAAGTGCTACCACACCGCAGTCAGAGAGCGGCAACTGCAGCTCACCCTGGCACTGCTGGCGGGCAATCTTACCTGTTACGGAACGGTCCACCTTATTGGTGAGCCAGTCCTTGCAGGCTACAGACTCAAGCTGCAGCACGTTCTCCAGATACTGCTGGAGCTTATCCTCGCTGTAGCTTACATCCTGATACTTGCGCTCTACGGTCTCATCGACCATATATGTCTTGGGTGACGAACCGAACATCTGGCTTACTGCCAGGTCAAACGGACGTACACCATCCTTCTGCTCAAATGCAAAGCGGGCATCGCCGGTGGTCTCACCAACCACGTACATCGGGGCGCGCTCACGCTCGGCAATCTTACGTACATGCTCTATTGACTTCTCATCAATGAGCAGACCCATACGCTCCTGTGACTCGTTGGCGATGATCTCCTTTGATGAAAGGGTCTTGTCACCCACAGGCAGCTTGCTCATGTCAATCAGACCGCCGCACTCCTCAACCAGCTCTGAGAGGCAGTTTACGTGACCGGCTGATCCGTGGTCATGGATTGAAACGATGGGGTTGGTATCCTCCTCGCAAAGTGCGCGGGTTACGTTGTAGGCACGCTTCTGCATCTCGGCATTGGCACGCTGTACGGCGTTCAGCTCTATACCTGATGAGTAACGTCCGGTCTCAACCGATGAAACCGATCCGCCGCCCAGACCGATGCGGTAGTTGTCACCACCCAGCACAACAATCTTGTTGCCCTTCTTGGGAGTTCCCTTTATGCAGTCACGCTTGGTGCCGTAGCCTACGCCGCCGGCCAGCATGATTACCTTGTCATAACCGTACTGCTCACCGTTCTCCTCATGCTCAAATGTAAGCAGTGATCCGCAGATAAGCGGCTGTCCGAACTTGTTACCAAAGTCCGATGCACCGTTTGACGCCTTGATAAGTATCTGCTCAGGGGTCTGATAGAGCCACTTGCGCTCTTTCATGCTCTTCTCCCATTTGCGGCTTTCATCATTGCGCGGATATGATGTCATGTAGACAGCAGTACCTGCGATAGGCCATGAACCTGTACCGCCACCCATACGGTCGCGGATCTCACCGCCGGTACCTGTTGATGCACCGTTGAACGGCTCAACTGTGGTGGGGAAGTTATGTGTCTCGGCCTTGATTGATATTACGGTCTCTATGTTCTTGATGATGAACCAGTCTGATGTTGAGTGATCGGCGGGAGCGAACTGCTCTACAACAGGGCCCTGTGCAAATGCCACATTGTCCTTGTAGGCTGACAGGATGCGGTTGGGATTCTCCTCAGTTGTCTTCTTGATCAGGCTGAACAGGGATGACTCCATCTCCTTGCCGTCAATGATGAACTTTCCGCCGAATATCTTGTGGCGGCAGTGCTCCGAGTTGATCTGGGCAAAGCCGAACACCTCGCTGTCAGTCAGCTTGCGGCCAAGCTCACCCTCAACCTTGTGCAGGTACTCAATCTCCTCCTTGGAGAGTGCCAGACCCTCCTGCTCGTTGTATGACTCCAGGTCCTCGATGAACAGAATGGGCTGCGGTTTGATATCGACAGTGAAAATCTTCTGGTCAAGACCCTTGTAGAGGCGCTGCAGCATGGGGTCGTAGTCTGCATCGGCACTGGCTACGGGGAAATACTCCTCAATACGGCTTATGCCCTTAAGACCCATGTTCTGGGTAATCTCAACGGCGTTTGTACTCCAAGGGGTGATCATCTCACGGCGCGGTCCCACAAAGAAACCTTCCAGTGATTCCTGATCCAGAGCGGTGGCATTACCATAAAGCCAGCTCAGTTTCTTTACATCCTCTGCCTGCAGTTTTGAAACAGTCTCAGTGGCAACAATCGTGCCTGACGGGTTCTTGAAGAAAATAATCATTTCAGTTGCAAAATTTTGATGTGCAAAGTTACTACTTTTTGTGCAATTAGGCGCGCAATTAGGGACGGTTCTATTTTGCGCGCAAAACAGAACCGTCCCTGATTGCACACAACGCTTTGGTTGGGAACTAGGATCACTATCAGATATTTTGGACCGTCCCTGATTGCGCATCAAAAAAAAACGAGCATAAATCCCTGATAATCAATTTGAGGTCACAAATTGTGACCTCAAATTGATTATCTTGAAAATTGTCAGAAAAAGATTAGTATCAGCATATATTCAATTACGGACAAACCGGGCGAACAGATATACCACCTCGGCGACCTTCAGGACTCTTACTTACAGAACCGCCAGGAAATGATTGCGTTACAGCCATTGCATAATAAGAGATTTCTGTAAAAAGAGAACTTGTCCAATAATAACCTGTAGAACCAACCTCATCAACGTGCTGGTCAATTCGGCGTCCTGCTGCTGGTAAAAAGATGGATTGGCTTGTATATCCAGCAACCATACTAGTTACCAAATAGCCATTGGTACCATTCAATCTGGTCCAGGTCCATTTACAATTATCGAGCAGCTCATTCATCTCATTTTCTGTAGGCATTCGCCAGTCACCACCCCATTTTGCTTGAGCTACATCATCTGCCGAGCTAAGGACAGTATAAGAATCAACATCTCCCAAACCATCGCTTGTATTGTACTTAGTCAGGGTATTGCTTGAACCATTACACCAGTGGTATGTAGTCCAACTGTAATCATTCTTTTTTTCAATTTCACCCCATGAGAAATAGGCTCCATATTCCTCCGGTTTGGTAGCCCCCACGTTGAAAGTTGCCCATTTAACACTAAGGCCCAAATCAACGTATTCAGGTACTGCCACACTTGTACCTTCCGGAGTATCGGTAACTGTCACCGTACACTCTACAGACTTTGTTCCTAACATAGCAGTAATATGTGCGATACCATTAGATACAGCCGTAATAACGCCTTCATCATCAACAGTTGCAATTAACGGATTGTCTGAATACCACTTAAAGCCATAATAAAGATAAGAGTAGTCATTACCATCATATTTAGCATCTACACTTAATCCATATTGTTTTCCTTGAACTATAGTCAATGTATTACGATCCAATTCTAATGAAATATGAGACAACCATCCTTCAGATGGGCGAACTGGCCTTACCGAATGACCATGATTGCGGCTTCCCCCAGCACTCACGCATCCCTCGGTACCAATGAAATTGATATTCCACGCCATTTCGACATTATAGAGTTCGCTGGACCAATAACTACCATCATCATTTAAGTCATTGATACTTGCACCTCCAAAACACCCTGCAGCAGGAAGGAATATTGACCGATCGGTAAAACCTTCCACTTTGCTGGTTACTAAGTAGCCATTAACACCGTTTTGCGTAGTCCATGTCCAAGTACAGTTATTATGTAATTCTTGTTGTTCTGCCATAGTAGCCATTCGAAACTTTCCGCCCAAAGCAGCGTATGCCGCGTCATCATACTTCTGTTGAAGTCTTCTCAAGCCATCAGCTGTACCGGAAGCATCCCATCCGTCATCTCTAAGGGTGTATTTGGTAAAGTAAAGGCCGTTGGTTTCTGAAGCGAACAAATAGTATTTCATGGCGTAGTTCGCCTTGTCTTCATTAGTTCCTGTAGTTTCGCCCCAGGAAAAATAGTCGCCATAATCACTCTCGATATTTGCACCCAGATTACATTTAGCCCACATCACGCTCAGGCCAAGATCTACATAGAGATCGGAAACATCAGTTACAATCCAATTGGGGGCTCCTGTTTCACTCAATGCAGGGAAGTTGTACATCTTACCTGCGGTGAGTTTCTTGTTTGTTCGAGTGAGAGTATAAATATAATCATCACTGGCAAGGGTGAAAATGTAATCCGATGATATATTGGGCTTGGTAAGTCGTCCACCGAATATGCCGCCATCTTCATCTGGTATGCCACTTAATCGGACTCCGGCTTGAAGAATGCTCTCTGTGATGGTTCCATCAACACCTACGCTTTTGCATGCTACTGGCTTTACCTTTGAACAGCCGAAGGTATAATCATCTATGGAAGCCTGGATTCCTTCAATATGGAATTGAACCATATCTGCGGGTTTACCCATTGTAAGATGTGCTGTTACCGTTGTACCATCCACTATATATTCCTTATTAGAATCAAATAGATAGAAGTTATAGATTGGCTTGCCGTCATTAGCAAAAGAGAACGAACCATTCGCATAGGAAACAGTTACCTCCATGGGAAAATGTACAGCAGTAAGAGTTTTTGTGGACGACCAATCATAGTCATTACTGTTGATTGGGTCATTACCAAATGTCTCGTTCCAATCATTACCGTCATATTCAAGAATCACGAACTTAGTTTCCAGCCCGTTAAAAAAAACATATATCTTGTCACCTGCAATCCAGGCACTCTTCACAGCTTTCGTAGCATTTATATCATCCACGCTTATCTTGAAAGTCATTGGAACGCCTGCAGATTCCTGATTATCAACGATGTTGAGGCCGTCCGAGCAAGACAGCACCACAAGCATGCATAAGAGTAATATTATAGTCTTTTTCATCTTTCTATTATTTAAAGTTACAGCAGAAATAACTAGATAATCTCGGGTTCCCACACTTGATACGGATCAACACTGTACTGCATGAGTTGTGACTGATGTTGCAAAATGATAACCTGACACTCAGGTTTCTGATACTGCTTTTTTTCCATTTTACGCATATCTTAAATTTCTGGCAATCATGCCTAATCGCCTATTTCATTATTATTATCGTTCCCGCATACATTATCTGCAATGTTAGGCATTATTCTGTTACGTCACAAACAATCATCAAAAAATGTGCAATTATGGACGGTTGACTTTGACTTACCCTTCGGCCGTCGACCGTTGGTTCCCCTTCGGGTCGTCGAGCTAAACCTTCTTTCAGTCGCTTCGCTTTGTGAAAGCGTCCCTTCGGGCCGAGCGCTATTTTGCACGTTTTTTGCGCGCTAACTAGAGAATTTTTACGCTCTAACTAGAGAACCGGTTTTTCTCTTTTTAGCCGACGGGACAAAAGTATAATCCGGGATTTACGGTCTACGAATAAATGGGCAACTTTTTTCTTTCGGAGCGTTTCAGCGTTTCAGTTAAAAACATGGTTATCTATTCCTGATTTCAGTATAAGACAACTATTTCTTTAATCTTAACCGAACTTAACAAATTTCTTTGTGCCCTTTCCGGATAAACGCCGTACGTTTGCATCAAGGTTAACGCATTGATTATTAAATATTTAAATAAATATTATATATCAATTATATTATGAAAAAAGAGTCTTTTTTTGATGTATTTACCGGGATTTATGTACCACTTTATGAGATGTCTATGCCCGACTATGATTTTTGGCATATAGGTGAGAAGGACCCTACAAAACTTCTTTATGAGGATGCGTATAAGAATTTATCTAAAGGTAACATACTGAAAGGTAAAGAACAGCTGGAACTATCATACAAGCAAGGTATCCCTGCTGCCGGTCATATTCTATCCTATGGATATGCTGCCGGGTGGTTTGGTCAAAAGGATTATGATGTTCAGATCAAGATTTTAAGAGAACTAATTAAGTCCAACATTTATGTAGCAATGTATGACTTGGCTCAAGCTTATGAAACTGGTAAAGGTGTTAAGAAGAACACAAGACTTGCCATTTTTTGGTATAAAAAGGCTTCAGATGGAAGATGTGACCTTGCATTAACGAAACTTGCAAAAATATATCTGTATGGACCAACAAAATACAGAAATATTGTGAAAGGACTTGTTTATGCTTTTAGAGCAGCTGATGCCTGCCAAGAATATGCTCATAATATTTTGGGATTATGTTATGAGCAAGGGATTGGAGTGATAAAAGACCCCCATAAAGCATTTGTGCATTATAAAGATGCGATATGGCATTATGACAACGGAGAAGCCAGAGCAAACCTGGCAAGATGCTACAGGTATGGGATAGGAACAGATGTTGATCTGATTAAGGCAGAGGAACTGGAGAGACAAGTTGTCGAACGAGGATGTAATGGTAATGATGCCAAATAATTAAAGCCTAGTAGTTATGAAGAAACCGTATTGTATTGACAAAAGTTTGGAGCCAGAGGGAGTAATCTATGCGATGATGATACTACCTGGTAAATTTGAAGATTATGATCACAATGATAAACTGGAATGCATGGAAGCCGATGCAATGAAACACATTGTGAACGGTGAACCAAACGAAGGGAAAAGACTTTTGGAGGAATGCTACGCTATGGGAGATTTGCGTGCCGGAAACATTCTATCCTACGGGTATGGACATGGTTGGTTTGGCCCACGTGATTATAATAAGGAAGTTGAACTGTTAAGACAGTTGGTGAAAAAAAAGTATCCTCCAAGTATGAACAACCTGGGTTGTGACTATCTGCATGGTATTGGCGTAAAAAAGAGCACTAAATGGGCCATTTACTGGTTCAAGAAAGCAGCCGAACAAAAATACATTCCATCCATATATGAATTGTCTCTTATATACCGCCACATAGAGCAATATAAGGATATTGAAAAAGGACTCTTATATACTTTCTGGGCCGCTGATTATGATGATTGTAATGCACATAACCAGTTAGGCAATTGTTATAGAAAAGGAATAGGCATGCCCAAAGATGAATGGATGGCATTTGAACACTATGAGGAAGCAGTAGAAAAAGGAGCTGGAGCTTTTGCAGAGGATAACTTATTCTGGTGTTACTATAAAGGAATCGGAACTCCAGTAGATTTAGAGAGAGCCGAATATTACCGAAAAGAGGCCGAAAAACATGGATTTGAATATATAGATTCCAGAAAACAAAATGATACAGGACAATCAAACCAATAAAGTGTATCTGGCCGAAGGACTGAGACACTACATGCCGGTGTGCATAAATCTGATGAATGCCTTACATAGTGAAGGGATACCTTTCAGCTTTCTGTCCAGGACGGAATCTGAAAAACATGTATGGGCGCGTGACTATATGCCCATACAGATAAACGATTGCTGTTACATGCGATACGTTTACAGCCCGGATTACCTAAAAGGTTATGAAGAGTACATTCCGAATTACAAAGGCATAGATATGGACCTGAATCTGAACTGCACCTGCACAGATATTGTGCTTGATGGAGGTAATGTTATTAAGTGTGGCCAGAAGGTCATAATGACAGATAAGGTTCTACTGGAGAATAACACCAAGTACAAAAAGGATGAGCTGCTGTCCACACTGGAAAAACTCTTTGAAGCCGAGGTGATACTTATACCTTGGGACCGGTATGATGAGTATGGTCACGCTGATGGTATGGTGCGTTACATAGAAGGAAACAGAGTACTCCTGAACAACTATGTGGACTTTGATCAAAACCTGAGAAAGCGTTTGAAGGCTGCTCTTACACCACACTTTGAGGTGGAAGAGCTACACTATAATACCCCACGACTGAGCAAATACTCATGGGCATATATAAACTTTCTGCAAACTGAAAAATGTATATTTGTACCAGGACTCCGGATTAAAGAGGATTTGCTGGCAATGGAGCAGATTCAAAGAGTCTATCCGAACCACAAAGTGATAAGGATTGATGACTGCCAGGATCTGGTGCGCGATGGCGGAGTCCTGAACTGTGTGAGTTGGAACATCAAGACTCAAGTTGAACCTAATTATAATATTATAAAGATATGAGTAAAATAACTGAAGCTTTTAATGAATTTAATCCTCGAAGTGCAAAGGATGCGAAAGATATTCTAAAGGAATTCATAAAAATTGCAGAAACTGTTTTCTATGAGGGTTATTTTCAAGTTAATAAAGGGTTGAAGATTTACCCGATAGATATTGAGTTCTATATGTATGATGAAAAGACATATGAGAACAACGAATATGACTGGCTGAAGGACTATTATATGTATCACAGAAATGCCGATAAGGAAGAAGTTCCTTATTTCCCTAAAGAAGGGTCCATCTATCCTCATAAGTCTGGTGTTGATATAACTTTTGAAAACAAGGATGAAGAATACAGGGCATCATTCCTTATACGCGCCTATTATACAGATGCAAATAATAAGATAATAAAAAAGCCAACTTATCTCTGGGAGGATATGTTTGGTGAGCATTCTTTTGATGATGATGGTATAAATATCAAATGGGTTGATGAACATTCGGAAAAAACAGGAGAATTACTATGGGATGTTCGATATAAATTCCATGTCAAGAATAAAGAGCAAGATAAAAAACCATGGAGATGCATAAAACCGATTAAGGGATATACCCCGATTGTTAGTAAAGATTACACTCTCTTGAAATTACCACTTTCTATTTAGTAAAATAGATAATAAAAGTTCTTTAGGCAGTCTTTTTAAAACAGGTTGCCATATTGGTCAAGATTTTGCTATCTTTGCAATATCTGACACCAAAGGGCATTCCGCTAGACATAAAGGTGTCAGGTTGGGATGCCCTTTGTTTTTGATATCATGTTTAACCGAATTATAACTTGTTTGTTTTATGACAATGAAAGACAAAGAATTAGAGAGTAATGTAGGAAATAGCCCTATTACACCTGTCCAAAATCTTATCTATGAGATTCGTGGCAAGAGAGTGATGCTGGATTTTGATCTGGCTAGATTATATTAGGTTGAAACTCGTATTTTAAACCAGGCAGTCAAAAGAAACATCAAACGATTTCCTCCCGATTTTATGTTCCAATTATCAACTGAGGAGACAAAGAATATGCGATCACAATTTGTGACCGCATGCCAGAGAAATACTTCTGCGCCACCTTTTGCCTTCACAGAGCAGGGAGTTGCAATGCTTTCCGGCCTGCTTAAGAGTGATGTTGCAATCGCTGCAAACATCGCAATAATGCGAGCCTTTGTACAAGTCAGGGAATACCTGATGACCACCTCTACTCTATCGGCAGAACTGAAGGAACTCAGAGCAAAGGTTGATTTGCTTCAACTCCAACAAGAGGAGAATCTGACAGCAGTCAATGATCTGTCAGAGGATGTTCGCAAAGACATAGACAATCTCTATTTAGCAATCGGAGAACTTGCTTCACGTATCGAGGAAAAGAAGAACAACCCGCGTCCGCCCATCGGCTTCAAATAATATGCGATCACAAATTGTGACCTTATTAGTTTAGATTTGATTTGATGTCTTCTTTAGCAAATTCGGCTTCCTATTCACGAATCATCTCTTCGCCGTCTATTCCAAGACCTAAAGCTGATTCGCGCTCAGCCTTATCAATACAACTTTTACTTGATACTTGCCCCCATTAACAGACTCTAATTGTTTATATTTGCAGAGATTACTGACTTTGGGACTATGAGTGATTATCGGCAGATTGAACTTAGCGAATGGAGTTTGGTGGGCGGTGGATTTAACGGACAGGCTTATGTGTCCGATGCACATCCCGGCAAGATGCTTAAGCTGGTTACCAGTGATTTGGGCAGTGTACAGAATGTAGAGCATGAGTTTTATGCATCCAGGACTGCCTTTGAGATAGGTTTACCTACGCCGCAGGTGTTTGAAATAGTGCGCAACGGGAAGGATCACGGATACCTGTGCCAGAGAATTGAGGGAAAGAAATCATTTGCGCGTTTGTGTGCCGATGACCCCGACCGCATCCCTGAGTATGCGGCAATGATGGCGGAGTACGGCAAGGTGCTCCACGACACGCCCATCGGCCCCAACGAATATGTGGTACCCATGAAAACGTTGCTGAGGGATGCTCTCAAGGCTTCGACGATATTGACCGATGAGCAACGCGAGCGTTTGCAGGCCCTGGTGGATGCAATGCCGGAGAGTGACAAGTGTATTCACGGTGATTTCCAGCCGGGTAATATCATACTTGCAGGCGGACAGCACTACTGGATTGACCTGGGTTGGCTGTCACAGGGTGACTGCATGATTGATCTGGCTCACCTTTATAAGATGATGGTTGAGGACAGCGTCATTCCTCAGGTTCAGGAACTGACTCATATGACCCGCCAGCAGATGGTTGATTTCTGGAATGCTTTTGCCAAGGCCTATACCGGCACTGATGACGTAGAGGCGCTTAACCGTGAGCTCCGCCCCTACGCTGCACTGGATATGGTCCGCACCTGCTACCTGCACCCCCAGGACTATCCGGAACTGATTGCATTCATCAAAAGACGTATCACGGAGGATTTATCGTAACTGAATTTTCCATTCATCTTACTTTTTTGTCAAAAAATGACAATAAAAACAAAATAATGATTATTATTGCACTTGAATGATGTGCAAATTATTACGTCATACGTTAAACAACCGATTATTAACCTAAACAATTGATTTATGAAAAGGCTATTCGTTTTATCATTAGCGACATTATTTACTTTAGGAATATCCGCTCAGGACAACATGGAGCCGTTCCGCCATTTCTCAGTTGGCGTTGAGGCCGGACTTCACGGAGTAGGCATTGAAGTTGCCATGCCGGTTCTCCCCAGCCTGGTAGTTAAGGCCGGTTACAACTGGTTCCCGTCATCAGAACTCGTAAAAACTGACGTAAGTGCCGATACAAAGGACCTTAAGGACGCTCAGGAGCAGTACACCGCTTTAACAAGCTATCAGTTCCAGAACAAATTCGGCGATGAGGCTGTAGTATCCGCAGGAGCTCAGGTAGGCCTGTCAAACTTCAAGCTCATGCTTAACTGGTATCCCTTCAAGTCCAGCAACTTCTATCTGGCCGGCGGTTTGTATTACGCTCCCAAGGATGATGACAAACCGTTCCTGAGAATAAGCGGTAACACCACCGAGAATGACTGGGCAGCACTTCAGGAACTGCGCGATCAGGTTCCCGCAGAGAATTATGACATATCAATTGAGATTGGAAACGAGAAATACGCCATCATGGAGAAGGACGGCAAGGGTTATCTGCAGGCCGACTACAAGATTGATCCTCTGAAATACTATGTTGGCTTTGGTTTTGGACGCAGCATCCCTAACAAACTGATCGGATTCCAGTTTGAGCTTGGTACAATGATCTACCATTCAACAGGATTCTATTTCCAGGAGAAGAAGGTTGACATGGGTGATGCAGCAGAGCAGTTTGGCGATGCAGCCAAGACAGCTGTGGAGTATCTGGATAAATTCCCCATCTATCCGCAGATTGCATTCCGCTTCAATTTCCGCGCTCTCTAAATCAAATTAGCATAAAACAAGAGACCCCGCAACAGTTGCGGGGTCTCTTGTTTATATGCGTTAATTTGCCGTTGGGGTTTGTTGCGTGCTGTCATTTAAATAGGTAATTTTGCAGTCCGTTACGAGACAGAGGTGGAAGACAACAACAACATCAGCATCAGAGGAGCCAAGGTAAACAACCTTAAGAACGTGAGCGTGGATATTCCGCGCGATAAGTTCGTGGTTATTACCGGCCTTTCAGGATCGGGCAAGTCATCACTCGCCTTTGATACGCTGTATGCCGAGGGCCAGCGCCGATATGTGGAATCTCTCTCCGCATATGCGCGCCAGTTCCTGGGCCGCATGAAAAAGCCTGAATGCGATTTCATCGAGGGACTGCCTCCCACCATCGCCATAGGACAGCGCTCCGGTAACCGCAACCCGCGCTCCACAGTGGGCACACAGACTGAGATTTATGAGTACCTGAAACTGCTGTTTGCACGTGTGGGACACACCATATCACCCGTAAGCGGCAAGGAGGTGCGCAAGCACAGCGTCGAGGATGTGGTCAGTTTCATGTTAGCACAGCCCAAGGGTATCCGCTTTACGGTTCTGGCGCCTATGCCCATGCGCGGTGGCCGCAACCTGGAGGAGCAGCTGCGCACATCGCTCAAAGAGGGATTCACCCGCATTGAACATAAGTCCGAGATAATACGCATGGAGGACCTGCTCGCTGACAGCAATCAGCTTGCAGAGCTCTCCAAGCATACCAAGGATATCTATCTGCTCATTGACCGTCTTGTGACCGATGACTCAAAGGAGACACTGAGCCGCGTTACAGACTCGGTCGAGACTGCATTCTTTGAGGGTGGCGGCGAATGCTCATTACGTCTGTATGATACCCCAGAGACTTCGCTCCATAAGTTCAGCAACCGTTTTGAGGCCGACGGCATCAAGTTTGAGGAGCCCACCGATAACCTGTTCTCATTCAACTCGCCCGTAGGTGCGTGCCCCAAGTGTGAGGGATTCGGCCGTATAATAGGCATTGACGAGTCACTGGTCATTCCCAACCGCGCGCTGAGCGTCTATGACGGAGCGGTGGTCTGCTGGCGCGGTGATGTAATGAGCGAGTGGAAGGATGACTTTATCCTGCACGCCCAGGAGCATGATTTCCCCATATTCACACCATACTACCAGCTCACCCAGGAGCAGAAGGATTACCTGTGGCACGGAACCGGCCGAGGCGTTGACGAGCGCGGCTGGGAGGAGACCTGCATCGACAATTTCTTCAAGATGCTGGAGAAAAGCCAGTACAAGATCCAGTACCGTGTGATGCTGGCCCGATACCGCGGCAAGACCACCTGCCCTGAATGCCACGGAACACGTCTGCGCAAGGAGGCCGGTTATGTAAAGGTGGGCGGCAAGACCATCAACGAGCTGGTTGAGATGCCAATATCGGAACTCAAGAATTTTTTTGATACGCTCAAATTGCCCGACCATGAGGCTCAGGCAGCCAAGCGTCTGCTCATAGAGATAAACAGCCGTATCCAGTTCATGCTGGATGTAGGTCTGGAATACCTGACCCTGAACCGTGCCAGCGCCACCCTTTCAGGTGGAGAGAGCCAGCGCATAAACCTGGTTACGTCACTTGGCAGCAGCCTGATGGGCTCTCTTTACGTACTTGACGAGCCCAGCATAGGACTGCACAGCCGTGACACCGACAAGCTGATAAAGGTTCTGCGCCAGCTTCAGCAGATAGGTAACACCGTGGTTGTGGTGGAGCATGACGAGGAGATTATCCGCGCATCGGATTACATCATAGATGTAGGCCCCGAGGCCGGCCGACACGGTGGAGAGATCATTTACCAGGGCCCCACAAATAATCTTGAGAGCAACACCAAAAGCTGGACGGTCAAGTACCTTACCGGCGAGGAGTGCATACCCGTACCCCAGTCTCGCCGCCCCTGGAACAACTATATTCTTATAAAAGGTGCACGCCAGAACAATCTGGACGGCATTGACGTAAAGTTCCCGCTCAACGTGATGACGGTTGTCACAGGCGTGAGCGGATCGGGCAAGAGTACTCTGGTTCGCGACGTACTGTACCGCCACCTTAAGAATATATACGGCGAATCCGGCGAGCGCCCGGGCGAGTGCATGGGCATTGAGGGCGATACACGTATGGTCAGCGCAGTTGAGTTTGTGGATCAGGACCCGATAGGCAAGACCACCCGCTCCAACCCCGTCACATACGTAAAGGCGTACGATGAGATACGCAAGCTCTTTGCCGACCAGCCGCTGTCACACCAGATGGGCTATCGGCCCACACATTTCTCATTCAACTCCGAGGGCGGACGCTGCGAGGAGTGCAAGGGCGAGGGCGTAGTCACCGTATCCATGCAGTTCATGTCAGACCTGCAGATGATTTGCGAGAGCTGTCATGGACACCGTTTCAAGAATGACATTCTGGAGGTTACATACCGGGGCAAGAACATATGGGACATCCTGGAGATGACCGTAAACCAAGCCATCGAGTTCTTCTCCACGGGCGATGCCGCCGAGCGCCGCATAGTCAAGAAACTGGAGCCGCTGCAGCAGGTAGGCCTGGGCTATGTAAAGCTGGGACAGTCATCATCAACGCTGTCGGGCGGTGAGAGCCAGCGCGTAAAACTGGCCTATTTCCTGAGTCTGGAGAAATCGGCCCCTACCATATTCATATTCGATGAGCCCACCACAGGACTCCATTTCCATGACATCCGCAAGCTGCTGGAGTCATTCGATGCGCTGATACGCCGCGGACACACCGTGATCATCATTGAGCACAACATGGACGTGATAAAGTGCGCCGACCACGTGATTGACCTGGGCCCCGAAGGCGGCAAGCACGGCGGTCATCTGGTAGTCTGCGGAACCCCTGAGGAGGTTGCCGCCTGCTCCGAGTCCTACACCGGCCGCTTCCTGAAGGACAAACTTTAAAAAAAATGCCTATTTTTGCCATTGGCTTATAAGAATTTATCATGGCAAAGAAAAAGACTGAAGGCGAGCGCACGTTCAAGGAGCGTCTCAACAACTTCCTCACCAAGGATATCTGGTCATTTGATTTAAGCAAGAAAGGGCCTCTGCGCCGCGCAATAGGCAACACCGTAAAAGTAATAGTAATTGCTGTCCGCACCTTCCTGGATGACAAAGTCATGACCAAGGCGGCCGCACTCACCTACTCCACGCTGTTTGCCATCGTACCTATCCTGGCGCTGATATTCGCAGTTGCACGCGGATTCGGATTCGGCAATATCTTTGATTTGATAAAGGATAGCGGCACAGTAGATTTAGACAAGATAGAAGGTCTTGACTCCGTAATGCAGTTCATAGACGGATACATGCAGTATGTATCAAGCGGCGCATTCGTAGGTATCGGCCTGCTGTTCCTGCTATTCTCAGTATATTCTTTGGCCGATGGAATCGAGACCAACCTCAACGCCATTTGGCATGTCAAGAAGGCCAGAGGCATGGCCCGCAAGATAACGGACTATTTCTCACTGGTAATCCTTATCCCTATTGGTATCATCTGCCTGTGCGGTACATCAAAACTGACATCCTGGTTCATTACACGTACCGAGGGGTTCCTGCTGCTTGGAGGATTCCTTAAGTTCCTGCTTGACGATGCGCTGCCATACATTGTGGCCAGTCTGATCCTGACCGGTTTTTACATCTTCATGCCCAACACCAAAGTCAAGTTCAAGTACGCAATCATACCGGGAATCATAGCAGGCTGCCTGTTCCAGGCACTCCAGAACCTCTATTTTGACGGTCAGCTGGCCTTGTCCAGTTACAACCAGATTTACGGAGGTTTCGCCGCCCTGCCGCTGTTCCTGTTCTGGTGCAACATCTCATGGTCAATAATCCTGTTTGGCTGCCAACTGGCATACGTGGCTCAGAACAATGACAATTTCAACTACTTCAAGGAGCCCGATAAGATAAGCCGCCGTCATGAGGATTTCTACTGTCTCATGGTCATGACATTTATCTGCAAAAGGTTCAACCGGCACCTGCCCGCCCTCAACCGTAAGGAGATAGGCAATGAGCTGCAGATACCGCTGCGTTACGTCATTTCATCACTTGACACCCTTACTGAGGCCGGTCTGCTTGAGACTGTCCTGCAGGATGATGAACGCGAGCCTGCATTTGTACCCGCCACCGATACACAGAAAATCACAGTCGTAAAGGTACTCTCTGCAATCAATGACAACGGTTACTGCGACCTGGACCATGCACTTGACAGTGATATCCGCGAGGCACTGCTCAAGATTGACAATGAGCGCAAGAGCCTTTCCGGTGACATTTGGTCCACTCCGCTGGCCGAGCTTTGACAGGTTGTCAGACTGAAAATACAGACGCATGACATTTTGTCATGCGTTTTTTATTGGCACCGCATTTGTCTCTTATACTGCGAAGCCGGCCCGCAAGGGAGGCTCAAATAAAAAGCATGTTTAATTTTTAAAGTATAGGAGGTTACAACTATGTTACTCGCACGCAGAAATCAGAATTACAATCAGAATTGGTTACCCAGTCTGTTTAACGATTTCATGAATGATGATTGGTTCACTACCAGAACCGCAGCCAGTGTTCCGGCACTGAACGTAATAGAGAACGAGAAGGATTACGAACTTGAGTTCGCAGTTCCGGGTCTCAAGAAAGAGGAACTGAACCTGCAGGTTGACGCCGACGGCATCATGTCAATCTCTATGGTCCGCAAGAACGAGGATAACAAGGAAGACAAGAAACGCAACTACATCCGTCGTGAGTTCTCTTATCAGGAGTTCAACCAGAGCTATATCCTGCCCGATGATGCAGACCGCGAGAAGATATCGGCCAAGGTTGAGGACGGTGTACTGACAATCAACGTTCCCAAGATGCCGGCCGAAAAACAGGCTCAGGCCGTACAGAGCATCGCAATTTCATAAAAGATTGCTCAAACAAAAAAAGAGCGCTCAGTTTTGAGCGCTCTTTTTTTGTTTGAGCATGCCTACATATTTATCCATGCTTACTTATCCATTAATTCTTCCTTTGTGTAAAATGTTGAAGAATATGCCACATATGTTGGCCTGATATGATTAAATAATATTTTTGTTAATGTACCCATAGTCAAGAATGCTTCAATTCCATGGACATTCTTTATTCTTATCGCTTGATTATTATTTGTATATAATGAGATGTTTTTGAATTCTTCTTTGATTCTCTGAGTCTCTTTTTTTGACACCCAAGTACATTGGGATTCAAATAGCTCATAGGTTTTTGTGTATTTGTCAATATCTAACATTAAATACATTATAACCCTGCACATAAGAACATCAAGAATCAACTGCTTGGAGAATGGTAAGAACAACAATGGGGTATCAGGCGCCTTCATAACAGAACGAGCATCCACAATTAGTTTATGACTAATCCCCTGGTCTTTTGCTATTATCTCCAATAAAGATTTTCCCAGTAATTTCCATTTTTCTTTATATAGGCCGATATGAAGGCAGTTGTCAACTACTGTATAAGCCCAATCTTTTTTTTGACTTAATTGTATTTCTAATTGATGCAATTCGTCATAATAATATGACGTTTCTTCCTTCGGAGTGACAATCTTTATATTTTTTCCTGTAACCGGATCAAACCCTTTATCTGTATTGATGATTTTCAATTCGTCCTTTGCCACTTTATTTTGCTTTAAAATACGTTTAATTTGGTTGAGTTCATAAGGGCGGTCTTTATACTTCTGGAAGAATGAATCAATTGCCATTGGGGATTTAGAAAATTCATTCAAATCATTTAATATTTCAATATTCTTTTCTCCCTCTTTTACCTCAATTAATACCATATTACCATCTTTAAATCCAAATAGGTCTCCCATCTGAACCCAATTTGTGATATCTGTCAACAACACAAAATTATCAGGATTAGAATTAATGCTATCGGCTGTTGCAAGAACTGATTTATAGTTTGTATCTTCCAACTTTTTGCATCCTGGAGAAAACTGATAAAAGCGTCGTGCGATGTGCAATTGTCCTTGTATTAGATGCCAAAAGATGGTATCAGCAAGATGTTTTAAGATGGTTTCTTTATAATCCAACAAGTATGATTGGTTATTCAAGACGTTAATGTTATCGTTTTTATTGCGCCGCGATTCTTTCAATAATTCCCTTACTTTTTTCTGTTCAGATTGTATCTTAAGCAGTTCTTCAATAATCAAGTGTTGAGCTTTTTTAAATCCTTTGTGAATAGTCCTCACGGTTGTTTTTCCTCTTTCGCAAAGAAATGAGGATATCTCGCGTTCGGTTGGACGTTTTGCGAAAAACCCTTTTATTTCATCATCCTTGTCTACAGGGAAAATTGCTTCAATTATGGTAATTACTAATGTCTCAAATTCTGTTCCTAATGGCGTTGCAGTAATATCTTCATTCATAATAGTTTTTTATGATGTCCCAATGATAGTAACTATAATCATGTATAAACTTAGGAGAGGCGCATTAAACGAGCATCAAATATAATTGCGATCAATATAACACGCTTTTCTAAATACTATTATTCAAGATGGAAGATGTCTTGCAATAATGGTGTGTAATTGTCAATGATTAGAAACCCTTTATCATGATTGCATATATAGTTGCTCAACTTTTTTATTGAGTTCTTCCATATACATATCCTCATTTCCACTCTCCATTATTCTGTCCACAATATTTGTAATTTCGTCATGTTGTTCCTGAGTAGGTATAACTATAGGAATAAGACGACCATCGTTGATTTGCAGCGTATGAGTCATCGTAATCATATTCTTGACATAAGTCGTGATAAAAGCAGAATTAAGAAGGGCTATGATATATTTATCACTTATTAATGGGCAAAAACTATGCATTTTAATGACGTTCTTGGAGTATGGTCCAACACCTACGCTAAAAGCCTTAAGAGTCTCTGTAAAATAATCAACCCATCCGAAGCCTGTTGTAGAATAATACAATTCTCCTTGCCAACGAGAATTATTATTTGTTCTTAGCTCATTAACATACTCCTTGCGCCAGTTTATAGCCTCCGTACTGGGAACATTCCATTTTAAGCCTTCAGAATTTCCTCGGTTATATTCTATCCAGCAGTCATTCTCAGTGCCATTCTTTTGCTCTTGAGTAGACAGGTCATCATATTTTTGCACAATAGATGGTGAAACGACCTTATAAAGGAAGAACTTACCAAATAGATCTGGCTTTTGTTTTTGTTTTTTCAATTCCTCTGCTTCATCATAATAGAATTGAGAGTTAGTTTTAAAGTCATCTATTGAAACACCAAGATTCCCTACTTGATTAAAAATGCTGATGAATTTCGATTCAATCTCATTAGCTATGTTGTTGTCATTAATTATTTGACTAAGATATTTACTGTTATTGCCGGTCACCAAACCTTGGTCTCCATCAGATATGAGTCCAAGAAAAGTGAGAGATCCTGGGAGTAATGTATCACAGTATTTCTTAATGGTTTCGCGACGAACGTCTGCAGATATAGATTTGTCTCTCGTTATTGTTTTCTTGGCTTTTTCATAAAGTTCAATAAGACGAGACTGAATAGTGTTATACAAATATATATTCTGTTGATTGGGAATAAAGAATCGACTCATTATATTCGTCTTGAACAATTGTTTGTCACATTTGTAACAAGAACTAGAATCAAGACTTTCATAATAGGTGACAAATCCAGATTCTTCTTTATTATTAATCAGTTGAAGAATGACTGTATCAACATAAGCACCAGGAAAACAATCACCTGTATAAGTAAATTCTAAGCGGCTATACTTTAACAGATTCTTACGAAGATCGGAGTGTGACGAAAGCGTAAAGTAAGTGTTAGGAGTAATAAATGACACAATACCACCTTTGCGAGCAATAGATAAACTGAGATATATAAAATAAACGTAAGAATCACTCTTTCCTACTTTGCGTGAGTATACTTCTCTTACACGATTGTCTAAGTTGCGGTTGAAAATATATGGTGGATTGCCTATTACTACATCAAATCCCAAAAATTCATTTTTATCATTCCAGACTTCAGGAAACTCCATCATCCATTCTAAAGAATTATAATAAATAGAGTCTCCATGATTGGCTCCGAATAAATCTGGTTCTGAGTAGTCTCCTATAATTTTCTTAATATTTGAAATGTCTGCTTGTAACTGAGCTTTAACAGATTTATCGTTAGTCTCTTTGTATTTACAAACTTTTTCAGAGTATTGGTTGATTAGTTTTCCAACATCAGAATCATCGTTGATGTTACTAATAATTGATTTGCCGACTTTTACCGGATACTTTTGAATTAGAGAGTCGCCACACTTGATGTTAATGTCAATGTTGGGCAGAGTTTGAAGCTTACCATCTTTATTATAATAGGCACTCTTTAATAATTCAATCCATAGCCTTAGTCTACAAATGTTTGCTGCATTTGGATTAATATCAACACCAAATAAGCAATTTTCTATTATAGCTTTCTTTTCATTAAAAAGCGTTTTTTGTATATGAAGAAGGTTTTCGTTTCCCTCTATATATCGAAACGGCTTCCCATCGTCAGTATTAGTGATTCTCAGATCATCGGTCATAACGTCTATATTAACGCTTTTAGTTATGAGACGTCCTTTTTCATCTTTCATCAACCCCAGGTCACGACGAAGTGCTAACATCTTGTTAAGTGCAGCCACAAGAAAATGACCACTTCCTACTGCTGGATCACATATCTTTACTGAATAAAAAATCTCGTTGGCCTCTTCTTCGTTGTCAATAGAATTGATTATATCAGTGATGGTGTTGCACTTCGAATAATGTTCATACTCTCTAAATTTTGCTATTACCGCATCCTCAATAGTTGAGTCGCACATGTGCTGTGTTATATCTTCGGGGGTGTAGAAAGAGCCATCCTGATATCCATTGATTTTCTCAAAGATATAACCTAGGACAGAGGCGGATATTAGTCTGTCGGGATTTTGTTCACTCTTTTCACCTGAGCCGAAATCAAATTTGTCAAGAAAAGTGAGTAGATACTGGAGAGAGTTATATTCTCCATGTCGCTGTTTCTCACTGTGAAGTACAGAAGTTTTATATAGTGGCAGAGAAAAATTCTGGTTCAAGTTTCCAATGAACATTATTTCTTTCTCCATATCCGTGGGTTCGAAAAGTGAACTGTTTAAATATGGCACCATAGAAAACTTCTTTCCAAAGATGTATTCTCTTTTATCCTCTGGCACGTTGAGAACATAGAAGAAAAGATCATCTATGTCATCGTAAGTTATGTTGCCCGAACTATTATTGCCGGTATTAAAGAACTTGTATTTTTTATTACCCCTGTGAAAATAGAGTAACTGTCCTTCTAGTAACTTTAAAAAAATAAGACGGTTAACCCAAGTAATTGAAAGGTTTAATGCAGTGCTGAATATCATGTCATTCTCGTCTCGATCACCATAAAATTTGGTTAGTTTAGACACCATGCCATGAGACTGAATGAAAGAAATGACGTTCTCTACTAATGAACCTTCTTTGCGCAAGGCAATAGGTAAACGACGAATATACTTTGTACCTTTGTTTTCCTCCTCACCAAGCCCCATTATGTAAAGAAGCTCGTTGTAAAAGGAGGAGTTCATTTTTACTGTTTTTTCATCGTTGTCTTCTTTGAGAAGGTAATAAGGAGATAGTAAGTAGTATAAGACGCTTGTATTTTTTTTAACTTCACTTTTCTGTGTATACGCTAGTTCCTTAAAGTTAAAATAGGCGTATCTAATAGTAATATTTGAACTTCTAACAAAATCCTCACATTCTTTATAAAAAGCAGAAGTGCTAGCATCTGATACGCGTTTTTTAGCGTAGTCTCTATATTTCTTTAATAGAGATGAATGATAAAAGATACGGTTGAAATCCAAAGCATCGAAGATAAACCACGTTTCCATGTTGGTTATTACTATGCGACGTAAGCTATTGTTATTCGCCTCGCGTTCGCGCAGGTAATATAAAATGGTTTCATAAAACGCCTTGTGCATTAAGTCGCCATCTTTAACCATTTCATTATTCTTCGCTTTGCTATATTTGTTTTCAATTATTACACCAATAGGTGATCCTCCATCGTTGGTAATGTGTATTTGGCAATCAATACTATTGTGTGCACCTACACGTATTGCATTAATGCCATTATAATAGGCCTGATTTAGAAAATCCCTAACATAGGTTTTCTCGTCTTCTTCTGAAACGCCTGTTTCAAACTTAGTCTTGATGTTTATTAATGCATCTTTGAAACGCTCATTCATATCAGAATTCATTATTCCAAAAGCGTGATGTTTCTTAAGTTCCTGGCGGAGATCGTTGTAAGACTTGAATTCCATTATTAATTCCTTATACTAATTATATGCCGCAATTTAATGATTTTTTTTTATTATAAGAAGGTTAGTTTGAAAAGAGAGAGTGATTATTGTATGTTTTAAGTATTTTCCACATGTAATACTCGAACTAACAAAAAAAGAGCGTCCGGATTTCACCGAACGCTCTATTTTTGTCCCAGAGGGGACTGTCCCTAATGGGTCACTCGCCCCAGTTTTCCTGACTCTTGCGGATGTAGCTCTTGTAGCGGAGCTGAGCCATCTTCTGTGCCTCAGCGAAGAGCTCCTCAGCCTCATTGGGATATGCCTTCTTAACTGAGAGGTAACGAACCTCACCCAGCAGGAAGTCATGGAAGTTAGCCCAGTTAGGCTCCTTTGAGTCGAGTGAGAACGGATTCTTACCCTCCTCGGCAAGAGCGGGATTGTAACGCCACAAGTGCCAGTAACCACACTCGACAGCCTTCCTCTCCTCGGCCTGGCTCTTACCCATGCCACCCTTGGCCTTAAGACCGTGGTTGATACAGGGAGCGTAAGCGATTACGATTGAAGGACCGTGCCAAGCCTCGGCCTCGCGGATAGCCTTGAGGCACTGTGCGTGATCGGCACCCATAGCAATCTGAGCAACGTATACATAACCGTAAGTGGTAGCGATCATACCAAGATCCTTCTTGCGGATACGCTTACCCTGAGCGGCGAACTGAGCGATAGCACCCAGAGGAGTAGCCTTAGAGGCCTGACCACCGGTGTTAGAATAAACCTCAGTATCAAGTACCAGGATGTTAACATCCTCACCGCTGGCAATCACGTGGTCAAGACCACCGTAACCTATATCGTATGATGCACCGTCACCACCGATGATCCACTGTGAACGCTTAACCAGGTAGTGGTCAAGAGTCTTGAGCTCAGTGCATACGGGGCAACCCTTGGCAGCACCGTCAGCGATGCAAGCACGCAGCTTGGGAGCAATCTCCTTGGTCTTATCGGCATCCTCCTTGTTGGCGATCCACTCGGCAGCCAGTTCCTTGTACTCAGCGCTGGTCTTGTCAGAGTCAATCATCTCCTGGAGCAGTTTGGCAACACGCTCTTTCATCTTCTTGTTACCCAGAGCCATACCCAGACCGAACTCGCAGAAGTCCTCAAACAGTGAGTTGTTGAATACAGGACCCTGACCCTTCTCATTCTTGGTGTAAGGAGTTGAAGGTATAGAAGCTGAATAGATTGATGAGCAACCGGTAGCGTTGGCGATCATCTGACGGTCACCGAACAGCTGTGAGAGCAGCTTAACGTACGGAGTCTCACCGCAACCTGAGCAAGCGCCTGAGAACTCGAACAGAGGCTGAGCGAACTGTGAGTTCTTAACGTTTGACTTGATGTCAACAAGATCCTGCTTTGAGGGAACCTTAACAAGCTTGTCCCAGTCGGCAGCCATCTTCTTCATATCGGCAGCATCGGGGTTGAACGGAACCATTGTGAGGGCCTTGCCGGTCTTGGGGTTGCCCGGGCAGATGTCGGCGCAGTTGCCGCAACCAAGGCAGTCAAGAACAGAGGGCTCGATAACAAAGTGCATACCCTTCATTGCGGCGGGAGCCTTCATCTCGATAGTGTCGAGACCATCAAAGCCCTTGAGCTCGTCATCGGTCAGAACGAACGGACGGATAGCAGCGTGAGGACAGATGTATGCGCACTGGTTGCACTGGATACAGTTGTCCTTGTTCCAAGCGGGAACGAAGGCCTCAACACCACGCTTCTCGTAAGCAGCGGTACCAACCTCCCATGAACCGTCAACTGTATTGTGCTTTGTAAAGTCAGAAACCTTGAGCAGGTCACCGGCCTGGGCGTTGATAGGACGAACCAGCTCCTTAACGAATGCGGGTGCATCATCCTTCTTGGCCTCATCATCGGGCAGGTTAGCCCACTCGGGCTTAACAACGAGCTGCTTGTACTCACCACCACGATCGATAGCGGCGTAGTTCAGGTCAACTACATCCTGACCCTTTGCTCCGTAAGACTTCAGGGCGGCAGCCTTCATCTTCTCAACTGCAAGCTCTACAGGAATAACACCTGTGATGCGGAAGAAAGCAGACTGAAGGATGGTGTTGGTACGGTTACCCAGACCAATCTCCTGAGCAATCTTGGTAGCGTTGATGGTATAAACAGTGATATTGTTCTTAGCGAAGTAACGCTTTACCTTGTTAGGCATGAACTTCTCCAGCTCGTCGCCCTCAAAGATGGTGTTGAGCAGGAACTGACCGTTCTTCTGCAGACCGCGTGTAACATCGTACATGTGCAGGTAAGCCTGAACGTGGCATGCTACGAAGTTAGGTGTGGTTACCAGATATGTTGAACGGATGGGGGTATCACCAAAACGCAGGTGTGAGCAGGTGAAACCGCCTGACTTCTTTGAGTCATATGAGAAGTAAGCCTGGCAGTACTTATCTGTGTTGTCACCGATGATCTTAACTGAGTTCTTGTTGGCACCTACAGTACCGTCAGCACCAAGACCGTAGAACTTAGCCTGGAACATACCCTCGCCACCAAGAGCGATCTCCTCAACCTCGGGCAGTGATGTGAATGTAACATCATCAACAATACCTACGGTGAAGTGGTTCTTGGGCTCCGGCATAGCCAGGTTGTTGAATACGCTGATGATCTGAGCGGGAGTGGTATCGTGTGAACCCAGACCGTAACGGCCGCCAACGATGAGAGGACGATCCTGAACATCGTAGAAAGCATCCTTTACATCCAGATACAGAGGCTCGCCGTTTGCGCCGGGCTCCTTGGTACGATCCAGAACTGCAATACGCTTAACAGTCTTGGGAACTGAAGCGAGCAGATGCTTAACTGAGAACGGACGATACAGATGAACTGAAATCATACCTACCTTCTGGCCGTTGGCGTTCAGGTAGTCGATAGCCTCACGGGCTGCATCGGTAGCAGAACCCATCAGGATGATCATGCGGTCAGCATCCTTGGCACCATAGTATGAGAACAGATGATACTCACGGCCGGTGATCTTTGAGAGCTCGCCCAGGTACTTCTCTACTACCTCAGGAACTGCATCGTAGTAGGGGTTGCTGGCCTCACGGTGTGTGAAGAATGTCTCAGGGTTCTCGGCAGTACCACGGGTGATAGGACGCTCAGGTGACATAGCGCGGTCACGGAAGCGCTTGATGTACTCCTCCTTAACGAGAGGACGAACATCCTCCTGATCCAGGAGCTCGATCTTGTGGTACTCGTGTGATGTACGGAAACCGTCAAAGAAGTTCACGAAAGGAACGCAGGTCTCAAGTGAAGCAAGGTGAGCAGCAGCTGTCATATCCATTACCTCCTGAACAGAACCCTCGCAAAGCATTGCGAAACCTGTCTGGCGGCAAGCCATAACATCCTGGTGGTCACCGAATATGCACAGAGCGTGGCTGGCGAGTGTACGTGCTGATACATCGAACACGCAAGGAATCAGCTCACCGGCAATCTTGTACATGTTAGGGATCATGAGCAGAAGACCCTGAGAAGCGGTGAATGTGGTTGTCAGGGCACCGGCCTGAAGTGAACCGTGCACTGCACCTGCGGCACCGGCCTCAGACTGCATTTCCTGTACTGTGACGGTCTGGCCCCAGAGGTTCTTACGACCACGGGCAGCCCACTCGTCAACATGCTCCGCCATAGGTGATGACGGGGTGATGGGGTAGATAGCAGCTACCTCCGAGAACATATAGCTCACGTGAGCTGCAGCCTCGTTACCATCACAAGTGATAAATTTCTTTGCCATAGTTTTTATAGTGTTGAAAATCTTGTGTATCAATAAAGCATTCCGAACATCCACAACGGAATCACGTTGTCATGTCCTATATCAAGTCCGTCAACGGCATGGAACGAATCCGGCTGCTGGCGGGTCTTACCTTCAACTGTCGATACCTTGAAGTGTATGTCTCCATCCACCAGGAATGACCATCCCTTGGCACCCTTATGCACCACATGATCCTTCCACATGGAGTTCACAAAGAATGTGTCAATCACATCCTGACGGTCCTGACGCGGAGGATAGATGGTGTAGATAAGGTTTGAGTTGTGCATCAGCACACGGCACGGTTTCTTGGGGAAACTGTCACCCTTGGCATAAACCATATTGATGAGTCGTGCATCGGCCAGATACTTTATGTAGTTCATAACGGTGGCGCGTGATGTCTCGGTCTCTGCAGCCAGCTGACTTACATTTGGGGCCGATGTACCCTGCACCGCCATCAGGTAGAACAGCTTCTTGATCTTGGCCAGATACTTGAGGTCAATCTGTTTGATGAGCAGTATATCCACCTCAATCATCATGTTCATGGTCTTGAGCAGGTTCTCGCTGAAATTACGCTGCTGCAAAAAGAACGGATAGAAGCCGTGATGTACGTAATCCTGGAAATAATCCAGCGGATTTACCTGCTGCAGCACGTCACATGCTATCTGTACATGATTCTTGAGAATGTCATCCAGACGGTGTGCCTTGAATTGTGTGCCCGCCTTGAGGTTAAGGAACTCACGGAATGAGAAACCGCGCAGGTTATATGAGCTTACAATTCCGTTCAGTTCAGGATTCTCCTCCTTAAGACGCATCACCGATGATCCGGTAAATATGATCTTGAGGCCGGGATACATATCGTAGCACTTACGCAGCTCCTTGCTCCAGTCAGGATGTTTGAACACCTGGTCTATGAGCAGCACCTTACCTCCCAGCTTATGGAACTCACCGGCAAACTCCGCGATGCCGTGGCCCTGGAAGTAGAGGTTATTCATGTTTATGTACAGGCAGGAGCGGTCGCGGCCGAATTTCTCCTTGGCATACTGCAGCAGGAAAGTGGTCTTACCCACCCCACGAGTACCCTTGATACCTATCATGCGGCTGGACCAGTCAATCTCATCCATGAGGTCACGCCTTACAGATGCCTGCAAGTGCTCAACCAGATAATCATGTGTCCTGAAAAACTGTTCCATATATACTGCGCGTCCGCGCACTCGTGTGCACGGACCGCAAAGATACTACAAATAATCCACATTTTGCAAAGTGGACTTTGCAAATTATACCTTTTTATAATTGTCAATTAATCAGATTTTGTATCTTTGCTATATTTGATACAAAGAGGTATCCAGACTTATTAATTAACCAATAACTTGTTTGCACTATGGCTAAGAAGAAGAAAAACGCAGAGGATATTACAAAATGTGACAATCTCAGTAAAGTTCAACCGTTTGACCTGTATAATCTACACCTCAATGACATAGACATAAAATCACTTATATATGTAGTTAGAGGCCAACAGGTCATGCTTGACTCCGATTTAGCTATACTTTATGGTTCTAATACAAGTCGTCTTAATGAACAAGTAAAACGCAATATTGAACGTTTTCCGGATGATTTTATGTTTCAACTCACAAAAGAAGAGTGGATTTCATTAAAAACACAAATACTGAACTTAAAAACAAAAGACAGCAAACAATCCCAAAACTTGATGTCGCAAAATGCGATTTCAAGTTGGGGTGGCACACGAAAAATGCCTAATGTTTTTACTCGCAACGGAGTGGGAATGTTGAGTAGTGTATTGAAATCCAAAACTGCGATTGAGGTAAACAAACGCATCATGCGCGCTTTTACAGCTATTCCGGACCTGATCAACGACAACAAATTGGTAATGCAGCGCATTCTAAACATAGAACAGCATCAGGCCGAAACCGATGAAAAAGTCAACCAGATACTCATTACAATTGAAGAAAAAACTCCCAAACAACTTCCGGAACGAGTATTCAACGCCGGTTGCGTATGGGATGCGTGGACATATATCTCAGATTTGATTAGGAACGCAACTGAACGAATAATACTGATTGACAACTATGTTGACGATCGTGTCCTCTCTTTATTGGATAAGCGCACCAATAAAGTTGAAGCCACCATTTATACTCGCTACAATGAATCTTTCCTGACCGACCTAAAAAAGCATAATGACCAGTATCGCGAAATCAAACTGATACAACTACCCCACCGCAATCATGACCGTTTCCTGATCATCGATAAAGACATCTATATACTTGGAGCCAGCGTAAAGGACATGGGAACAGGCCTATGTGCCATCACGAAAATGCAGATGTCACCCGACATCATACTACAAATGCTGTAACAATGAGAATATTAATGATGACCTATCTCATATTTTTCCAATAAGGGTCTGCTGCTCTCATCAGAGAATTTTTCTATCCAGATTTTGGCCCAGTTTATAAAATCAGACTCACTGGTAAACTGAATATTAAAGATCTTAGAGTTGCTCTTGTTATATCTGTTCTCAATGCCAAGAATGACATCATCTTTAATTCCCTGTTTCAGCTTTTTCAAAGTTGAATCACTCAGCATCACAATGTTAGTTTCGTCAAAGAACTCTTTATTTCCATAACCGCCAAGATTACCAATTAACTGACGAACAACATTCATATCAACACCGGGGAAATCAGGGACATAAATTTCCTGTCTGGTAATTGGATTAGAACGACATTCAGGATCATACGATAATGGCGATGCGACTCTTGTAATATATGTCTTACCATTTATTACAGGAGGAGCCCAATTGTAGTAGCTATAATCCAAGTGAAGCTTTTTCTCAACGATATCTGGGACCATGTCTTCATCAGTGAACTGACCTGTCAAATATTCATATAGTTTGTCTTCACTAATCATTTTAGCATGAAACCCGTCATGCTCGTTAAGAGCAAAACGTTTCAAGGAATCTTCGTTAGGGTTACTGCCCACCACAAAGAAATGGGTTGATTCTTTGACTGGAGGAATCGCATCACCCTCTTTATATGTACGAGTATCAGAAACTCTATCAATCAAAACGACCCCAACAGCCTTAAGCTTTGCTGTAAGCTCCTTTTGTGACATCTTAAACTCACCAGTCAGGCAAATACGCTTGCCACTCAAAGGATTAACAACTGATATTTCGCCAAAAAGATCCAACTGCTGACTACTCATATTCATGTTGTATTATAATTGTTTTATGATTTCTAAGAATTCCTCTTCCGGCATGATTCTTATGCCCAACTCCTGAGCCTTCTGCATTTTTGATGGACCCGCATTGTAGCCGGTGATAAGGATGTTTGTCTTTCCACTAACGCTATTTTTAATAATTGCTCCAAGTTCATTTAGTTTATGTCCATATTCCTGACTGTCCGAAGAAGAGAAACCGGTAAGGACAACCACCTGATTTTTGAAAGGATTGTCAGTAACAGATTCTATATCTGTACGCTGAACCATATCTTCCGGATTATACTTTTGCCTTGGTGTATATGTCTTTGGAGAAGTCTTTTTCAGTTCAACCATTTCACGGCCATCAAGCACCGTCACGATTTTTGCCATTAGATTACCGCACATTTCAGCGTCAGCTAAAGCATTGTGATGATTGTCACAACATATACCAAATCTTTCACATACAGCATCCAGTGTATGTGAGCCAGATCCTTTTTCTAATAATCCGCATTTTTCTTCCGCCTGCCTTGACAATCTAAGTGTATCAAAGATATTGCAATAATCAAGTTTTGTTTCTAACCCGTAGTATTCACAAGTTGCTTGAATACATGCTTTTTCCATACTGCGATTATGTGCCACCAACGGTAAGCCATCTACAAACCTTTCCATTTCCGGTAGAATTTCTGGAAAAGATTTGGCATCTTTCAACATTTCTGCAGTAATTCCATGTATCCAGGTCAAAGCATTACCACTCTTACCAGGATAATCAAAAGGAGGTTTTACGAGTGAATAAAACTTATCTACCAAAACTCCATCAATATATTTTGCCATTCCGACAGAGCATACTGTAAAACGCTGCGGATATAGAATTTCAAAGTCTATTCCAACGAAAGAATTAGGAAGATCTTTTATCTCATATCTTTGATAGTTGCGGACAACTTGAGTATTTGCAATAGAATTTGTAATTCTTATATCTACTGAGGCATTTCTTTTTATTATTTGAAATTTATAACCATCTATTTCCCCCTCAAAGCTGTATATATGATCATCGTTGAAATCACACTTCTCTTTAAGTTTATCAAAAGAAATGGAGTATCCTCTATAAAGTATACTACCACATAAATACAGAACTTCAGCAAGTAATTCAGAATCCAAATCAGGATTATCATAGTTGCTCAAAAATAGAGACATTCTTATAAGATCACCATTATCTGCTTGTATCTCTGCGTTTTGAAAAGGATAATGAGAATAGTCAAGTGGAATCTTAACCCGACCATTTATTATTTCGCCATCATCTTTACGCAACTCATGAAGATTAAAGCCGAAGAAATCTAAATCCCAAAAATCATTTTGGCCTGAATCTCCGTGGAGAATGTTATAAATCTTTTCATGCCAATAATAATCGGCTTCTTCTTTTGCTTTCTTATCCGCCTCTATCTGTTTCTGTCTTTCTTCCTCATTTCTTTTAATGGCTAGTTCATGAAAATAAAGCAGTTCTTCATAGCCACACTGAGGGCAACCATGTCTTGAATTTAATATGGTGTTGGGAAGATTTGAGAAAGCACCATGTACAGGACAAACAAGAGTGACAGGAGTCGTGGAGTCATGGTAAATAAAACCACTGAGTCCGAATTTATCACCAAATCTCTCTCTTAGTCTTGTTAAGAATTTTTCCCCCTTCTCACATTTCGGACATCCTTTGCCGTCCAGATGTTCACGAGCGTACACAAGAAAGTTTCCATGAATAGGACAAGACACAGCTACACGATGTTCAGAATTCTTATATACGACATTACTATAATCATAGCGGTCTCCATAAATAGCCTTAGCTTCCTCTATGAAGGATTCCGTTGTGACTGTGCGACGACACAGTTCAAAACATCTGTTCTTCTTTATTTCATCTTTGTCTGACATATTCTTTTGTATACACCAAAAGTATTCAATAATTTACAATTGCCAAAACATGACATTGAACAGGGGAAGAATATAGTAGTTTTGAATTAAAACTTCCCTTTCTTTAAGAAGTTGTAAAACAGTGGTATTGCTATTATTACAGCGATAACAACAAAAAAGAAGTATGTCGCCAAAAGGATAATAAATGCTACCCCAATAATAAAAAGAGTATACTTTAGAACATCCTTCAGACGGTTATATTCTTTACATCTGCCTGTCTTAATATTAAAATCCACAAGATGGTTATCAGTATTAATGAATAAATCGAAAGAAGAATCTATCTCTTTCACAGAATCTAAATATTTAATACCTTTTTCATCTTTTCTAACTACAGCCTTACATAGGGCTTTATTAGTCTTTAAATATTCCAAGCCAGGAAGAGCATATGAACCTTCTTCCATATCATAAGATGAGTTTCTTATAAACACACATTTGATTTCATCCGGGAGTTCTGAATAAGGAATAATGATATCATTGGATGCTATATATACTGTCTCCATAGGAATCAAAGGGACTTTAATGTCTGATGGTAAGTACTTAATTAGTCCCTTTGATATCATTGATGCATAAGGTTGAGGAATTCGTATTGTTTTCATTATTTGGGGTTTAAAAAAGTACACAAAAGCCTAAGGGTTCAGAAAATGAAAAATCATTTTCTCTTAACGCTTAAGTATTTGGGTATAAAACATCTATGGGACAGTTGAAAAAAAAACGAGTGTGAGTAATTTATTTCTTAATAAATAGCCACCGGTGAGTCTTTCAATAGCTACCTTGTAATAATAATGAATTATTTATGACTCTGATGATGATGAATTCCTGTTGATTATTACTTTGAAAGTATCGACCAGTTCATCTGCTACTTTGAATGATAATCCAAATAATAATGGACTATCTAATGGCAATGATATATTAATTGAAGGGGTAGATAAATCATTGATTATCACTTTTACACATAGTGATGTTAGTTTCTTTCTGGATTCTCCACTACTTGACAATCCACCAACAATCATTCCAGCGCCACCAGCCACCGCACCACCAATAAGAGCACCGCCAACTGTTCCAGCAATTGATTTCTTATATTTGGTAACTCCATTCTCAATACGTTCTACGCTTATAACATCTTTGAAAGGAATTATTTTCACGTCTTTTGCGTTTATATAGGCTATTTTCTCGTTTGATTCATCAAATTTTACAATAAAGTTATTTGATGGATCCTTTATCTCTTTAGTAGTTTCAAAGTCAGTTATCGAAGCTGCATTATTTTTCACTGCTTGTTCTACTTTTCTTTGACCACCAATCATAATAATTGGAACAATTATAACTATGAGTATAATACCGATTACAATCCCCATATTCAGAGTGTATTGATTAATATGATTATTTTCTTAGTTTACAAACATATAAAAAAACAATGAAGAAGTGTACGCAATACATTGTGTATCTATTTATGAAACCAATGTGACATACGCTAAATAATGGCAAAAGCACACAATAGGGACAGTCCCCTTTGTGTGCAATTGCTCTTCGGCTTTTGTTTCCAGTTGCAGGAGCCGGACTATCCCCTTTGGGGACCATCAGTGAAGTGGCGTTAAGCGAAGCCCCCTGGAGGATCCCGTTAAGAACGGCGCATGTCTGACGAACGTTAGCCCCCGAAAGAGTTTGATAAGGTTGGCGATTGTTTACGCGACTGGAAGGAGCTAAGCGGCTATGCCGCGTTTTTGCGAAGCAAAATAAAAGAATGCTGGGCTACGCGCAGCGTAGCCACGGAACGTTGCGTCCCCAAAGGGGATAGTCCGGCGGTGCTAGAAAACCTCTTCCAACCTTTTCAAAAGCGGAGACTATTCCTTAGGCTCAACCAGCCCCTTCTTGAGCTTACCGCGCCAAACCAGGAACAGGCTAAGCAGGATGAGGGTGAACAGGGCGCCGCCTGCGTAAGCCATATAGACGGGCAGGTTGAGTCCCTCCTTAGCCATGAGGATATAGACGCAGGTTACCGTGCTCATGAACATGGCAGGGATAAGGGTTACCAGGATGTTCTTGCCCTTGGACTGCAGATAGACTGTAATGGCCCACAGCGTGAATACTGACAGAACCTGGTTTGACCATGCAAAGTAACGCCAGATGATATTGAATCCCTCCTTGTCACGCAGGCTGTAAAGCAGTGCGCCCAAGGTGATGATGAACAGCGGGATGCTGATAGCCAGACGGCTACCAATTGATTTCTGCTTGATATGGAAGAAATCGGCCACGATAAGACGGGCAGAACGCAATGCGGTATCGCCCGATGAAATAGGTGCAACCACTACGCCGATGATGGCAAGCAGACCACCCACCTTACCCAGCCAGGTCTTGGATATCTCAAGAACGATGGCTGCGGCACCCTGATCCGTTCCGTGCTCACCAAAGTAAGCGGTAGCGGCGGCAGCCCATACCAGAGCCACGATACCCTCGGAAATCATGGCGCCGTAGAACACCAGACGACCCTTGGTCTCATTGGTCATGCAACGCGCCATAAGAGGTGACTGTGTAGCGTGGAATCCGCTGATGGCACCACAGGCGATTGATATGAACATCATGGGGAAAATGGGGTTCTTGTCATACTTGGTGCCGAATCCGTTCCACATCTCGGGCAGTTCCGGACGGTTTACGAACAGGGCCAGCATGATGCCGAACGCCATGAACAGCAGTGCGGCACCGAATATGGGATAGAACTTACCTATGATCTTGTCAATAGGGAACAGGGTTGCAAGCAGATAATAGATGAAAATGATGATGATCCACAGGTTAACCCCCATGGTATCGGGAGTAAGGCGTGCCAGGATATCGGCCGGCTGTGATACGAATACCGCACCTACCAGAACCAGCAGTACCATTGAGAAGATTACAAAAACCTTCTGGACCGGACCGCCCAGATATCGGCCGATAAGCTGCGGCAGGCTCTCACCGCCGTGACGCATGGATATCATTCCGGAAAGATAGTCATGCACGCTACCAGCAAAGATGGTACCGAACACGATCCACAGATATGCGCCCGTTCCGAACTTGGCTCCCATGATGGCACCGAATATCGGGCCCAGACCTGCTATGTTCAGGAACTGGATCATGTAGGCCTTCCATGTGGGCATGGCAATGTAATCCACGCCGTCGGCCATTGATGTAGCGGGCACCTCACGCTTGGGATCGGCACCAAACAGACGTTCAATAAACTTTCCGTAGAACACATAACCCAGAACCAGGGCTATCAAAGCTATCGCGAATGTTACCATATCTTATATGCCTTGAACAATCAGGGCACAAAAATAATAAAAAAATATCCCCCCTGTCACTTTTTTGTGGCAGAAGGGATATTTACTTTCAGTCAGTTATCTCAACGATAGAGTTTCTTACGGTCGCTGATAATGATCTTACCCTCGACATCGGCATCATCTGTTATCTCACGACCCAGAATGTCATAAGATATGCCGTTACCGTCAGCAACATTTATCAGCTCCATACCTGTGGGTGAATCCATGTCAAGCATGAGCGGTTTCTGGGGAGTACCCAGGATTGCATCCGATACATACTCCAGACTACCCTTAAGAGGTATTATCTCAGCGCCCAGAGCAACCTTCATGGTCAACTCAACGTTGTTGTCGCCGGGTACGGTGAGGTATACCATACCGTTCTCATCAGTGATTTCCGATGCACGGCACTCACCATCGGCAAACAAGCCGAGTTCAGCATTTGCCAGAGGCTTGCCATCCTTGATGAGCTTGGCTGCCATGGTCAGGTTGTTTGAGTAGGTGCGGAAATCAACCGGCTGGAACATATGGTTCTTGAAGGCTACGGTTCTTGCCTGTACAAAGCTGGGACCGTATGATACCAGTGATCCGGGATAGCTGAATGTACGTGTACCGTCAACCACACTCTTGAGTTTGTAACCCTGGCCGGGCTCAAGCATACGGAGTGAACCAACCCACTCGTACTCGTCATAATATGCAACGCCGCTTTGTGCCTTGACAACGTCACCGGTCACAGGAGCAAGTCCTGCATAGGCATCCTCAAGGGTTGCTACCTGACGGCCGTAGTATGAGATCCAGTTCCAGCCCTTATAGAGTGTAATAGGATTGGCATCAATCTCAAGACGCTGACCAACCAGACGCAGCTCGCGGTCCTTCTTCATCTTGACGGCATACATCTCGGTGTTGTTAAGGCTACCCTTAAGGTTACCGCCCCATGAACCGTTCTCATATACCAGATAAGCGTTCTGACTCTTTATCATCAGTACATCATCGGCAATCTGAGCCATCAATGAAGCGACTGTCATGATATCGGTCTTGACATAGAGTGATACCCAGTTCCAACCCTCCTTGAGCTTGATGGTCTGCTCAATCTTATCAAGAGCGGTAAGCTTGACGGGATCAGAGTAAGTACCGTTCAGGTCAAGCAGGTCAAAGTTGATATCCTTATCGGCAACCACCTCAGGATAGAGTGTTCCGGTAGATGCATCGAATGCGCGGAATGTGACAGGCTCTCCGGCCTCACTGTTGCCGTAGATATCCATTGTCACAAAGTATGAGTCATAACGCTCCCTGTATACCGGATGTGCAATACCGCGGCACTCCTCACCTATGAAGGCTGCTACGATATCATCCTCATCCTCGCTCTGCAGACCCAGCAGGTCAAGGGTGGCAATGATACTCATTGAGTTCTCATACTCTCTGGGGTTGACATTCCACTCAGGAGTCTGTCCGTTAACCTTGACATTGACGGTGAGCGGAGTCTCAATACCGTTGTTACCCTTAAGGTAGATGGTCTCCTCATACTTGCCGATAGGCGTTGAGGGGCTTACGGTAAAGGTAATGGTGCTCTTGCTGCGCGGGTTCACTACACCGTAGTCAGCACTTGCGGTGAGCCATGAAGGCAGACCGGAGATGGTCCACATCTGCTGCTGGCCGCCCAGGTTCTCCATTGCCACGCTGAAGCTGCTCTCCTCCTTGACCTTCTGCTCTACGCTTACGGCCTCATCCTGCCATGCCAGCTCCTTGCGGTTCACAAAGGCGCTCCATATTGCATCCTCTGAGTAGTTGCCGTTCTTGTCAAGCAGGTCACGTACGGTAAAGTTCAGTGTGCAACCCTCAATGCGCTCAGGTTTCTCATCGATGGTGATGATCACCTTCTCATCCGATGCAACATAGCTGAAGTTTACGTTGGTCTCGGTAGGTTTGGTGCGCAGTGCGGGAGCATCGTCGGCGAATAACGGATCAGCCTGAGTACCACCCGATATCATTCTCATGACTGCGTCGCCGCCATTGCCACACAGATCCTTGACCTCACCCTTGGTAACAACCTGGTTGAATCCGTCAAGGTCCTTGATCTCAAACGGATAGTAGGCAGCAAGACCGCTCTCCTTTCCGGTAAAGCGAACCTTGCGGTTGCTTACTATCAGGTTGCTGTTAAGAGTTGCAGCCCAGATACGGATCTCATCCAGGAATCCTACGTAAGCGCGGTCATATTCATACTCGGCATTCTCGGCCGATACGGTGACGCGGCGGGCACCTGCAATCAGACTGTTGGTTACGATACTGCCTACGTTGGACTCAGTTACGGTCAGGCGGCGTACACCGTCCACGTATACTGAGGCGGCACCCTGACGAAGCACGCTCAGTGCCACATGATGCCATGTGTTATCATTCAGGACAACTCCCGATACGGCCATATCCTGACTGTTACCGGCGGGCAGATAAGCACCCTTGGCTGTGAACTGCAGCTCACCGGCTGCATTGAGCCAGAAGGCAACATCACCCATCTGCAGCAGCTGGGCATCGACGTTCTGCTTGGCGGCACGCATCCAGAACTCAACTACATAGTCACCGGATGCAACTACAGGCAGGCTTGCAGCACTCATCTCTATGAAGTGGTCACCGTCAAGACTTACTGAGAGGTTCTCATTATTGATATACCATGACTCATCTGTCATAGCCATATGACGGTTGCGGCTGTAGTCACGTATAGAGGTACCCTCACCCTCATTCATCTTCCAGTAACCTATCAGATGACGGGTTGAAGGACTCTTGGTTACGGAGCGGTTCAGCAGGGCTGCAGTCATGTCATGAGCCTCATCCCAGAGCAGCAGCTCATGGATGGCGGCATCGGCACCGCAACCTACGCTCAGGCGGCCGTTACCCTCATAAGGCATGGTCTTGAGGCCGCTGAACAGAAGAACAAAGTCATCGTCAACGGCAGCCTCGGCAGTCAGTGCGCCATCCTTTGTAAGACTCATGGTCAGGAATATCCACTGGTTGAAAGGAATGCTCTTTGAAGATGTGCATACGCTGTCTGCAACCGTCACGATCAGATGACCGGCAGCATCAACACCTGCAGTCAGTCTCTGTGCGCCCTGACCGTGGCTGAAGAGTGTACCGGCAGAAGCAATGTTGACCCATGCATCAATTGCAAAGTCCTTCTTGGCCAGGTTGATTCCAACCTCAGTGCTTGCCATAGCTTTTGCGTTTGATCCGCCCTTAAGGCTGAGTGCAGTCTCATGCTCAATCTTGCTGCCGTTAAGCACGCCGGTTACGATAAAGTTGGACTCGGCAGTGATGCGGCCCTTAAGGATAGGCTCGTTGAATGTCACGCTAAGCTCATCGCCAATGTCAAGCACGCCGTCACTGGGCTCAGGCTGGCCCATTGAACGCGGGCTCTGCATATCCTTGACAAGAGCCATCTCATTGCTGTATCTGTAAACCTCATCTTCACCGTCTGTGCTTACTGATACCACGCGGAACAGGTAGTCACCATCAGGCAGTGAGTTCATATTAAATGTATAGTCAACCTGTGTGCCCGATGAAGGCAGCAAGTCGTTTCCGGGCTCCTTGAACTTGGAATTGAGCACATACTCATGGATGCGGGTCCAATCCAGACCGCCCACTCTCTTATACTGCAGACGGAATGCCTTGAGTCCGTTATAGTTGCGGTCAAATCCAAAGAATGAGATCCTCAGTTTGCTGCCGGTCTCGTTATTCATTACGGTATTTGACAGATCCAGCTCAACAGGAGATGATGAGGGAACGAAATAGGCCGTTACGTCAACGGTGTCAGCAATCACATCCCATGTGCTGGTAGGATCATACTGGCTCTGTGATGCAAGTACTATCTCGATATGCTCATACTTGAGGATACTGGGATCGGTCTGCTTGAGTTGGAGAGCCTTGGTAACGGTTGTACCGGCCGGGATCTTGATGATACGGCTGTCAGTGATGGGCTTTCCGTCAATCATCAGGTTGGCACCGTTGGGGTTGGTCTCATCGTTGACCAGCAGACGGTAATATACATCCTCATCAATCTGAGATGCATTTGAGAGTCTGAGAACGTAGTTGGCAGTTCCACCCGACGGTACATCGGTCATGGTCCTTACGTCAACATCAATCTGCGGAACCTCAATCTGCATTGTAGCCTCCATGATGGTTGTTCCGGGCTGGTAGTACTTGGTTACAACCTTACCCTCGTACGGGCCACAGGTCTGACCGCCACGGGTGCGGAATATGGGACCGAACTTGCCGTACTCATATACATCGACCGTAATGGCATCGTCATCACCCTCCTCAGCCAGAGTGTAGCTGAAGCTTGCGGTATGACTCTCTTCCTCCTCACGCTCAATGTGCTCACCGCCTCCGGTCTCAGTCTTGATATCAAACTGAACGCCCACGCTATTGATGGCAAAGCCGGTGGTAGCACCGATGATGGCTGCGGCCGATACGGTATTCTCATATTTTGAACCGGTCTTGTCCTCAGTCTCCTTGGTGATGGTCATGCTGGTACCGGAGTCAAATGAGAGGTTTGTGGCTGTAACGCTGTCGCTCTTGGCTTCGGCCAGCTTAAAGGCCCTAACCTTCTGCATCTCGTTGTTGGCCAGATGCTTCTCCCAGTTGCGAATCTGTGTATTGCACCACTCCACACTGTCAGTATAGTTCTCCTTTGAACCGTTAGGCACAACCATCTTGTATGACGGGCCCTCTGTTGAAGGTCCGGGAGTGGCGTTTGCACCGAACAAATCCTTATCATTGTTGCTGGCTCCGAATCCTGCATCATCGGGATTCATGGTAGTGATGTAAACCGGATACTTGCCGTCATTCACATAACCGGGAATCTGGTCCACGGTCTTGAGCATGCCGTCACGCAGTTTCTTGAGGTTGGGAATGAGCACATTCTCAATATAGTTCTGAGTGTATGCAAACTCTGTACCGAATGAGAGTCCGGTTGTCAGGATATCTGTCAGGGTCAGTTCAACATCACTTGTAGTACCCACGCGTGTGAATCCCACGTTGCGTGCCATACCGAATATGATGTTGGTGGAACTGCCTATGAATACGTCACCCTGGGCACCTACATACTCAGCCTCTTCGGATGTGCTGATTGTCCTGGTAGCGGTGATTGAACGGCTCCATGATGATGCATCCTCACCTTCAACGGTAACCTTGGCACCTACGGTAAGGTCAACCTTGCTCTCCAGATCCTCGATGATGGCAAGTCCTATACCTGTAACGGTCTCAACCTTGGGTCCCAGTTTGGTCTGGGTCTCAACATTGTTCTCACTGTTCCAGACAGCACCTGTTGACTGTGATTTAGTGATGACGGTACCCGATGTCCACTCGGTCTTGGACTTTGTTCCGGGGGGATCACGCAGCACCATGTCAAGTATATCGGGACCTGCCGTGATAAAGTTGTTACCCGTAGGCAGTGAACCCAGCACGATACCGTTCAGAGCTTGACCGTCATTCCATTTGTAGGTCTTGTTGTCTATATCATATGTTATAGATATGGTACGTGTATAGGGAGCGCAGATATTGGGATATCCGGCCTTCCATACATATGTAGCCAGACCAAGGCTGTCAAGAGTAAGTTGGTTGCTCTTGAGTTCGCTTACGGATCCGGCCTCCTTACCGGCGCTGTTACCTTCAATATAGACAGCCTGCTCTGATGAGAGGGAGTTGTCTATGGTTACAATCGTTCCGGCAAGAGGAACAACCGATACCTCAGGATCATATATGTTGGCGTCAAAGTTACGGTACTCCTCCCTACCGGAGATGTTGAACTTGTAGGTATCCTTCATAATGAAGACGGCGCCACCATATTTATATACCTTATCTTTTTCAGGTTCGTAAGGATCATAGAAGTCATTCAGGACAATGCTGCCCTGAGCATCCTTAACCTCATACTCCTTTATACCGAAACAGCCGTCATCGTGGTCAGACTGTTCAACGGTAAATATGGGTTTGCTGTGACATGTCTTCTTGTACAGAGTGTTGTACTCATAGTAATCGTAAACTCCGTCCTTATTGAGAAGAGAATCCTTGTAAGTAACCAGAGGTTTGGAGAGGTCTGCCAGAGTTGACTCCTTAGAGTCACCCAGAACAGAGTCCAGTACAACCACTACAGGAGCCGATACCTTATACTGCAGAGGAGGCAGCATGGCTGAGAACTCACCGGTAAGGGAGTCTGTAAGAATGATTATCTTACGGCAGTCAGCTTTTCCGGCTCCGCGCCAAGACTTGCTATTGATCTTATTTGAGGCCGATGCCACTTGAACAGTCTCATTGTTGGTCTCATATGAGAATGATGTCTCTCCCCTCTTCTGCTTAACCACATTCAGGCGGTAGAGGTCATTCTGGGGTGTGAGCACAAGTTTGGTAACACCGATGTTGTTATGGCTCTGTCCGAATCCTACAGGTTTGTCACCCTCAATGTCACCACCTACCACACGTCCGGTATAGTTGACAAGAGTGGTATCACGGAACTCAAGTCCGCTTATGGCCTGGTTGAAATTCTTCTTAACTCCACGACCCTCAGGATCGGCAGGATAACGGCCGTTGGCAAACACGTGACCGCTCTTGGCAACCTCAATGAAGTGGTTTCCTATGGGCACGCTAATGGTGAACGTTCCGTCCTCGGCACTTTCAATGATCTTGCCGTCACTGGCGCAGATCATTCCGTCCACATAGAGGTTGGCTCCCTCAACGGGGTAATCGGTACCTGAGTATAATATCTTACCGCTTACAGGGAATGATGATACATCCTCAAAGTCAACACCGTTGTGTATAAGTGAAGCCTGACTTACAAAACGGGACTTGGAAACAGGTGAGAACTCATGTATTCCCAACTTGGGGATAACGCTGTAGCTGGTTCCCTCGCCTGAGTAAGGAATACCGCGAACCTCATAGTATCCCAGACTGTCAGTATATGCCATCAGACTCAACTGGTCCTCATTGGGAATGTAGTTACTGCTTGATGCCGGAATCTTGGACAAGCCATGACGGCCGTTGCTTACATTGTTGGTCTTGGACAGGTCATATGCCAGACTCTGTACGGTCATACCCTCGTCAAACGGATAATAGAGAGCCAGATCCTTCTCGTTTCCGGTAAGCGGATGATTGTAATTCTTAAGGATCTCCTGGCCCGTAAGTGCACGTGTGAACAAACGGAGCTCATCCATGTAACCGTTGTAATAATCGGTCTGGTCGAAGCCTGAATTATTGGCAATGGATATACCATCGGCCTGTGTAACGTTGACTTTAGGATCAGCTGTCACCAGAACGTTACCGTCCTTAAGCGTATCCGATATGATACTGTCTCCTCTTGTAATGGAGAAGGCTGTATAAGCGCCGCGTTTGTGTGATACGGTCAGATGTGACCACTCTCCCGGTTTTACATCAAGAGTTGAGTAGTAGTTCTCGTTTTTAATCCATACACTCGGGTGATACAGTTTCTTTGTCTTGTCATATCTCAGATTCAGTGTAAAGGTGTACGATACATCGAGAATGATGCTCCTGTCGTTGCCGGCCATGACAGTATCAGGATTAAGATACAACTGAATACTGAAATCCTTTTCAAACAGTTTCTTGAGTACGGTAGTGTCACACTCATACTTGAAACCGGTACCGTTTCCTGTAAACCTTACGGAATGCATGCCCGATGAAATGCCGCCTTCCTCATCCTGACGCTTAAGTACCACCTTTGCGCCTGCAACGGCAGTTCCGGTTCCGTAAGTGATGTTACCGCTAAGTGTTCCGGTTGAGAGGCTGAATCCGTCGGCCACATCGGAATCATCATATGAAACCTTGTCACCATCCTGGCTCCAAACCACCACCTTATACTCATTATAAGTACCGGGCAGAGCGGTCACATCATCATAGCTGTAGCCCGATGCAGTACCGCTGGTAGAGTAGATATCGGCCCAGGCAGACTCATCGTTACTGCCCAGAGGACGACGCTGGATAATGAAATTGGTTACGTTTGATCCAACCTGCTGCACGGTCCATTTTACCTTGACCATATTGTTGTATGATCCTCTTGTAGCGGAGAATGACAGGATCTGTGAACCGCCCAGTTTCTTGTTGACAACCTGGCTGGTAATATCAGCATCCATCACATTTACAACCAAGCGGTAGAAATATGTATGGTTGGCTGTAAGACCTGTCTGGTCTGTATATGTACCACTGTTTGTTTCCTTACTGGTAATGGCTACGGTATTGACATCCTGCCATGTTGCCTTTGAAGGATCAGCCACATCATAATCTGTAGAACGCTGTATATGGAGTGTATAGGTCTTGTCTCCGGCATTTCCTATAGGGGTGTGGTTCCATGAGAGGTTGACCTTGTCACCGGTTTCAGGAACATCGGCCTTGAAATTACTGAATGACCACTCGCGGTTAAGGCAACTTGTGGTGCGGACAGACAGTTCTTCGCGGCGCTCACCGTTACGCGGTATGAAAGAAACCTCATAAGTGTAAGTCTTGTCATACTCGGGATTGACTACTGAAAAACTGCGGGCAGCTTTCTCCAAGCCGTCTTTTACCAGTACGCGGTTCTTGAGATTGGCATCATCATAACGGTATATGCTCCATGTACCGTTACCGTCTTTTCCCTCTACTCCCCAGGAAAGGTTCACCTCCTTGTTCCAGATATTTGCCGTTGATGCCTGAAGGTCTTTGGCACGCATGTAACCGGGTACGTACACAACATACCACATATAGTATTTCATGCTCAGTCTCTGGTTGTCCGGCAGCGCATTCAATTCGGCAGGAGTATAGCCCGTACGTGTGAGTATGTACTCGAAATAAGTCTTGACCTCATTATAGTAATCAGTTCTGCCCTTAAACTCCATTCTCGCTCCGGTGAATGAGGTAAGACTGGAATTATTGAATGTAGCTGATGTGGTCAGTTGCTTAGTCCATGCGATGTTATCTAAATTGGCACCCTCAAAAGAACCGACTGTATTTATACCATATCCGGCTTTCAGGTTACCGCTTAACAAAATGTGGTCATAGTCATCTGTTACTGCCGTAGGGCTTGATACGCCAAAAGTTCCCAAACCGTTGAAATTCCAGGTATATGCCTCCTCGACAGGAGTCTTCTGGTCCCTGTTCATCTTCCACATACCCGCTATCTTTACGGTAGTGGTCTTGCCATGAGGCAGAGCATCCGGGAATATCAGGACGTGCACATACATACGTTTGCTGTCACCGTCATGATAAGGGTTGTAGAACTTGATGGTGTAGGTTATGCCGTTAATCTTGGCTTTATAGGTGTTTCCCCACCACGTATCATTACCGCAGGCACTCCATGCGCCGTCACCGTCACCGTCCCAACCAAACTCATAGATAGGCGAACATGCATACTGTCCGTCGATGAAAATAGCCGGACCTGCAGGAGCGCTACTGGGAATGGCTCCGTTCTGGGTAGGTTTCTGTTTGACAAAATAACCGTTGTTATTTCCCGTCTTGTCAAAGAACATAGCCGTAAACCTAAGATACGGACGGTCAAATGAAGGGTGGTTAACCACAGCGTGGTTACCGTTGCCCCTAAAGTGCCAGCAATCAGCCTTGGCACTGAGATTTCCTAAAAATAGGATAACTAAAAACGCTAATAGACGTCCCCAAAAGACGCCCTTTCTCATGGGAGTGTCCTTGTGCTCCCCTGACAATGGATGAAACATAATTGATTTATAGGTTTATTGAGATTTTTCCGAACATCGGGACTATTGTAAAATTAACGCGCAAAAATATAAAAAGTATTGAATAATGTCAACAATATTTTATAGAATCTCATTGAAAATCAGGGCCTCAAATAAAAAAAGCGCAGGAGCTGCCTCCTGCGCCAATTAATCATGATTATCATGCTATTTTATGAACGCTTTGCTGTTGCGTCCGTCAATGCAGATCTCCAGTTCACGGTCAAACCTGACATGACGCAGATACTCGGTCTCCTCTACCGCCGGCAGTTTGTCCAGCTCAGCAAAATCCATCACATCATCCTTGTTGCCATAGGGATCCACATTTATGTAACCGGCATTGAATGACGTCAGGTTCTGGAAGAAATGCGTACCCTGGCTGGGATCCACGCGGAAATCCTCCAGGCTGCACTCCACAATCACCTTGGCCTCGGAAATATTGCTCCACTGCACCGGAACGCCCAGTGACGGTATGCTTGAGCCCCATCGGCCAAACCCTATCAGGACGTAGTTCTTACCCTCCGTACGCATACGCGTGTTGATTGCGGTAAGCTGACGGCCCATCTCGGTGGTCTTCTGGGTATCAAACGCATCTTTCTTGAGGTAGATCACGTCATGCACGCCCTTTATCCAACCCGTACCCAGGGCACTGTCGGACTTGAGCATGGCACCGGCTGTATCAATCTCATCCCAGTCCACGTCAACGTTACGGCTGTCAACCGATATGGGACGTATCTGCAGCACCTGGAACTTGGGCAGTTTGTCAGGGTCTCCGCCGCGGTCCAGATCGGCCGCAAACTCAATCTCAACTCCGCATTTCATCTCGCGGGCGGCAATGTCAAGCAGGTCCTGGACAATCTCGGCCAGCGGAAATGTCTTGTACTTGAGCATCTGTGCAAATGTGACGAATCGGGGTCCGGTGGGATATGCCGAATCCACCATTCGCTGGTTCTCAAGATCCCAGGTTGATACCACATACTTCAGGTTGCGGAACTTCTCGCAGGCCGATATATCCAGATGCTCCAGGTTCACGGCATCATCAATTGATGTCTTGAATTTTTCCGGATTCAGGTTCAGGGCGAACATCTGCTTCTGGGTCTCGGTCATGACCTGCTCTATGGTTGATGTCTGCAGCACGTGCTTGGGGTACTTGGGCGAGAAGCGGAGTACCAGGTCACCGTCCACCACAGCCTTACCCAGTCCGAACGCAACCTTCACGATACCATCCTCGGCCTTCTCATGGCCTATGGGATAGAAATTCACTGAGCGGGCTACACCTGAAAGCGTGGGGAAGAAATAGCCCTGGTCGCTGCTGCCGCATATCTCCTGCAGGATGATGGCCATTTTCTCCTCGGATATCATATTGGCAGTAGCTGTGATGTAGCTACGTGATGATGCGTAGAATATTGATGCGTATACGCTCTTGATAGCCTTGGAGAGCAGTCTGAGTTGCTGGTCCTCATTCTCCGTGCGGGGAATCATGTAGGTGGAGTAGACACCTGCAAAGGGCTGGTAGTATGAGTCCTCAAGCTTGGATGATGAGCGTACGGCCAGAGGCTTGCGCACTTTGTGTATGAACACCTTGAGGGCATCGGTCAGTTCCTGAGGCAGGGTCGATGCCACGAACTCAGACAGTATCTCGGAGTCCGATATATCGGAATTGATCACATACTGCAGGCCGTTGTCTATGATGAAACGGTCAAAATACTCGGTTGTGATGACAAGGGTGCGGGGTACGGTTATGCGCACGTCCTCATACTTGTCATACATGTCATATTTTACCAGTACGTGATTGAGGAACGCCAGGCCACGCCCCTTACCGCCAAGCGATCCTGAGCCCAGACGCGAGAACCTTATTGTGTCATTGTATGTGGCGGGGTTGAACTTGGCTACCACTCCCACTCCCTGCATGATGCGGAAGTCATGGATGATGCTCAGGTTCAGACGGCGTATCTCGGGCAGGTCAGAGTCATCACGGATGGTGAGCGGACGCAGCTGCTTACCCAGTGAGAAGAGACCGCGGGCAAACAGCCATCGGGAGATATAATTCTTGTCACTCAGGCGGCGGAAATCACTGTCCGATATCTCCTTGATTATCTTCTCAAATCCGTACAAATCCTTGGCGCGGAAGAGTTCCTCGCCGGTCTGCGGGTCAGTAACCACAAAATCACCGAATCCGAACTCACGTCCTATATACTCCGACAGGTCATGGGTCAGTGTCTTGGATGTCTTGAGCACAAAGCCCACACCCAGCTCGCGGGCCACCTCACGCATGCTCTCCTGCGATGACTGCATCAGTATGGGCATGGTGGGATTGTCCTTACGGATATGGTGGCACAGGTCTATACCTGCATCCAGTTTCTCTTTCTCAGGGGCGTCATCGCGGTGAACCACAAAGCCTATGTCCGATATCACACCCAGTATGTTCTGCTTGTAACGCTCATAGAGCTCTACCGCATCGTCATAGCAGCTTGCCATAAGGATTTTGGGGCGTGAACGTTTACGGGTGGTCTGCTGTTTCTCATTGAGCGTGTCACTGATGGCATCGCTGTTCTGGCGCAGTACCAGTTTATAGAGTGTAGGCAGATAGCTGGAGTAGTATCGGACTGAATCCTCAATGAGAAGTATGGCGCGGACGCCCTCCTCCAGGATGTCATGCTCCGCATTCACGCGGTCCTCAAGCAGTTTGATGATGGCGATGATAAGGTCCGTAGAGTTGTTCCAGCAGAAAAACCAGTCAATGGCCGATGTGTCATGATCCTGAATGCGGCGGTATATCTCACGTGAGAACGATGCCAACAGCACGATCGGAGTATCGGGAGCGATTGCCTTAAGCTGGCATGAGAAGTCAAAAACGCTCACCTCACCCACGTTGTACATGGTTATGACCAGGTCAAAACGCTCTCCGCCACGGACTTTCTCCAGTGCCTCGAACGGAGTCTCCACCCTTACGATTTCAGGCGGGTTACTCAGGTTCAGGGCTGCATAATCCTCGGCAATCTGAGCCTCGATGTGTCCGTCCTCCTCAAGAGTATAGCTGTCATAGTTGTTACACACCAGCAGGATACGGCGTATCCTGTGGGACATCAGCTCAACATTATGTTTTTCTTTCTCTTCCATCATCAATAAATAATTTGGGCCGACCTTGTAGGCCAGCCCAAAATTATGAATAAAGTGTCAATTAGACAAGTCTTCAATTATACGAGACCCTGCTCGCACATTGCGTTGGCAACCTTGATGAAGCCGGCGATGTTAGCACCCTTCACGTAGTTGATGTAGCCATCCTCCTCGGTACCGTACTTAACGCAGGCAGCGTGGATATCTGACATGATGCGATGCAGCTTCTCGTCAACCTCCTCAGCGGTCCACTTAAGACGCATTGAGTTCTGTGACATCTCAAGACCTGATGTTGATACACCACCGGCATTTGAAGCCTTACCGGGAGAGTACAGCATCTTGTTCTTCTGGAACAGAGCGATTGCATCGGGAGTGGTAGGCATGTTAGCACCCTCAGTTACGCAGTAGCAACCGTTGGCAACCAGCTTCTCAGCATCCTTAAGCTCGATCTCGTTCTGAGTAGCGCAAGGCATAGCGATGTCGCACTTAACACCCCAAGGACGCTCGCCCTCAAAGTACTTAGCGTTAGGATACTGCTTTACATACTCCTTGATACGGCCACGGATAACGTTCTTCAGGTTCTTTACATAAGCGATCTTCTCCTCGGTCATGCCCTCGGGATCGTAGATGTAACCGTTTGAATCTGAGAAGGTAACAACCTTGGCACCCAGACGCATAGCCTTCTCGGCAGCGTACTGAGCAACGTTACCTGAACCAGAGATAACAACTGTCTGACCCTTGAAGCTCTTGCCACGTGTAGCAAGCATATCCTGAGCGAAGTAGCAAGCACCGTAACCGGTTGCCTCAGGACGAAGGAGGCTACCGCCCCAGCACTGACCCTTACCAGTGTAAGTACCAGTCCACTCGTTCTTGAGCTTCTTGTACTGACCGAACATGAAACCAACCTCACGGCCACCTACACCTATATCACCAGCAGGTACGTCGGTGTCAGGACCGATATGACGATAGAGCTCGTTGATGAAGCTCTGGCAGAAACGCATTACCTCAGCGTCTGACTTGCCACGCGGGCTGAAGTCTGAACCACCCTTGGCACCACCCATAGGCAGAGTGGTAAGGCTGTTCTTGAAGGTCTGCTCGAAAGCAAGGAACTTCATGATGCTCAGGTTAACGCTTGAGTGGAAACGTACACCACCTTTGTACGGGCCAATGGCGCTGTTCATCTGAACGCGGAAACCGCGGTTTACATGAATCTCACCTTTGTCGTCCATCCAAGGAACACGGAACATGATAACTCTCTCAGGCTCAACCATACGCTCCATGATCTTCTGATCCAGGAGGTAGGGGTTCTGAAGGATGTAAGGTGCAACACTCTCAACGACCTCGCTAACTGCCTGATGGAATTCCTTCTCACCGGGATTCTTGGCAATAAGCTCTGCCATGAATTTCTCAACGTAATTCTTAACCTGTTTGTCCATAATTATTGAGTGAATTTATGTAATTTGTATGATTTCTAACCCAAAAATGTGAATTTGTTATCAAAACCGCTCGCAAAGTTACTATTTGTCATTAAAACGAACAAAGAATGCGCAATTTTTTTCACGTAAATTATGCAAATAATTCATAATGCTATGCATAAACACCAAAATTCAGCATTTTTTGCACCCTTTTGAGCATAAATATGCAACATCCCCGCCAACTCGTATTCATTTTGTCACAAAGCCAGCAAAGGGGCACAAAGGGGACGGTTCTATCTCTGCCCTTTTGATTTGAATCAACTCATTTCAACCTTTTCTTAAGGGCACAGATAGAACCGTCCCCTTTGTGCCCCTTTTTGCACCCTTTTTGTATATTTGCATGTCAAATTAAATAAGGATGAAGATACTTGTAACAGGAGCAGCCGGATTCATTGGCTCAAAGCTGGCTTACCGTCTGGCTGAGCGTGGGGATGAAGTCGTAGGACTTGACAACATAAATGACTATTATGACGTTCGCCTCAAGTTGGGGCGCCTGGCTCAGTGCGGAATTGTATCCCACAGCGGCCGATATATTGACGGATCCGTCCGCGAAAGTACCCTCTTCCCGAATTACCGATTCATAAAGATGGACCTGGCCGACCGCGGTCAGATGACAGAATTCTTCCAGCAGGAGAAGTTTGACATAGTTGTCAATCTGGCTGCCCAGGCCGGAGTACGCTACTCAATTACCAATCCCTATGCCTATCTGGACAGCAACCTGGTAGGATTCATGAACGTGCTGGAGTGCTGCCGCAACAATGAGGTGAAGCATCTGGTATACGCATCGTCATCATCGGTCTACGGAATGAATGACAAGGTTCCGTTCAGTGAGGACGACCGCGTGGACAACCCCGTAAGCCTCTACGCCGCCACCAAGAAGGCAAATGAGCTGATGGCCCACTCCTACAGCAAGCTCTACAACCTGCCCACCACCGGCCTGCGTTTCTTTACCGTCTACGGACCGTGGGGCCGCCCCGACATGGCACCTATGCTGTTTGCCACCGCCATAAGCAAGGGTGAACCCATCAAGGTGTTCAACAACGGCAACCTGAGCCGTGATTTCACCTATATAGATGATATAGTTGAGGGCACCATCCAGGTGATTGACCGCAAGCCCGTTGCCGAGAACTGCCCCAACAACGTTCCCTGGAAAGTATATAATATAGGTTGCTCCAAGCCCGTACAGCTAATGGATTTCATAAATGAGATTGAGACAGCTCTGGGCAAAGAGGCCAACAAGATATTCCTGCCCATGCAGCAGGGTGACGTGCTCAAAACTTATGCCGATACCTCAAAACTGGAGCGTGAATGCGGCTACAAGCCCACCACCACCCTGCATGAGGGAATAGGCAAATTCATAGAGTGGTTCAAGTCTGAACTCAATCCGCTCAAGCCATAATATCAACAGGAAATTGCCACGCACTCCATCTCGATGAGCCAGCCGGGACGGCAGACGGGTGCCTGGGTTATAATGCGCGGATGATTTGGAAAGCGCTCGCTGAAAATGCGGCTTACAACAGCGTAATCTGACGGATCGCGCAGATAGACGGTCATGGCTGCAACATCATCAAAACTGCAGCCGGCCTCAGAGAGCAGGACATCCACATTCTCTATCATGCGGGCAGTCTGACGGACTATATCGCCCTCATACATGATCTGCCCCTTATTATCTATGCTGGCGGTGCCGGAAATATAGACATGCTTGCGGTCCGGATAATCAATCTCAGTACCGCGTTCAAACCTTACGCCGTACTCCGATGTACGGTTCAGATGGCTCTGTCCGTACAGGAACCTGACACCCACGCCGGGGCCCGATACCGCTACGGCATCAAGCATCACCTTATTGACATGGTTCTCTGTGCGCCCCTCGATTCCGGTGCTGGATATAAAATGAGTTTTGGTAGTAAGATCCTGATTGTCAAAGACATCATTACGGCCGTCAACCACGCCCTTGTAATTGACATCAATGTTCTGCACAAAGAGCCAGGTACGCATGCAGTTGTCACGCAGCGTAAGCCCCTGAGCCTGCAGACTGTCAGTCAGATCATCCAGCAGCGCTACGGTCTGGCCGTATGAACCGTCAGCATCTGACAGGCCACCCGTATACCAGAATTCATCAATTCCCCTCTCCGTAACCTTGAACATCCTGTCCGATATACGTGCTACTGAGGCTGCCCTCCTGCACCATACCATCGCTGCAATCTTGGTCCCGTTAAGAGGCGTCTGACCGATAACCGATACAGGGCACTCCAGATCCAGACGACTGCGGAGAGCGGCCGTCTGATTGGCCGGATCACTAAGAAAGAAACGTACAAATACAGCAACTCCGCCGGCGGATATGACCTTATGCAGATTCTCCAGCAACAGCTCCAGCTGCTCAGGGAAAGGCATCAGGACATCCGTAAGCGACAGCATGGAGCAGGACTCCAGGTTAATGCCATCAGAATCAAGGCATCCGGAGGTCCGTATCAGGATGTTGTCATCAGAATAAGATTGGTACTGCATTTGTCCTATAGGGAAATCCGGCGCGAATATAGCGTTTTTAAGTCTTTAAACTTTGAATAATGGAGCAAAAAGAATAAATTTGGCATCACGAAAAACCCAAAATCACTACTTATAGGTATGAAGAAAGCATTTATCGCAGCGTCAATCATACTGGCCTGCACAGCAGTCTGCGCACAGGAGACAGTGGAGCCTGCCAAGCCAAGAGGATACGTATTCACCACAGTTGACTCACTTGCCATAACATCCGTCAAGGACCAGGCTCAGTCAGGAACCTGCTGGTCATTCTCATCAATCGGATTCTTTGAGTCCGAGCTGTTACGAATAGGCAAAGGCGAGCATGACCTGTCCGAGATGTTCGTGGTTCACAAGACCATGGAGGACCGCGCCCAGGCCGCCGTACGCCTGCACGGAGACATAGAATTCGCCCAGGGCGGCAGTTTTTATGATGTGCTCTACTGCTGGAAAAACTACGGTATGGTTCCGCAGGAGATCATGCCCGGAAAGCTCTACAAGAGCGAGCGCATAAACCACACTGAGCTCACCGCCGTGGCAAAGGCCTACGTGGACGCACTTGCCAAAGGCAGCCAGAAAAAACTTACCGACGTTTGGCAGAAAGGATTCTCCGGAATCTATGACGCCTACATAGGCCAGTGCCCTGAGAAATTCACTTACAACGGAAAGGAGTACACCCCTCAGTCATACGCAGCATCCCTGGGACTCAACATGGATGATTACGTATCACTCACATCATTCTCCCACCACCCCTTCTACGAGCAGTTCATCATAGAGATCCAGGACAACTGGCGCTGGGCATCATCATACAACCTGCCGCTGGATGAGTTCATGCAGGTGATGCACAATGCCATCAAGACCGGTTACACATTTGCCTGGGGTGCCGATGTATCCGAGACCGGATTCCTGCGTTCCAAACCCGCCATCTGCGTGATCCCCACCGATGAGGACAAGGAGAACAGGATCCTGCGTGAGCCGGGTGACGAGAAGGTAATCACCCAGGAGATGCGCCAGGAGGCTTATGACAACTGGGAGACCACCGATGACCACGGCATGCAGATATTCGGTATTGCCAAGGACCAGAACGGAAAGGAGTATTTCATGGTCAAGAACTCATGGAACACCACTGCCGGAAACAACGGAATCTGGTATGCCAGCGACGCCTATGTAGCCTACAAGACCATGAACATCCTGGTACATAAGGACGCCATACCCAAGGACATCAAAAAGAAGCTTGGCATCAAGTAAACAATTACCGTTTACATTCGTCATACGGCAGGAGCAAGGCCCAAATGCTCCTGCCGTTTTTTTATTAAAATATAATTAGAGTTAAGTATTGACAATAAAGAACCCGTTTGCTATCTTTGCATTTTGGAACAAACCAGTCTTTCAGAATGTTCCCCCGGAACGGGAGCGGAGCTCTGGAAAGGCAACCTAACATACTCAAAATGAATAAAATAAAAAATAACATAAAAAATGAACTTCAGATGGAACTTTGTGCCCCCCACCCCGGAGGTAACAGAGGCAGCCAGTGATCTTTCAAAGGCTGTAGGGATAAGTCCCATTCTCTGCAGGCTCTTGATTGAGAGAGGCATAACAAGTAAGACCGAAGTACAGAAATTTTTCAACCCGCAACTGAACGAGCTGCTTGACCCTTGGCTCATGGATGACATGGACAAGGCGGTGGCACGTATCAACAGCGCCATAGAGCGTGGCGAGCGCATTCTGGTTTACGGTGATTATGACGTAGACGGCACAACAGCCGTTGCGTTGGTGTACAACTTCCTTAAAAGGGATTATGACAACCTGGACTATTACATTCCGGACCGTTACAATGAGGGTTACGGAGTGTCCCGCCAGGGTGTCGATTACGCTTTTGAGACCGGAGTCAAGCTGGTTATTGTACTTGACTGCGGCATCAAGGCCATCCAGGAGATAGCCTATGCCAAGGAGAAAGGCATAGACTTCATTGTGTGTGACCATCATGTTCCCGATGATGAACTGCCCCCTGCAGTTGCCATACTGAACGCCAAGCGTTTTGACTCCCAGTATCCGTTCAAGCATCTGTCCGGATGCGGAGTGGGATTCAAACTCATGCAGGCGTATGCGCTGGACAACGGAATACCGTTCAGCGAGCTGCTGCCCAGTCTGGATCTGGTAGCGGTAAGTACTGCATCGGACATAGTACCCATCATGGGTGAGAACCGTGTGCTCACCCACTACGGTCTGGAGCAGCTCAGCAGCAACCCCTGCACCGGACTCAAGGCCATCATACAGGTGTGCAAGCTCTCTGACAAGAACCTGACCATCAACGATATCGTATTCAAGATAGGACCGCGTCTGAATGCCGCCGGCCGTATGAGCAGCGGCAAGAAAGCCGTAGACCTGATGGTTGAGAAGGACTTCAACCGCGCCCTTGAACTGGCCGAGCGCATAGACCAGGAGAATGACGACCGCAAGAAAGATGACAAGGAGATGACCGAGGAGGCCAACAACATCGTCATGAATCTTGAGGACGGAGAGAACCGTCATGCAATCGTGCTCTACAATGCCGAGTGGAAACGCGGTGTGATAGGTATCGTGGCCTCACGTCTTACCGAGGTGTTCTACAAACCTGCCGTGGTGCTTACCAAGACCGGCAACCTGGCCACTGGATCCGCACGTTCCGTATCGGGATTTGACGTCTACAAGGCCATCGAGAGCTGCAAGGACCTGCTTGAGAATTTTGGCGGACATACCTATGCGGCCGGCCTGTCACTCAAGGTCGAGAACGTGGAGGAGTTCAAGCGCCGCTTTGAAGAGTATGTGTCAAACCACATCGAACCCGACCAGATTGAGGCATCGATAGATATTGACGCCGACCTGGACTTCAAGGACATCACACCCAGGTTCTTCCGCGACCTCAAGAAATTCCAGCCCTTCGGTCCCGATAACCACAAGCCCATATTCCGTACCCGTAACGTCTATGACTACGGCACCAGCAAGGTTGTGGGACGCGGCCACGAGCATATCAAGCTGGAACTGATTGACAGCAAGAGCGGCCATCCGCTCAACGGAATCGCGTTCGGCCAGAGTTCATACGTGAACTATATCAAGACCAAACGCTCATTTGACATCTGCTATACCATTGAGGAGAACAATTTCAAGCAGGGAGAGGTGCTGCTGCAGATAGAGAGCATCAAGCCCAACCAGCCTGAAACTAAAGCCTGACGGCTCTATGAACTACCTGGAGATACTCAAGACCTACTGGGGATATGACAGTTTCCGCGGTATCCAGGAGCAGATCATAGAGAGTATCGGCCAGGGACGTGACACACTGGGACTCATGCCTACCGGAGGCGGTAAGAGCATAACGTTCCAGGTTCCCGCAATGGCCATGGATGGCGTCTGTCTGGTCATCACTCCGCTCATAGCGCTCATGAAAGACCAGGTGCGCAACCTGCGTGACCGCGGCATAAAGGCTGCAGCCATTCACACCGGCATGAAACGCGAGGAGATAATAGCAGTCATGGAGAACTGCCTGTTTGGCGGTTACAAGTTCCTTTACGTATCACCCGAGCGCCTGCAGTCAGACCTGTTCCGCACCAAGCTGCGCCATCTAAAGATTTGCCTGCTCACGGTCGATGAATCACACTGCATATCCCAGTGGGGTTATGATTTCCGCCCCTCATATCTTAGCATAGCCGATATCCGCAAGGAGCTGCCCCAGGTTCCGGTACTGGCACTGACCGCCACCGCCACCCCGCAGGTTACCGACGATATCCAGGACAAGCTGGGATTCAGGGAGAAAAACGTGATACGCATGAGCTTCTTCCGCGAGAACCTGTCATACGTAGTACGCAAGACCGAGAACAAACTCCTGGAACTCAAGCATATACTGGAATGCGTGCCCGGTACGGGAATTGTCTATGTACGTAACCGCGCCGAGACCAAGGAGGTGGCCGATTTCCTCAGCAAGGAGGGCATACCCGCCACATTCTACCACGCAGGTCTGGAGCCATCGGTCAAGGATGAGCGCCAGCGTGCCTGGACAAATGACATATACCGTGTAGTGGTTGCCACCAACGCATTCGGAATGGGAATTGACAAGCCCGATGTACGTACGGTGATACACATGGACATACCCAGCTCCATAGAGGCCTATTTCCAGGAGGCCGGACGCGCCGGACGTGACGGCAAGCGCTCATACGCAGTGCTGCTGCACTCTCCCGGCGACAAACGTACCGTAAGCAAACGTATCAGCGACACGTTCCCCAAGGAGGAGTTCATACGTGACGTCTATGAGAAACTGGCATTCTGGCATGAGATGGCGGTAGGTGACGGCCGCGGCTGCACATACGCATTCTCGCTGGGTGAGTTCTGTCAGCATTTCTCACTGCCAGTAATACCTACTGATAGCGCCCTGCGCATACTTACCCGCATGGGATACATAGAGTATGTGGATGAGATGGAGTACTCCGCCCGCCTGCTCTTTACGGCCGGCCGCGATGAGCTGTACCGCCTGCATCAGGACCGCACCACTGAGGATGTCATGAACATCATACTGCGCCTGTACAGCGGCATATTCACCGATTACGCATATATTGACGAGCATCTCATCTGCTCACGTGCCGGTATAGACCACGAGAAGCTTTACACCACCATCATGACCCTGCAGAGCCAGGGCATAGTCCGATACGTACCCGAGCGCCGTACACCAGTCATCACCTGGACCAGGGAACGTATAGATACCGATATGCTCCATTTTGACCCGGAGGTCTATCTGCAGCGCAAGGAGGAGTTCAAGGAGCGCATAGGTGCCATGATGGAGTATGTGACACGTGAGACCGGATGCCGCAGCGCCATACTGCTCAAGTATTTCGGAGAGCATCAGGACAAGCCCTGCCTATGCTGTGACCTGTGTCAGGAGAAGGTTCAGGGAGGCCTTACGCGGGGTGAGCGTGACGCCATCATGCAGGACATTCTGGATACGTTCCACTCCTGCCCGGACAATCCGCAGCGGGTCTACACCCTGCCCTATGACCGCAGCAAGATAGACCTGGTTCTGCATTACATGGTTGATGAGGGACATATCCTTATGAGAGACGGAAAGATTTTTGCAAAACAATAAACAAGGAAAGCATATGAAAAAGCATTTACTCATTATCATCTCAGTCGTAGCACTGGTCCTTTCTGCCTGCCAGAGCCAGCCCATTCGCGTAGCATGTGTAGGTGACAGCATTACATTCGGTCACGGCATAAAGGACCGTGAGCATGATGCATATCCCGGACTCCTGAGCGCAAAGCTTGGCCAGAAATATGATGTACGCAACTTTGGAGTGAGCGGCTCAACCACCATGATGGGCACCGACATGCCCTACATGAATGAGCAGGCCTATAAGGATGCCCTGGCATTCAATCCCCAGATTGTGACGATCAAGCTTGGCACCAATGACAGCAAGCCCTACAACTGGAAGGAGAGCGACCATTTCAAACAGGACCTCAAGACCCTTATCGAGTCATTCCGCGCCCTGCCCTCCAAGCCCAAGATATGGCTCTGCCTGCCCGTACCCGCCTACGGTCACGCCTGGAGCATTAATGACAGCGTAATATTCAACGGCGTCATTCCTTTCATCAAGGAGGTTGCACAGGAGGAGAACCTGCCCCTTGTTGACCTGAACACCCCCATGCAGGGTAAGCGCCAGTATTTCCCTGACACCATCCATCCCAACGAGGAGGGTCAGCAGATCATTGCCGACATTGTATTTGAAAACGTATTCAAGAAATAACCTAACTACTTTAACAACAATCATTTTAACAACAATCAATGGATCCAATTCTTAGAATTGAAAACGTCACCAAAACTTATGTAGGCCACAGAGCCTTGGACGACGTATCGGTGGAGATTCCGCGCGGCTCCATCTATGGTTTGCTTGGTCCTAACGGCGCCGGAAAGACCACACTCATACGTGTGGTCAACCACATGACAATGCCCGACCGCGGCAAGGTGTGGTTTGAGGACCACGAGATTACAGACAAAGACATCTTCAACACAGGCTACATGCCCGAGGAGCGTGGTCTCTACAAGAAGATGAAAGTCGGTGAACAAGCTCTCTTTTTTGCACGCATGCACGGCCTCTCCAGAACAGAAGCCGCCAAAAGACTTAAAGAATGGTTCAGCCGCCTGGGTATATCCGAGTGGTGGGACAAGAAGGTCGAGGACCTGTCAAAAGGTATGGCACAGAAGGTTCAATTCATCATCACGGTGGTGCATGAGCCCAAGCTGCTCATCTTTGACGAGCCGTTCTCCGGTTTTGACCCCATCAACCAGAACATGCTCAAGGAGGAGATACTGGGACTGCGCGACCGCGGTGCCACAGTGATATTCTCAACCCATAACATGGAATCAGTTGAGGAGATCTGTGACGACATAACACTGATAAACAAATCCCAGAACATACTGTCGGGACCGGTGGATGAGATTCGCCGCAAAGGCGGCGGCAACACGTTCCAGGTCACATACAGTGGCAGCCAGGAGGATTTCTCCGCCTCACTTCAGGGCAAGGCATTCCCGCTGGGCACATCGGACTCAATACTGGGCGGATACACACAGCAGCGAATCCATATTCCCGATGACTCCGACATACGTCCTGTCATCGGCATGCTCAATGAGAAGGTTGCCCTGCGCTCCTTCCAGGAGATCATTCCAAGTATGAACGATATATTCATCCGTGCCGTCAACGGTACACTTTAAAACGCCGCAGTCATGAACAGATTAGGTCTTATCGTAGAGCGAGAGTTCTTAGAACGCGTTCGCAAGAAATCATTCATTCTGGTAACAATACTCATCCCCATACTGATAGCCATAAGCATTATCGGCCCCACATTCTTTATGAATGCGGTTGACTCCAAGGCCAAGACGGAGAGGATTGTAGTGATAGACAACACACCAGGTCAGATCATTGCCAAGAGGCTGCCCTCAGACAGCAGGCTGGAGTTCCAGTTGTTGCCCGAGAACACCACACTTGACGAGGCACGCAAGAAATACGGATATGAGGTGTACTGTTTTGGAATACTGGTGATAGGTGAAGACATCATTGACAACCCCGGCAACCTGACGCTTGTAAACAACGGAGCCTCATCACTGAGTGTTGAGGATGCCATACGTGAGCGCGTCCAGGGCATAATACGTACCGAGCGCCTTAACCGGTATGACGTAGAGAACATAAACAGCATCCTGGCCGATGCAAACGTCCACACCAGCATCCAGACACTCAAGAATGAGCAGAACCAGGAGATGAAATCCTCATCGACCGGAGGATCGGTAGCGCTGGGATTCTTCATAGCATTCTTCATCTACATGATAATCATCATTTACGGCCAGCAGGTGCTCCAGTCCGTAATTGATGAGAAACAGACTCGTGTGCTTGACGTGCTCATCACCTCTTGCAAGCCGTTTGAGTTGATGATGGGTAAGGTGCTTGGAATTGCCCTGGTTGCAATGTTGCAGATTCTCATCTGGGGCGGTATCATCATGATACTGGTTGCATTTGCCCTGCCTGCCATCGCAGCCGGCAGCGGTAATGCAGGAATTCTGGGCAGTATTGGCGACGTCAATTACATAGGTACGCTGGTAATCACCACCATACTCTATATAGTAGGAGGATTCCTGTTCTATGCATCCATGTATGCAGCCATCGGATCGGCCGTTGATACGCCTCAGGATGCGGCTCAGTTCAACTCCGTGATAATGCTGCCCATTATCATAGCTATCTATGTACTTATGGCCGTTATCAAGAACCCGGGATCGGACATAGCATTCTGGTTCTCAATGATTCCGTTCACATCGCCAATGGTAATGATGGCCAGGATTCCCGCAGGAATACCCACATGGGAGATTGTGGTATCACTTGCAGTGCTTTTCATATCATCAGTCATACTGATATGGCTTGCCGCCCGCATATTCCGCATAGGAGTCTTCATGCACGGCAAGAAGCCCACCTGGAAAGACCTGGGCACCTGGATCAGAATGAAATGATCTAAAGGGGCACAATGGGGACGGTTCTATCTGTGCCCTTGTGAAAATACTCCAAGATGTACAGAACTTTTGGAGGAAGGGCACAGATAGAACCGTCCCCATTGTGCCCCTCCCCTTTGGCTCCCTTCAGGCCCACCACTCACAGGCGGATTTTTCACCTGCAAGCCAGACTACATCGCCTTCCTTGAAGCGGTAGTCGGGCTTGGGGTTGGTGGTAACCTGGCCGTCACTGACCACGCTTATCACCATGCAGCCGTATGAGCGCATATCGGTCTCACTCAGAGTCTTGCCGGTAAGCCATGAGTCTGCCTTAAGGGTTATGGATTCCAGCTCAAACTGACGCGGAGCCAGGGTATCGGACTCAGTCTGCTCCGGGACATACACGTTCTCGGCCATATCCTTGCGGAACTCGGTGAGCTGCTCCTTGGTACCCACTGCAAGCAGCTTGTCCATAGGGAATATCATCTCGTCACCCGTAGGAATCATGATGCTGCGGCTGCCGCGAATAATCTTTACAATATTCACGCCGCTCTTATGGCGGAACGGCAGGTCCTTAAGTTTCTGGCCCGCGTAGAGTGAATCGGCCGATATGGTTATCATATCGGTCTTTACGTTATAGCGTGACATCTTGTCGCTTACCGATGACGTAACGGGAGTCATGCGGCGCTGGCGCTGCTCCTTCTCGTTGAGGTTAGCCATGAAACGGTCCTCGACGATAGTGAACTTGCTTATTGAACGGCGTCCGATAAAGAAGAACGCCACACCGGCCACGAGTATGAGCAGTATGGTCCAGAACGCCAGGTTGAAGTGGCTGGCAATTACGCTCACCACGAATCCCATGGCCAGCAGGATACGCAACAGAGCCAGCGATATCACCGGCCAGATATTGGCCTGCTTTACCTTGATGAGTTTTATCGATGAGCGGTTTATGTCATCACCCGATATGGCGATACCCACCAGGAACGGTGACATAGCCACAAGTGTTATCACCACACTTATTATTTTACGCACCAGCGGTGTAAGTCCGTCCAGACGGCTGTTCAGGAACTTATCCAGGAACAGGTGTGAGCCCAGGTCAATAGCAATCAGAATCACGCCGTAAAGCAGCACCCTGAGCCCCAGCTCCTTGAGCAGGCGTTTCCACTCATTCTGTGCGGCGGCACTGTTCACACGTTCCTGACTGGAGAATGAGTTGATCTTCTGGACAAACTGGGACGGCAGTTTACCCAACAGATACTGATATGCCGGAGTACCCGCCTTTATCATATAAGGTGTAGTAAAGGTGGTTATGACCGATACCGTAATCACCACCGGATAGATAAAGTCACGCATCACGCCCAGCGATACGCCCAGACCCGCAATGATGAATGAGAACTCGCCCAACTGAGCCAGGCTGAATCCCGCATGCACGGCGTTGTCCAGTCCCTGTCCTGCCACTATCGCTCCCGATGTTGAGAAGAACAGGATTCCCACCATGACCGTTATGGTCAGAATAAGTATGGTACCCCAATGCTCCGCAATAACGTTAGGATCAACCATCATACCTACCGATACAAAGAATATGGCACCGAACAGGTCCTTGATGCCTTTTGTAAGCTCCATGATATGCTCGCTCTCCAGAGTCTCAGCCATAATGGAACCCATCACGAATGCACCCAGAGCCTCGGAGAATCCGGCCAGGCTGGCCAGCGTAACCATGGCAAAACACAGGCCCAGGCTTACCAGCAGTAGAATCTCATCATTAAGGTATTTATGAGCTTTCTTAAGTAGCGTGGGAATAAGATATATACCCACAAGGAACCACAGGATCAGGAAAAACACCAGCTTGCCAAGCCCCATGAGCATCTCGCCGCCAGCAAACTTGTTTGATACCGCCATTGTTGAAAGCAGCACCATCAGCACCACGGCAATCAGGTCCTCAAACACCAGGGCACCGAAAACCAGCGGAGCGAACGGACGCTCCTTCATACCCAGGTCGTCATACGCCTTTATGATTATGGTGGTGGATGACATGGAGAGCATACCGCCCAGGAATATTGACTCCATATTGCTCCACCCTAAGGCCTCGCCCACCAGAAAACCCAGTATGAACATGCCTACACACTGCGTCATGGCCGTAATAAGCGCACTGCTGCCTACCTTGAGCAGTTTCTTGAAACTGAACTCAAGTCCCAGGGCGAACAGAAGGAATATGATACCTATATCGGACCACTCCTTGACATCGGCCGTACTGGATACCGTGGGGAACAGACCCATATGCGGGCCCACCAGGAAACCGGCCAGGATATACCCCAGTATAAGCGGCTGCTTAAGTGCCCTGGATATTATGGTAAAAGCCCCGGCCGATATAAGGATCAGCGCCAGGTCCTTGACAAGATTAGCCTCTTCCATAACTCTGTTGTTTATCAGTACAAAATTACTGATTTGAGAAGAGAGTCAATAACAAAAAAATAATAAATTTGTGGTTCGATACGGTGATGCCGCCACCCACGGTGACGGCATAGAGGGAATCCGGTGAAAAACCGGAACAGTGCCCGCTACTGTAAAGTCCACCATATCCCGGAGATATCAATTTGCCACTGCTTAATAAAAAGGACGGGCGGGAAGGCACTCCAGGGAGGGACCAAGTCAGGAAACCTGCCGCATCAATTATTTATGGACAACGGCTCCGGGACAGAACCAGTCCGCACATTTTTATTTCTTGAATAGTAATGCTTAAGAAACTGATTCTGTCAGTGTTTGCATTTGCTACCATACCTGTATGCGCACAGGTAACAATGGGCGGCATAGTTATTGACTCTGAGACCGGCAAGCCGGTACAAGGGGCAAATATCCGCGTGGAGCATAGTCTGAGCGGTACATCGGCCAACAGTAAGGGAGAATTCTCAATAACCAACCTCCCGGAGCAGGAGAGTTACAAGCTAAGTGTCACCCATGTATCCTATCTGCCTGTAACAGTAACCACAGGACCGGACAACAGCATAATCATCAAGATGCAGGAGAGTTACATCAACCTGGGTCAGGTGGTTGTAACCGGAACCGGAACACACCGCCGCATGACCAACTCTCCGGTACCCATCCAGGTTATCACGGCCAAGGACATAGAGAATGCGGGAGCCACATCATTGGAGGATGCCCTGACCAAACTGTCGCCCAACATCACCACCATGACCAACGGCATGGGCACGTTCCTGAACCTGAACGGCATGAGCCAGGACTACATGATAATCCTGGAGAACGGCCACCGTCTGGGCGGCGACGAGCGCATGGCACGCATCGGCACCGGCAATATCAAACGTATTGAGATTCAGAGCGGTGCTGCATCGGCCCTGTACGGAAGCGAGGCCATAGGCGGTGTCATAAACATCATAACCGATGACTCCAAGAACGGAATAGGCGCATCAAGTTATACCCACTACACCAGCCACGGCCGTTTTACGCAGGCCGTCGATGCCGATGTATCGCAGGGACGTCTGTCATCATACACCACATACCAGCGCAAGGAGGCTGATAACTGGCAGGTAAATGACATTGATGAGGAGGGCAACAAGACCGGACGACCCATGTCAATGGGCTACCGTTCCGATAACCTGAGCCAGCGTTTTACCTATGCCGTAACAGACAAGCTGAATATTTCGGTGCGCGGCAACTACAACGACTATGAGACGCGCCGTCCCGAGAGTGCCACATACTTCAAAAAGAGCGGCGGCGACTTCAAGGAGACGCAGGCCTACACCTACAACATGTCGCACCGCACCTGGCTGTACGGTCTGAGCGCAGATTACATGATCAGCTCAGCTGCCTATATAGAGGCCGATTTTTACAGTGACAACTTCAGGTCGTCATACAGGTATTTCAGCAAGAGCGGATCGTTCCTGCCCGGCGATGAACAGGTACGCAAAGAGACCGCCTACTATGACGGGACCCTTAAAGGTATATTCAAGCCCAATGATATGAACAAGCTTTCGGTCGGTATGGAGTATATCAACGAACAGCTTGACAGTGAATCGGACAACATCAGCAGAGAGAGTATGTTCACCGCTGCCGCTTTTGTGCAGGATGAACTCTCTCTTACTGATGACATTCAGGCTGTGGCCGGCATCCGTTACCTCTACAACGGTAACTTCAGGAGCCATGCCACACCTAATGTATCACTTATGTACAAGCCCGGCAATTTCAGGTTCCGTGCAGCCTGGTCGGCCGGATACCGCGCTCCCACCCTGAGTCAGATCTATGCAACCGACCAGGCCAAGAGCACCAGCCGTGCCACGGTGGGCAATCCGGGACTCAAGCCGGAAAAGAGCCGGTCCGCTTCACTCAATGCCGAGTTCTCAAACCAGCGTCTTTCAGTTTCTGTAACGGGAATGGTAAACAACGTGACCGATATGATCAACTACCGTGTACTGAGTGATGCGGAGATATCGGCCATGGGATATGATGACCTGCATGCCCAGTTCAGCACCATACGCCAGCGCAGCAACATTGATGAGGCTCACATAAAGAGCCTGAGCGCCAATGCCAATGTCTATGTAGGAGCCGGATTCACCCTGGGAGGCGGATACATACTTACTGACTCCAAGGCCATAAGTGACGGAAAGGAGACTCCCGTAGACAAGAGCGTAAAGCACAGCGGTAATGTAAACGCCCGCTGGGACCACAACTGGGGTGACTACCATCTGAACATAAACCTGAACGGTCACATCCAGAGTGAACGCTGGTCAAGCACCTACGGATATTCGCCGGGATACAGCCAATGGGACCTTAACACCACCCACACCTTCTATGTCGAGGATTTCATTCTGGAACCGGGTATCGGTATTGAGAACATATTCAATGAGCGTGACACCCGCCCATGGAACAGCAACTTCTCGACCGTAAATCCCGGACGATCGGTATATGTAAGTCTTGCATTAAAGTTCCGTAAATAAATGAAGAAGTTACTCGTCATATTGCCAATCCTGTTCTGCGCCACGCTGATGGCACAGACCGATGATCTGTCCAGGCAACTTGACGAGGTTGTGATAACCGCCACCGGAACACCTCACACTCTGAAGGATGTTCCTGTCCAGACAGAGATTATTTCACACCGTCAGATAGAGCAGCTGGGAGCAGCCACATTCGAGGATATCCTGTCACAACTCTGCCCTGGATTTGACTTCAACGCCGGTGACATGGGCAGTCAGATGACACTGAACGGTCTGGGCAACAACTACATCCTGATAATGATTGACGGCAAGCGTCTGAACGGCGACAACGGCGGTGAGAATGACCTGGGCCGAATTGATCCGCATAACATAGACCACATAGAGATTGTAAAGGGTGCAGGCAGCGCACTTTACGGCAGTGATGCCATGGCAGGTGTTATCAATATCATAACCCGTCGGCACGATAATGAGTCTGAATACATAGAGAACACCTTACGTGTAGGTTCTTACACAGACATGCGTCAGCACAATAGTATCGGTTATAGTTTTGGTCGGTTTACAACTCTGACAAGTTTCCAGATACAGCACAGTGCCGGCTGGCAGAATACAGCCGAGGAGGACCCAGCTCAGACTGAATACCATATTTTTGATTCCCGCAACAAGACGGTAAACAAATACCTCAACGGTCAGTTAAGCCAGCGAATCACTTATACGCCCACAGACCGCATGTCATTCGAGGCCGACGGCTACCTCTACCGAAAGCGCATCTACCGCCCCACCAACGGCCGCCATCCGGCAACCGATGTCAACACGTTTGATATGAAATACCGCGATGCCGGCGCATCACTGGGATCGGAATACAAGCTTAAAGGAACTGACCGCATCACGCTGGATGTAAGCTGGGACCGTCACGCATACTACTATCACTACACGGATACCACTCTTGAGGAGGGTTATGATCCCAACGGCAACTATACCCCCTATTTCCCATATTTCCCGGATCAGGAACATCTGCAGAGTGACCAGCAGCGCACCATGGCCGAACTCAAGGGCGTTTTCAGCCTGCCTTGGGGTAATTTGCTCAGTGCCGGTGCCGAGTACCGCTTTGATTACCTGCACGCCCCCATGCGCGTAAAGGGAGGGCGGGCCGATGACTGGACCACAGCACTTTACCTGCAGGATGAATATACCGGAGTAAACTGGCTCAATGTGACCGCCGGAATACGACTGATTGAGAACAAGGCATTCGGATTCCACGCCACGCCCAAGATAAGCGCCATGTTCAAGGTAGCCGACCTGCGCATTCGTACCGGCTGGAGCCGCGGATTCAAGTCACCCACTCCCAAAGAGCAGGGTTACCACTATCTGCGCACCATGGGTGCCACCACATTCTTCTACATGGGCAACCCGGACCTCAAGCCCCAGACATCCGATTACCTGTCGGCAGGAATTGAATTCAGCCGCGCCGGATTCTCGGCATCGGTTACCGGATACTACAACGAACTCTACAACATGATCACCCTGGTAAATGTGCCCCTGAGCCAGATTCCTGCCGGCCAGGCTCCCGAGTATATGGGTGACGGCAGCGGTCAGATCACCCCGCGCATGTACATGAATATGGAGGATGCCCGCACAACGGGTGTTGACGCTTCTCTTACCTGGCGTATTACGTCCGATATCACCCTTGGCGGATCATACAGCTGGCTTGACACCAAGGCGCATGTTTATGACACCAAGCACAGCCGGCTCAACGAGGTGACCATTGACGGTATGGCCCACCACAAGGGAAATGTCTATGGGACCTGGCAGCACCGCTACAATGATGCCTACCGTTTGGGCATCGGCCTTTACGGACGCGCCAGCAGCACGCGCTACTATCAGAACAACGGCAACGGCAAGCCCTATCAGATCTGGAAACTTACCACAACCCATGACCTGGGACGCGGCAAGGACGGAATGACATGGCGTCTGGAAGCCGGTATTGACAATATACTTGACTATAAGGAGACTACCCCCCACGGACTGCATTACGGTACCACCAGCCCCGGCAGGACTTTCTACTGCACACTGAGTCTTAAGTTCTCAAAAGGCCGCAAGATGAATACCCGCGATGTGGAAAAGGGGAGTTTGGATGATGATGACTGATTTATAAACCTATAGTTTAACCTATTTAAAAACAAACAGAAATGAAGAAATTCAGATTTATTCTGGCAGCTATGGTAGCCATAGCAGGTTTCAGCTTTGTAAGCTGCGACAAAGAGACTGAAGAGACCAAGAACAACTACACCCGCTATCAGGATGCAGTTGATGCACAGATCAACAAGAAGAATGACAGCGCCATCCTTCTGGTTGCATTCGGATCAACCTGGAAGCAGGCATTCGATGCCTTTGATGAGACAATTGAGGCCTACAAGAAGGCATTCCCCAAATCAGACATTTATCTTAGCTACAGCTCGGCCATCTGCATCAACCGTGCAGCAGCAGGCGAGAACGGTGTTACCCGCAACTATTACGCTCCCAACTTCTGGCTCCACGGACTGGGTGCCAAGCAGTACAAGGAGATTACCGTTCAGTCACTGCAGGTTATCCCCGGTGAGGAGTTCTCACGCGTAGTAAACTACATCAAGGACTTTGCAAACAACAGCCTGGGTGACCTGGATGACAAGTATCTGAGCGAGGTTACCATCAAGTTGGGTATGCCTCTGTTGGCAGCCGAGGACGATGTAACCGAAACCGCTACTGCCCTCAACGCTATCTACAGCGCCAAGGCTGCTGAGGGTGTTGTTGCTTTCATGGGTCACGGCAACCCCGACAGCTATGACACTTACAAGGCCAACATCCGTTACAACCAGCTTGAGGAGGAACTCCAGAAGCTCAGCACCAACTACTTTGTAGGTACTGTTGATGCTCCCGAGAACTATAAGGTTCAGGTTCTGGCCCGTATGAAGAAGGCCGGTATCACCAGCGGTAAGGTTTATCTGCACCCGCTGATGTCTATCGCCGGTGACCATGCTCACAACGATATGGCAGGTGATGACGGTGAGGATATGAATCCCGCAGAGTATGAGTACAACGATGAGGGTGAGATTGAGGACCTGAGCTGGAAGTGCTTCTTTGCACAGAACGAATACGATTGCAATGATGAGACAATGATCACCAAGGGTCTTCTCGAGTTGCCTTCAATCCGTGAGATCTGGATGGACCACACCAGAGATGCTGAGACTCTTGAGGATTACTACCACAGCATGTTCCCCGAGGAATAATACACTCTTATGAAAAGACTGGCTCTCATTATCTGCCTGACTGCAGGCATTCTGCTGGTTGCAGGCTGCAAAAACCGTTCCGCAGGTACGCGTGCGGGCATCGGCCATGCCGACAGTACAACCATAAAGTATGCTCAGGGCTTTACCCTGACATACCTGGGTGACATACGCCTGATTGACATTCAGGACCCGCAGAGAGAGGAGAGCCAGTCTTTCCATTATGCTCTTGTTCCCCGACAGGGGGCCACACAGGAAGTACCGGAGGGTTATACCCCCGTTACTGTACCAATCAATAAGGTTATCTGCATGACATCTCTGCAACTCTCCAGTTTCATAAAACTGGGTGAACTTGACGCAGTGGTGGGCATAACCAGTACACGCCATCTCTTCAATGAGGAGATGAACCGTCGTCTGGAGGATGGCCGTACGCACAAGATAGGCATTGAGGGCAATTTTGACAATGAGGTCATTATGGCCGTCAATCCCGATATCATACTCATTTCACCGTTCAAGCGCGGCGGATATGAGGCTCTCAAGAACGTTGACATAACACTTGTGCCCCATCTGGGTTACAAGGAGACCACTCCGCTGGGACAGGCCGAGTGGATAAAGTTTGCCGGAATGCTGCTGGGCTGTGAGGAGAAGGCCGACAGCATATTCCGCGGCATCGAGGAGCGTTATCTGGCGCTCAAGAAACTTACTGAGAACGTGACCGGCCGACCGGTTGTGTTCAGCGGTGAACTCCAGGGCGGCAACTGGTATGCAGTGGGCGGCCAGAGTTTCCTGGCACGCATATTCAAGGATGCCGGCGGCGACTATTTCCTTAAGGACGATCCCCACTCCGGCGGATTCACCATGGATTATGAGGTGGTTTACAGCCAGGCCGCCAATGCCGACTACTGGCGCATAGTAAACAGTTACCAGGGTGACTACTCTTATCAGGTTCTGGCCGATGACGACACCCGTTACACCGATTTCAAGGCATGGAAACAGCATGGAGTCATCTATTGCAACATGAGCAAGACTCCGTTCTATGAGAGCATGCCCATGGAACCGGAACTTGTACTGAGTGATTTCATCAAGGTGTTCCACCCCGAACTCCTGCCTGATTACACTCCTCATTATTACCGACTTCTCAAATAGAATTAGTATCTTAGCGGTTCTATGAAGCGCTCCGTCATACATAATATGCTAATCATAACGGCACTGATCATGGTGCTGTTTCTGCTCAATGTAGCCCTGGGCTCAGTGAGCATCCCTACCCGTGCGGCATGGAACATATTATGGGGCGCATCGGACCAGGATCCCATCTGGACCAACATCATTCTTAAATCAAGAGTTCCGCAGACTCTTGTGGCTATAGTGGCAGGCGCAGGTCTGGCCATCAGCGGTCTGCATATGCAGACTGTTTTCCGCAACCCTCTGGCAGGACCGTCGGTACTGGGTATCTGCTCAGGTGCCAGTCTGGGTGTTGCATTCGTAGTACTGCTTTCGGGCAGCATAGGCGGCGTTGCACTGAGCCGTCTGGGATTTGCCGGTGACCTTGCAATGACGGTAGGCGCCATAGCGGGTGCCCTTGCCGTGATGGCACTCATCGTTTATGTGTCACAGCGAGTAAAAGGCAACGTGACACTGCTTATCATAGGTGTTATGATAGGTTATGTGGCCAACGCCATCATCGGTGTACTCAAATACTTCAGCGTCGAGGAGGATATCCGCGCATATGTGGTGTGGGGCTTGGGCAGTTTCAGCCGCGTATCAGGCAATCAGATGACACTGTTTGTGACCATGATGTGCATACTGCTGCCGCTCTCTTTCTTACTTACCAAGACTCTTAATCTGCTCCTTTTGGGCAATCAGTACGCCCGTAACCTGGGGCTTGACATAAAACGCGCACGCCTGCTGGTAATCAGCTACTCGGGAATTCTGGTGGCTGTGGTTACCGCTTACTGCGGACCCATCAACTTCCTGGGTCTGGCAGTTCCGCATCTGTGCCGCGCCGTTTTCCGCACATCGGACCACCGCATACTTACTCCCGCCTGCGTTCTTATGGGTGCACTATTTGCATTGGCCTGCAGCCTGATAGCCCGAATGCCGGGTATAGAGGGCGCTCTGCCGGTCAACTCCGTTACCGCACTTGTAGGCGCTCCCATAGTGATATCGGTCCTGTTCCGTCGTCGTAAAGAAGATACTGCCGAATAATATGAAACAGCCCACCATTCAGATAGAGTCCCTGAGCACGGGATACCGTGGCAAGAACAACGTGACCGTTGTTGCACGTAACATCAACGCCACCATACACGGAGGTGAACTTACCTGCCTGCTTGGCCCCAACGGTGCCGGTAAATCTACCCTTTTGCGTACCCTGTCGGCGTTCCTGCCGCCTGTTGAGGGCACAATCACCATAATGGGCCGCAACCTCAAGGACTACTCTGACAAGGAGTTGGCAAAGACTATCGGCGTGGTTTTGACTGAGAAGACTGATCTGCGCAACATGACCGTTGAGGACCTTATAGGTCTGGGCCGAAGCCCTTACACCGGGTTCTGGGGCACACTGCATGAGGATGACCGCCGTGTAGTGGCCCAGGCTATAGAGATGGTGGGAATTGAGCCTCTGAAAGACCGCATGATTCAGACCCTTAGTGACGGCGAGCGTCAGAAGGTCATGATTGCCAAGGCTCTGGCCCAGCAGACTCCCGTGATATTCCTTGACGAGCCCACCGCATTCCTGGATTTCCCCAGCAAGGTGGAGATAATGCAGTTGCTGCATACCCTGTCACGCACCACGGGCAAGACAATATTCCTCTCTACCCATGACCTTGAACTGGCTCTGCAGATTGCCGATACCATCTGGCTCATGGACAAGGAGAAAGGGGTTATGATAGGCACTCCTCAGCAGTTGGCCGGCAACGGGTCTCTTAACGATTTCTTCTCACAGAGAGGAATTGAATTCAACATACATGATGTGGACGGATCGCTCTGCATAATACCCAAACTCAAATGAACGGAAAGATATATGTAGCCGGTATCGGTCCCGGATGTGAGGCCGATGTCACTCCCGCCGTTGCCCAGGCTCTGCGTGAGAGCGATGTCATAGTGGGCTACAAATACTACTTCAGGTTTGTGGAGCAGTATCTCAGCCCCGCGACTGAGTGTGTAGATACCGGCATGAAACGCGAGCGTGACCGCGCCCGGCAGGCTTTTGAACTTGCCGAGCAGGGTAAGATAGTTTGTGTGATAAGTTCCGGTGACTCAGGTATCTACGGTATGGCTCCGCTCATCTGGGAGATGCGTCGTGACCGTGGCAGTGATATTGAGATTGAGGTTCTGCCTGGTATCAGCGCATTCCAGAAAGCCGCATCGTTGCTGGGCGCGCCAATAGGCCATGATTTCTGTGTCATTTCCCTGTCAGACCTTATGACTCCCTGGGAACTTATTGAGAAGCGCATTATTGCCGCCGCTCAGGCTGATTTCGTGACCGCCATATACAACCCAAAAAGCAACGAACGCTACTGGCAGTTATACCGCTTGAAAGAACTGTTCCTTAAGGAACGTTCATTTGATACGCCCGTAGGTTACGTACGCCAGGCGGGCCGTGATGAAGAAACCGTAACCGTTACCACATTGGCTGATTTTGATCCGGAGCAGGTGGATATGTTCACGGTCGTACTTATCGGCAACAGTCAGTCTTACAACTGGAACGGCACAATGATTACCCCGCGCGGGTATTACAGGGATGAGCCTGACAGCGGTGTGGGCGTTGGCCAGGAGATTATGATAAAGAGTTTCCGCACCATTGAAAGCCTGCTAAAGCAAAAGGATTGGCCGCTGGGACACAAATGGGCGCTGCTTCATGCCATACATACCACGGCCGATTTTGAGATGGAGGATATTCTATACTCTGATCCCGATGCGGTTGAGACTCTTTACGGCAAATTCCGTAACGGCTCTTTGAAGACTATCGTGACCGATGTCACTATGGCGGCATCGGGCATACGCAAAGGCGCACTGGAGCGTCTTGGAGTGGAGGTCAAGTGCTACCTGACCGATGAACGCACGGTTGTTCTTGCCAAGGAGAAAGAGATTACACGCACCCAGGCAGGCATACGTCTGGCCGTTGACGAGCACCCCGATGCGCTGTTCGTGTTCGGCAACGCGCCCACCGCGCTGATGGAACTCTGCGAGCTTATACGCAAGGGAAAGGCTACACCCGCAGGTGTCATCGCCGCCCCTGTGGGATTCGTTCATGTACGTGAGAGCAAATATATGGTAAAGCCGTTTACGGGCATACCCAAACTGATTGTAGAAGGCCGCAAGGGGGGCAGCAATCTTGCCGCAACCCTGACCAATGCTGTTTTGACTTTTGATGATGCTGAACAACTTAAACCGGGACGAGATGTTTAAGGTGATAGGAATCAGTGACAACCCGGAGCAGGAGCTTACAGCGGCGGCTCAGGAGGCTATTGCACGGGGAAAGGTGTTCTCCGGAGGCAAGCGTCACTATGAGCTGATGAAGAGCCGTCTGCCGCAGGGGGCACAGTGGATTGAGATAACCGTTCCTTTGGCCGATGTCTTTAAGCAGTACAAGGGAATTCCGGAGATAGTGGTGTTTGCATCGGGCGACCCACTCTTCTATGGATTTGCAGCAACCGTCCAACGCGAATTTCCGGACGCAAAAATAGAGGTCTATCCTACCTTCAACTCACTGCAGATGCTGGCCCACCGTATGCTGCTGCCCTATCAGGATATGCATGCGGTATCACTCACAGGCCGTCCGTGGAAAGATTTCCAGGATGCGCTCATAAGCCGGGAAAAACAAATAGGAGTCCTGACCGACCGCACCCGCACCCCGCGCGCCATAGCATCCATGATGCAGGAGTACGGCTATGACAACTACAGCATAACAATAGGCGAATGCATGGGCAACCCCGAGCATGAAAAGGTTACCACAATGACCGTTGCCCAGGCTTTGTTCTATGAGGCCGATTTCCCCAACTGCATGATATTGCAGATGACCGAGCAGCGGGGCCGCCTGTTCGGCATCCCCGAGGAGCGTTTTGATCTGCTAGACGGCCGCATCAACATGATAACCAAAATGCCCATCCGCCTGGCAACCCTTGCAGCACTCGATTTGGGACGTCGCCGGTCGTTCTGGGACATAGGATTCTGCACAGGATCGGTATCAATCGAGGCCCGGTTGCAGTTCCCTCATCTGGTAATCACCGCGTTTGAGAAACGCCCACAAGGCAAGGAACTTCTGGACAGCAACAGCCGTCGGTTCGGAGCCCCCGGAATAAACGGCGTGATATGTGATTTCATGGATGCCGATACCAACCTCTATCCCGCCCCTGACGCCGTATTCATAGGCGGTCACGGAGGGCAGATGAAAGAGATGCTTGAGACTATAGACAGAGTGCTGTTGCCGGGTGGCGTGATAGTGTTCAATTCTGTGTCCGATGAGAGCGCGGCTGCGTTCCGTCAGGGTATAGAGAGTATCGGCCGACATATAACCGGCACCACCCGCATGGCGGTCGATGAGCATAACCCAATCCTAATAATGAAAGCGGAATGAGAGCGATAATACTGGTTTCAGAGAGTTCCATAGGACTTGCCCGGAAGATAAGTCAGGCAATTGATGGTGTCATATACAGCCAGAAAGAGCTGGACGGTTGCACTGTCATAAAATCATATGCCCGGTTCATTAAGGAGAACTGGAGCAATCTGGAGCAGATAGTGTTCATAGGCGCTATGGGTATATGCGTCCGCAGCATCGCCCCTTGCGTAAAGGACAAGTACAAGGATCCGGCGGTAGTCTGTGTGGACAGCACCGGAAAGTTTGTAATCCCGGTTTTGTCTGGACACATAGGCGGAGCCAACGATCTGGCCCGGCAGATTGCAGGACTGACCGCCGGTGAGGCTGTTGTCACCACTCAGAGTGACAACACCGGACTGTGGGCTCTCGATACCCTTGGCTCCAAATTCGGTTGGAAAACGGATCTGAACCGCGCCAAGATGAACCAGGCCATTTCGCTGTTTGTCGAGAGACATCCTGTTGCCCTGCTGCTTGAGGTCAGGGATAACGGCACCGATTATCTTGAGAGCACTCTGCCGGAGCACATGAAAGTGTTCAGCAATTACGATGACATTGATTTTGCTCAATTTGAGCTTCTCATAACGGTAGGACCTCACGTCTATGACGCCCCGATACCCATATTGGGTTACTATCCCCAAGTATTGCATGTAGGAGTGGGTTGCCGCAAGCAGTGCAAACCCGACGGTATCCCTGAATTCATTGAGGACAGCCTTAAACAGGCAGCCCTTTCATCGTTGGCCATTGCAAGTATCGGAACTATAGATCTTAAAAAGGACGAGCCGCTTCTGGCTGATTTAAAGAGCCGATGGGCATCGGCCGCAACAAACATATGGTCCAAATCAGATCTGGAGGGAATTGATGTGCCCAACCCATCAGAGAAGGCGTTTGAGGTTACGGGCGTCTATGGTGTGGCCGAAGGCGCCGCACTGCGTTCAAGCAACGACGGCATGTTGCTTATAGAGAAGCAGAAAGGCCAACTCTCTGAGGGTAATGACTTTACGTTTGCCGTTGCAATGGACGGCCTCAAGATGCGCGGAGGATTCATAGAGATTGTGGGCGCCGGTCCCGGTGACCCGGAACTTGTATCGGTCCGCGGCAAACGGATGCTGGAGCGCGCCGACCTGATTCTTTACGCCGGCAGTCTGGTGCCCAAGGAACTCACCTATTACGCCAAGCCGGGTGCAACGGTTCGTTCATCGGCCGATATGGACCTTGAAGAGCAGTTTGCCCTGATGAAGGATTTCTATGACCGCGGACTCTTTGTGGTGCGCCTGCACACGGGCGATCCCTGCATCTACGGCGCAATTCAGGAGCAGATGGCGTTCTTTGACAAATACGGGATGCGCTACCACATCACCCCCGGAATATCATCGTTCCAGGCCGCAGCCGCAGCGTTGCGTTCACAGTTTACCATCCCCGAGAAGGTTCAGAGCATAATCCTGACCCGCGGAGAGGGCCGTACGCCCATGCCCGAGAAGGAGCAGCTGCACAAACTGGCCCAGTCCCAGAGCACCATGTGCATCTACCTGAGCGCCGCAATCGTTGAGCAGGTTCAGGAGGAACTGCTGCAAGCCTATCCGCCCGAGACTCCGGTGGCCGCCTGCTACAAACTCACCTGGAAGGAGGAAAAGATATACCGCGGTCAGCTTAAGGACCTGGCCCGCATTGTGCGTGACAACAACCTGACTCTAACCACCCTGCTGGTAGTGGGTGACGCTATTGACAACCGTCAGGGTCTGTCCCGCCTCTATGCCCACGAATTCAAACACCTGTTCCGCAAATGATTCTTATCCTGGGAGGAACCACCGAAGGCCGCATGGCTGTAAAGGTGGCCGATGAAGCCGGCCGCCGTTTCTGGTATTCCACCCGGGGAGACCTGCAGCAGGTTGATAGCCATAACGGAGAGCACGTGACCGGAGCCATGGACACCGATGCCATGACCGCCTTCTGCCGCGAGCATGAGATTAAGCTGATAGTCGATGCAGCCCACCCCTTTGCAGTACGTCTTCACAATACCGTCAGTGAGGTAAGCCTGGCGCTATCCATCCCTGTGGTCCGATACGAACGCACTTACCCCGATCATACCGATGACATAATCTGGTGCAAGGATTACGATGATGCTATCAGGCGTCTGGAACAGGCCGGCGTAGAGAGCCTGTTGGCGCTTACCGGAGTTCAGACAATCCCCGCCCTAAAGGATTACTGGTCAAAACACAAATGCATATTCCGTGTCCTGGACCGCGAGGAGTCAATAGAACTTGCCCGCAAAGACGGCTTTGACATCGGCAATCTGGTATTCTACGGAGACAAGTCTGATCTGGAGATAATGCGTGAAGTCAGTCCCCAGGCAGTGATAACCAAGGAGAGTGGCCTGTCAGGGGGTTTTACGGAGAAGGCCGATGCCGCCAGAGAACTGGGTATCCCGCTGTATGCGGTATGCCGTCCGCAACTGCCCGACGGTTTCACAACCGTAACCGGACAGCACGGACTGCGCAAGGAGATTGAGCGTCTGGTTCCCGGATTCTTTGAACTGCGCACCGGATTCACCACAGGAGCATGCGCCACCGCCGCGGCCAAAGCGGCCCTTACCGCCCTTCTAAGCGGTGAGGAGCAGACTCGGGTCCCATTCAGCATCCCCAACGGTGAGGTATTCACCCTTCCGGTGCAGGAATGTCTGATTGACAAGGACTGGGCTCAGGCATCGGTCATAAAGGATGCCGGCGATGACCCTGACGTCACAAACGGATGCACGGTCCGGGTAAAGGTCGCCCTGAGCAGTCAACCCGGAATACATTTCCTTCAGGGGGAAGGTGTGGGACGCATAACACTGCCGGGCATCGGTCTTGAAGTAGGTGAACCTGCAGTCAATCCCGTACCCCGCAAGATGATTGTTCAGGAACTGTCGGCATTGTATGAAGGCGGATTGTACGTAACAGTATCAGTACCCGGTGGTGCCGAACTGGCTCAGAAAACCTTCAATCCCAAACTCGGGATAGTTGACGGAATATCAATAATAGGCACATTGGGTGTTGTACGTCCGTTCTCGATGGAAGCATTCGTGGAGGCAATCCGCCGTGAGGTTGAGGTGGCAAAAGCCATAGGCGCACCGCGTCTGGTGATAAACTCCGGAGCCCGCAGCGAGCGTTTTGTAAAGGCGCTCTATCCCAATCTGCCCGCCCAGGCATTCGTACATTACGGCAACTACATAGGTGAGACCATAAGCATTGCCGAGGAACTTGGATTCAAGGATGTTACCATGGGTCTAATGATAGGTAAGGCCGTGAAACTGGCTGCCGGCATGCTTGACACCCACAGCCGCGAGGGTGTGATGGACAGGAAATTCATACGCAGGATGGCCCGTGAATCAGGCTGCCCATGGCGTGTCCGCCGTGCCATCGGACGTATTACCTTGGCCCGTGAACTATGGACCATCATCCCGCAAGAGTATCTGGAATCATTCTGCTCCACAGTAATCCGCTACTGCCATAGCCATTGCGATTCCCTGCTTCCGTCAGGCATACTGACAATACTCCTAATCAGCGAAGAAGGAAAAATATATTGATAATGAACAAGATAATACTCATAACAGGAGGAGAAAGGTCCGGCAAGAGCAGTTTTGCCGAGCAGACTGCGCTGTCGCTATCATCCAACCCAGTCTATATGGCCACCGCCCGTGTTTGGGACGATGAGTTCCGCGAGCGTGTACGCCGGCATCAGTTGCGCCGCGGACCGGAGTGGACAAATATCGAAGAGGAAATCAATCTGAGCCGACATGATGTCCAAGGCCGCGTGGTATTGATTGACTGCGTTACGCTGTGGTGCACAAACTTCTTCTACCGCGACCAGCAGAAAGCTGAAAACGACAGCATCTGGGTTAGTCGGTGTCTTGACGACATCAAGGCTGAGTTTGACCTGTTCACAGCCCAGGATGCCACATTCATATTCGTAACCAATGAGATAGGCATGGGAGGCGTATCGGCCAACACCCTGCAGCGCCGTTTTACCGACCTTCAGGGTTGGGTAAACCAGTATATTGCCTCAATGGCCCATGAAGTCACGCTGATGGTCAGCGGCATACCCGTAAAAATCAAATGATCATGATAGAGAATCTCAACGACCCTGAATTTCAGTCACAAGTACAGGACAAGATAGACAATCTGACCAAGCCAAAAGGCTCTCTGGGATACCTGGAGACGCTGGCAGGCCAGATCTGCATGATTCAGCATACCCTTACCCCCACCCTGAAGAATCCCTGCAACATACTGTTTGCCGCAGACCACGGAATCTTGGCACAGGGTGTGAGCGTTTCGCCCAAGGAGGTTACCTGGCAGCAGTCATACCATTTCCTGGAGGGTGGCGCAGGCATCAGTTTCCTTTGCCGTCAGCACGGATTCCGCCTGATGGTGATTGATGCGGGCATTGACCATGACATGGATTACAGTTCAGGTATCATTGACATGAAGGTGCGCAAGGGCACCCGTGATTTCTCCATCGAGTCTGCCATGACCCCCGATGAATTCAATCTCTGCCTGCAACGTGGTGCAGAGTGCGTCAACCGTGTTCATGCCGACGGCTGCAATGTGATAAGCTTTGGCGAGATGGGATGCGGTAACACATCGGCCTCATCAATATGGATGTCACTGCTGGCGGGCATTCCTCTGGCGCAATGCATCGGTGCCGGTGCTGGACTGGACAGCAAGGGTGTAAGCCACAAACTTGAGGTGCTTACCGGAACCGTTCAGAAATTCAAGACAGCCAGAGCCAAATACTCCGTCAAGGATATACTCTGCTACTTTGGAGGCCTTGAGATGGCTATGGCCGTGGGTGCCATGCTGCGTGCAGCCGAACTGCGCATGGTTATTCTGGTGGACGGTTTCATAATGACCAACTGCATGCTGGCCGCATCAAAACTGGATCCTAATGTGCTCCAGTATGCGGTATTCGGCCATCAGGGCGATGAGAGCGGGCATAAGATACTGCTTGAATACCTGCACGCCAAACCCCTGCTCAACCTGGGTCTTCGCCTTGGTGAAGGCAGTGGAGCAGTCTGCGCATATCCGATAGTGGAATCGGCCATAAAAATGATTAATGAAATGGATTCCTTTAAGAAGGCATCCGTAACCAAATACTTCTAATCTTATGAATAATTTCCTTGCTGCATTGATGTTCTTTACGCGCCTGCCTTTCCACAAGATCAAACAAGTGCCAAGTGAGTGTTTCAGTCACGTAACCGGATGGTGGAGCGTTACGGGATGGCTTACCGGTGGCGTATCGGCCCTGACGTTCTGGCTTTTTGCCAAAGTTACATCGGCGGAAATTGCCATCGCCATGGCTCTGCTGGCCAGGGTTCTGCTCATGGGCGCCCTGCATGAAGACGGTTTTGCCGATTTCCTGGACGGATTCGGCGGCGGAACAGACAAGGAGAGCACACTGCGCATAATGAAAGACTCACACATCGGCACTTACGGAGTCATTGGACTGATACTCTATTTCCTGCTCTCATTTGTTGTCCTTTCCAGCGTACATCCTCAGTATGTGCTTTTAATAATAATTTCGTCCGATGTATTCTGTAAGTGCATAAGCAGCCACATAGTCTTGTTCCTGCCTTACGCACGCCCGGAGTCTGAGAGCAAGAACCGCACTGTCTATACGCATCCAACCGCACTGGAGGAGATACTCACCGTTATCTCCGGAATTGCAGCACTGACACTTATTGTCTTACCTGACAAGTCTTTCGCGACCAACTATCTGAGCATTAGTATAATTGCCATTTCTTCCTTTGCGGTATTCTGTCTGCTCCTGCTGCTTTTCAAGAAAAAGATAGGAGGTTATACGGGTGACTGCTGCGGCGCACTTTTCCTTATCACCGAACTTGTATTCCGACTTGTAACCGCAATCGTATGAACGTATATATCATCCGACATACCGCTCCAGATGTACCTCAGGGCACATGCTACGGGCAGACCGATGTCCCGCTAAAGGAGACCTTCAAGACTGAGGCCCAAGCAGTCAAGGATTCAATCCCCGATATCCGCTTTGATGCCGTCTACAGCAGTCCCCTGTCCCGTTGCCGGCTTCTGGCAGACTTTTGCGGTTTTAAGACACCCCGCCTTGACAACCGTCTGAAGGAGCTCAATTTTGGCCGATGGGAGATGCTCCGTTACGAAGATATTGACGATCCCTATATCCAGGAGTGGTACGATAATTTTGTCGATGCCCCCATACCCGGCGGCGAATCCTTCCGCGAGATGTACCGGCGCATATCGGACTTTATGGATGAACTCAAACAGAAGGATTTTGAAAACGTGCTGATATTTGCGCACGGCGGGGTGCTTGCCTGCGCCCGCGTCTATGCCGGTCTCTGCGACCTGCGCCACGCCTTTGAGAACCTCATCCCCTTTGGCGGCATGATCAGCATAGAGATCTGACCGCAATCACAAGAATAACCATTATCACCTCCGATATAACATTGATTCGGATGGCACGGCGGGCGTCTTTTGTAGTCAGTTCCCTTGGATTTTCTCCAATGTAGGGCTTGTAGAACTCCTGGCCAAAGTAGGTGTGTGTGCCTCCAAAGCGGCAGTCCAGAATACCTGCCAGGGCCGATTCGGGAAATCCGGAATTGGGGCTGGCGTGCTGACGGCCGTACTTGTGCACAAATCGCAGCAATCCGGGACGGCCGGCGGACAGAACCATCAGCAATGCGGTAAGGCGTGCGGGAATCCAGTTGGCTAAATCGTCAATATGTGCGGCCCAGCACCCAAAGTCTCTGTAACGCTCTGTCTTATAACCTATCATGGAGTCCAGCGTGTTGATCATCTTGTAAGCCGCCATGCCGGGCACTCCAAGGAGCATATACCAGAACAGCGGGGCAATCACGCCGTCACTCAGGTTCTCGGCCAGGGTCTCCAGTGCCGCGGTACGTATCTCCTGAGCATCCAGGTTTGCGGTATCGCGGCCCACAATTCGGGATAACTGTTTTCGGCCTTTATCCAAAGATTCATCCAGAGCTTGGAAAACCATTCTGACTTCCCTGATAAGTGTCTTGCCGGCCAGGAAACAGAACACCATAAGTGTCTCTATACCAACACCGACCCAGACATTAACCCTGTAAAGCCAGCTAATGCCAAAGAAGAACAGCACGTAGACAAAAGCAATCAGCAGGAGGGCAGTCAGAGTGCCTTTCAGTTTTCTGTGCCCACCGTGGTTAAGCCGTTTCTCGGCCCCGCCAATCAGCTTGCCGAACCCCACCACAGGATGCGGAAGCCAGGAAGGATCACCCAGCAGGGCATCCAGAAGAGCACCAACCAGAAGCGGCGTCAACGCTATGATCAATTGCTGAACATCCATTCCTTAATCCCCTCAATTAGCAGATTATCAGCCTCCTGTTCCTGCACCGCAATGCGGAAGCAGCCCTCGTCCAGCCCAGTAAAGTTTGAGGCGTCACGTATCAGCATGCCCTTCTCTACAGCCAGAAAATCCTTCAGTGCCGATGCCTTTCCCATTCTCAACCTTGACAGAAGCATATTGGAGTCCGATGGCCACACCTCTATAAGCCCTGTTTTGGCAAACTCTGCGGCAACTCTCTCCCGCTCTGCAATAAGAGCCCCGGCATCAATTAAATAACAGTCACTGTTGGCCAGCAGGAACTTTCCCGCCTCAATGGCCAGAGCATTGACAGACCAGGGCATACGGAACAGGCTCAGTTGCCTTATGAGTTTGGCATTGCCGCTCACACCCCCAATCCGCAGTCCCGGCACTCCGAACTGTTTGGTCATGGAGTGCAGCAACAGCACATTAGGCTGCTCTACCGCCCACTTTACGTCAATTACCTTCTCCAAAGTATAGGGCGCGTATGACTGGTCAATGATGAAAATGCATGCCGGATTGGCCTCTATCATCTGCGTCAACCACGCATAATCCCACACCTTACCGGTAGGATTGTTTGGATTACATATCCATACCAGACTGCCGGGGGCAGGTTTGAGACCGGATTCAGAATAAACCTCAGTTATCCTGTGACGGTTCAGGCGGCAGGCATCGGCATACTCGCTGAAAGTGGGAACCGGTATTTGCGAGTTACTCTCGCGGTACACCTGCGCTATCAGGTAGATTGCCTCGGTTGCTCCATTTGTAACGCACAGGTTTTGGGCCGATATCCCCATCGATGCAGCCCACGCCGATGCCAGCGATGAGGCATCGGGCTCGGGATATGATGATATCCGGGGCATACAGCTGTTAAGATGCTCATACAGCGCATCCAAGTCCCTGCGGCACACAATGTTTGAACTGAAATTGTGCCTGATGCAGGGGTAAGAGAATATGTCGTCGCCGTGCCCGTTAATCATCCTCACTCATTATCTTGTACAGCAGCGGCATATTCAGGTGCCTGCGCACATGGTCGGCCAGCAGATCATACTGATGCTGTTTGAAATCGTTGTAACTCAATGCAGTAGCCTGGGCTTTGGAAGCTGCAAACGGTGCCAGCAGGCTCTCTATCACCTGCTGATTGTCCAGGATTCCATGAATGTAGGTGCCCATGGTGCGCTCATCGGCAAGACAGCCTTCAGCAGTGCCGTCAGAGAATGTATTCAGAGCACTGCACTTACCCTCGGTGCGTCCCATATGAATCTCGTAACCCGTGCAGCCGTCTGAATCCCTGAAACGGAATGACACCTGGCGGGTTACCTTGCTGCCCTCCATAACAGTATCCACCGGCAGGAGTCCCAGCCCCGGAATCTTGCGGATGCTGCCCTCAACGCCCTGGGGGTCATCCACGCTCATACCCATCATCTGGTAACCGCCGCAGATTCCCAGCACCGTAGTGCCAGCCTTGTGAGCACGGAGCACCGCCTCGGCCACGCCGTTTCGGCGAATCTCATAGAGGTCATCAATGGTGCTCTTGGTTCCGGGCAGTATGATTATATCGGCCTTACCTATCTCCTCTATGTTGTTGGTGTAGTACAAGTTAACCCTGGGATCACGCTCCAGCATTCCAAAATCAGTAAAGTTGGAGATGTGATGCAGCAGTATGACCACCACGTTCACCTTTCCGCTTACGGCGCTGTGCTGCTTGCCGGCCAGTTCCATGGAATCCTCCTCTTCAATGTGTATGTCCTTGAAGTATGGTACAACGCCCAGAACCGGCACCTTGCAAATGTCCTCCAGTATCTTGCGGCCCTCCTCAAACAGCCTCAAGTCACCCCGGAACTTATTGATTATTATACCTTTTATAAGTTTCTTATCCTCAGGGGTCTGCAGCGCAATTGATCCGTAGGCGCTTGCAAAAACGCCCCCGCGGTCAATATCGGCCACCAGTATAACCTTAGCCCCGGCATGGCGTGCCATAGGAAGATTGACCAGATCCGTATCGCGCAGATTCAGTTCCGATATGCTGCCGGCGCCCTCCATCACGATGGGATTGTAGCGGCTGCTCAAACGGTCAAACGCCGCATTAACCTCCTTTCGGAGCACCTCGCGGCCCTCATTCTTACGGAAATAGTCATACGCACCCATATTGCCCACAGGCTTGCCGTTAAGCACCACCTGCGATGTGTGGTCCGAGCTGGGCTTGAGCAACAGCGGGTTCATATCGGTATGGCAAGGCACGCCTGCTGCCTCGGCTTGAACAGCCTGAGCACGGCCAATCTCCAGCCCATCGGGCGTAGCGTATGAGTTGAGCGCCATGTTCTGCGCCTTGAACGGGGCGGGACTGTAGCCGTCCTGACGGAAAATGCGGCACAGGGCGGTAGCAATCACGCTCTTGCCCACATCGCTGCCCGTTCCCGCCAGCATTACCGGATGTAACTTTGCATCGGCCATCACTTACGGTTCTTATAAGAAAACGCCTTCCACTTCTCCTCGGGCCATCCCTGACGGTCCAGTTCAAAGCGGGCTAGGATAAAGAATAGGTCGCTAAGACGGTTTACAAAACGCAGCAGTTCCTGCGGCAGAGGGTCCTGACGATGCAATGTCCAAAGCCTTCGCTCCGCCCTGCGGCATACGGTGCGTGCCATCTGCAACTGTGCAGCCAGCGGCGTTCCGCCGGGTATGAGAAAATGTTCATGCTCTCCTATCTGCTGTGTCAGGCTGTCCATCCAGTCCTCACAGAACTGCTCCATCCCGGCATCCAAAGTGTTGGGATTGCTGTCACGTCTGGCCGAAGGCGTTGCCACAAGACTCATCACACTCATCAGTTCACACTGTATCCTGTACAATCCTTCCTGCCAGTCATCATCGGCCTTGAGCATACTGCGCACAATGCCTATCTGGGTGTTGAGCTCATCAAGCGTGCCGTTGGCCTCTATGCGGATATCGTCCTTGGGCACACGTTCACCGCCGTGGATTCCGGTGGTGCCGTCATCGCCTGTACGTGTATATATTCTTTTCATAATTCCCAGAATGCGTTGATATCGGACTCACCCCAATACCAGTGTGTGTAGCCCGCAATCACGTTCTTGTATCGGTACAACTCCGTATCCACCTTCTCACCCCGCGCATCAAACTGAAGTGACGCATTGTTAAACGACCCCTTTGCGTCAATTTTAGAGTAATGAAACTCGTGACCGCGGAATTCTGTACCACCGATGGTCATGCGGCGGTAGCCTAAGTGCAGGCGGGCACCCTGCATGGTGCACTCTATGGGCAGCACTCCGGCCATGGGCCAAACGCGGCCCTCCTGATCGGTCAGCGACTTGCCCAGATACATCATTCCGCCGCACTCGGCAAAAATCCGGCCGCCGCTCTCCGCGTACTGTACCAGTTGCGATGCCAGCATGCGGTTCAGGGCCAGTTCAGGAGCAAAAAGCTCCGGATATCCGCCGGGCAGATAGACCAGATCAACGTCCTTGGGCAGTTCATCACCGGCCAGCGGGCTGAAGTAAACCACCTCACCCATCTGCGCCAGCCTGTCCAGGTTCTCCCTGTAAGCAAAATTGAACGCCCTGTCCCTGGCTACTGCAATCCTCTGCATATCAGATCCAAATCAACATGCTGTTCCACCAGGTCCGATACCCGGTCGGCCAGCGTATTCAACTCATTCTCAAGACCTACGGTAAGTCCCAGATGCCTGGACGGCACCTCAAGTCCTTCAGTGCGCGGAATCCAGCCCAGACAGGTAACGCCCGCATCGGCCGCCGCATCCTTCAAAAAACTGAAATGTGATTCCGATGCCACCTGATTGAAAACCACACCGGCAATGCGTACATCGGGCCTGAAGGTCTTGAATCCGTGCAGCAAAGCCGCCACGGAATATGCGGTGGAGCGTGCATTGACCACCAGCAACACCGGCACATCCAGCAGAGCCGCAATCTCGGCGCTGCTTCCGCGCATATGGTCATAGCCGTCAAACAGTCCCATCACGCCCTCAATCACGGCCGCATCGGCCCCATCCGAATAATGTGCAAAGACCTCACGAACATGTTCGGCCGATGCCATCCACGTATCCAGATTGACGGACTCAGCACCCGCCGCAATACTGTGAAACTGCGTATCAATATAGTCAGGACCGCATTTGAAAGGCTGCACACGGAGCCCCCGCCGCGTAAGTGCACGCAGCAGCCCCATCGTGAAAGTAGTCTTGCCACTGCCCGACGTGGCGGCCCCAACGAGTATCCTGATCATTCAATTTTTATTAGGTGGTATAAAGATAATGATTTATTACTAATTTTGCTCCGTCTTGTTCCGATACTCTTTCCCCGAGTTAAGGATCAAAAGGGAATCAGGTGAGAATCCTGAACAGACCCGCTGCTGTAAGCCCTCAAAACAGGGATGTCCATACCGCAAATGCCACTGCCCCACGGGGTGGGAAGGCGGACAGACCGGGGTAAGTCAGAAGACCTGCAAGACATAATAAAAAAAGCCGGTAAGGCCTGCTGTAGACAGCCTCACCTGCATTACTGCCGGGATTCAGTAACTTTTTAAACTTATAGATTATGAAGAAATTTTATTCATTCGCTCTGTTGGCCCTCACAATGGGTTTTGTGTTCGTTTCCTGTGACAAGGACAAGGATGATCCCCAGGAGGATAAAAGCGCAAAAGCCATCCACAGCCTTCCAGTTAGTTCAATCGACGCAGTAACTGTTGACGATGTAAAATCGTATACTCTTTCACTGAGCCTTAAGGACAATCAGTATTATCTGGCAACAGATACGACAAACAAGGTCGGCTACTATTTCAAGGACAACATTGAGATTGCCCCGTTCATCATCAACCACACATTCTCAGCAAGCGGATTCGGTGAGGGTTTCACATTCAGCAGCTGCTCTGACGCAACCACACCGGGTTATACAAACCTCTCAGCAATAACAAAGAAGGGTGTCAGCACAAACACATATCTGATATCCAATTCAGGTGCGTGGAATACAACTCCCTCAGAGATTTCATTCGTTGAAGGAAAGTCATTCCTGGCCAAGGAGATCTACGTAACTAACGCAACGTACGCATATCTTGCCATCAAGGACCAGAATGACGGAAACCAGAGCCCGCTTGTAAAGCAGTGGACAGATGATGATGAGTTCATCCTGACCATAACCGGATACAGTAACGGTCAGCCAACAGGTAGTATAGAGATCAGCCTTGCTGATGGAATGGATATTCTCAACACTTGGAAGAAGGTTGACCTGAGTGAACTTGGCTACGTTACCAGCATAGGTTTCTCAGTTTCATCAACTGATACCGGTGATTGGGGTATGAACACTCCTGCATACTTCTGCATAGACCAGCTCAAAGTTGTAGAGCACACCAGAGAATAATGTCATTTGGCATAAAACACTGTTTGATAATAATCTGCACCCTGTGTCTCTCCCTTGAGGCGCAGGGTCAGATTTTTACTGACTCTACCCAAGCCAAATCCATTCCGCAGGTCACGGTAACAGGTGACCGCACGCAGGACACACGTTCCGTAGCCACCAGCAAACAGGCCGATGCCACCTTGATGCAGGCAGCCGGCAGCCTGCAGATATCGGACGTAATCAAATACTTCAGCGGTGCCACAGTCAAGGATTACGGCGGCATAGGCGGACTCAAGACCGTATCTGTACGCGGTCTGGGGGCACAGCACACCGCGGTCGCGTATGACGGCATCATCATAACCGATAACCAGACAGGCCAGATAGACCTGGGTAAGTTCTCGGCATCACAGGCCCGATCCGTACGTATGGTAAGCGGTCCGGACAACGACCTGCTACAGCCGGCATCACTTTCAGCCCAGGCGGCAGTAATAACACTGAACGCTTCACGCCCGCAGTTAGGCACCGCAAAGGCGCACAGTTGGGGTGAGGCAAAACACGGCAGTTTTGGCACCTGGTCAGTACTGGGCGGTTCTGATTTCAGGGCAAATCAAGCCAACACCATATCCCTGCAGGCCGAATGGCTCAAGTCCAGAGGTGACTACCCTTACATACAGGAGGGGGCCGGTTCACGCCATATGACCAGGGACAACTCCGATATACAGCGCCTGCGTCTGGAGGCTGCCCTGTTCAGTGATTTGTCTGACAACACCACCCTGACCACACGTGCATACTGGTTCCAGTCAGAACAGGGACTGCCGGCCAACATATATTACAATGACACGCCCGCGCGCGAACGTCTGTGGAACCGCAACGGTTTCATACAGTCAACCCTTTCACAGAACGTAACGGACAGGTTGACCCTGCGCATAAACGCCAAATACGGAATAACCCACACACGCTATCTGGATCCTGACGCCAACACCATCCAGGGCAAGACCGACAACCGCTACACAGAACAGGAGGGGTATCTGTCGGGCGTGGTTCTATACCGTATCAGGGTGAGGATATCCGCATCGGCCGGTCTGGACGGACGTCTGTCCGGTCTGGACGGGAACGGAGCGCAGATGGCTGCCCCCACCCGCATAACCCTTAACAGCACCGCAGCTGTCAAATATGCATCAAACCGCCTCACGGTCACCGGCCGTCTCAATCATGTAATCACCAAGGAGAAGACAAAACTCCGCAAGGCAGCCGATAGTTACAATCATCTCTCACCCACAGTAGGCCTTAACTGGCTGGCATGGCCATCTGCCGGTCTGCATATCAGAGCCTCACTCTCCAATACATTCCGTCTGCCCACATTCAATGACCTCTATTTTGAGCAGATAGGACGCCGCGACCTGCGCCCCGAACAGGCAACCGTAACATCGGCAGGAATTACCCTTGATAACCAATGCGGCACTCTGCATTACTCCTTCTATGCCGATATCTACAACAGCGACGTCAAGGACCGCATCATGGCTGTCCCCGACGGCAACACCGTAAAATGGAAGATGGTCAATCTGGGACGGGTACTCACCCACGGCATCGAGACCGGATTGGACATAAGCCGCACCGCAGGACTCATCAGGCCGGCCGCAAGGGTATCATACACCTATCAGCGCGCCATGGACAAGTCTGACAGCGGCAGTTCCGTTTGGAATCACCAGATAGCATACACCCCACGTCACTCCGCATCGGCCGTGGCATGGATTGAGACCCCCATGGTAAACGTAAGCTGCAATATCATCTACAGCGGAGAGTTTTACAGCAATGGATATAACGGCCCGGAATTCCGGATGCCGCACTATTATGAGATAGGTTGCTCGGCCTGGCGTGAATTTGAGTTTGACAGCTTCACGGCAACACTAAGGGCTGAATGCATCAACCTCACGGATTACCGGTATGAGTTCGTTCACAATTATCCCATGCCCGGAAGGCAGTTACGTATAACGGCAAGAATAGAATTATGAAAAGATTTCCGTTACATATAGCCGCAATTGCCCTGATTGCATGGTCCTGTGATCCGGAGCCGATCCTGTTGGATGCCACCCGTGCAGTTCCTGACGGAGTCAACACCGGAATATACGTGTTGTCCGAGGGCCTTTTCAACCAGAACAACAGCGCCCTGGCATGGATTGACTACTCCACCGGCCTGCCCTACTCCTGGGCCGGACCCAACGGCACGTCATATGACTGCTTTGAGAAAGCCAACAGACGCCGCCTGGGCGATACCGCCAATGACATGCTGCTCTACGGTGACCGCCTCTACATAGTTGTATCAGAATCCAGCACCATAGAAATCCTGGATGCATCGACATGCCGCTCACTCAAACAGATAAAACTGAGCCATGACGGCAAGGCATCACAGCCACGTTACATCACCGCATATGGAGATTATCTCTATGTCTGCTGTTTTGACGGAACCGTAACCCGTATCAGCACGCAGGCCATGGAGGCCGATGCCACCGTCACTGTAGGACGTAATCCGGACGGCATATGCTGTGCCGGCGGCAAGCTGTACGTCTCAAATTCAGGAGGTCTGGATCCTTCAGATCCCGACAGCACCGTATCAGTAATAGATATAGCCTCTTTCACCGAGAAGACCCGCATCACCGTACGCAGCAATCCCGGAACCATCTGCACCGACGGCACAAGCGTATTTGTAGTGTCACGCGGCATTTATGACTACGGGACTGATGATTATGACTGCCGCCTGCACAGGATTGACGTAACGACCGATCTGCTTACCGATACATACAATATCCCTGTCCTGAATATGGATATCGTAGCCGACAAGGCATGGCTTTACCGCTACGGCAGCGATACAATCCAGGTAATGGACACCCGCACAGGACAGATAATACAATCCTCTTTCATAACAGACGGCACACATATAGAGTGCCCCTACAGCATTAAGGTTGACCCCATAACCCGATACGTATATATCTGCGACGCAGCCAATTACACCACTCCCGGCTCATTGTACTGCTTTAACCCTGAGGGCAAACTGAGATACCGCATGGCTACGGGTATCGGAATAAATCCCAACACCATACAGTTCTCCACATCTCAAGTGCAGCCTGCCGATGCCGGCACCATAATTGAGAACCGCACCCCCATAAGCAAGGTATTCAGCTATTGCCCTGCGCCGGGACAGTTCATAAACACGATACCGCAATTCAGTGAATCCGATGACAGCATCACCATGGCACAGAAATGCCTTGATGCCCTGACAGGAAACGGCATGATTACCTTGGGAGGATTCGGAGGCTACATCACTGTAGGATTTGACAATCCTGTCATGAACTATTCCGGTCCCGATTTCCGTATTGACGGAAATGCATTCACCGGCAATGCTGAGCCCGGCGTAGTCTGGGTAAGTTCCGATGCAAACCATGACGGTCTGCCCAATGACCCGTGGTATGAGATATGGGGCTCCGAGCAGAAAGAGAACAGATCCACACCCGGATATACAATCACCTATATTAAGCCGGAATCAGATGATGACGACATAGAGTGGCACGGATCAGACGGCCGCACAGGTAGCATAACACGCAACAACGCCCACAAGCAGCCATATTATCCGCAGTGGTATGATCAGGACTCCGTCACATTCACAGCCACGCTGTTGCCTGACAATCAGACATATCAGGACGGAATGTGGGTAATGAAATCATTCGGGTACGGTTACGCCGACAATCTGCCAAACTCAGACACGAACTCAGCCTTTGACATAAGCTGGGCCGTAAAGGAGGATGGCAGTCCGGCCAACCTGGAAAGCATTGATTTCATAAAGGTCCAGAACGGAGTGATAGGATGCAACAGTGAGACCGGAGAACTTTCAACAGAGATAACAGCCATCTACAACATAAACCAGTAAAATATGAGACACAACAACATAACAATATTATTGGCAGCATTACTGCTCACTGCATGTAACGCTGGCAACCGGTTCCAGTCAGAGGGCGGAATCATGCAGCTTGCCAGCCACATATCGGTGCGTGAGACAGCCCACAGCTATTTCGTCAAGATAGCCAACCCCTGGAAAAAAGGCACCCTGCTGCACACATATACATTCACTGATTCAGTTGCTACCGATTACAGGTTCAACCGTAACGAAAACACAGTACACATCCCGCTCAAACGGGTGGTTGTAATGACCAACAGCATGGCGCACCTGATGGTTGAACTTGGTGTAGAGGACTGCATTGCAGGTGTATGTGAGCCTGAGTACATATCCGATACTCTTATCCGCGCCCGCCTGGCCGACGGCACAATAGCAGATTGCGGCAACAGCATGTACCCTACCGTTGAGAAGATCATGGAGCTGCACCCCGATGCCATAATGGTATCACCGTTTGAGCAGACCGGTTACGGCCAGCTGGAGAAACTGGGCATACCTCTGCTGGAGTGTGCCGATTATATGGAGACATCACCTCTGTCCCGTGCCGAGTGGATGCGTTTTTACGGCCGTCTGTTTGGGGCGGGCAGCAAGGCCGACTCACTGTTCAACAAGGTAAGCAGTGACTACAATAATCTAAAGGAGACAGCATCCAGAACGGTATCACGCCCCAAGGTAATGCTTGACACCCGTAGCGGATCGGCCTGGTATGTGGCTGGAGGCGGCAGCACCATAGGCCGTATGATAGCCGATGCCGGAGCAGAGTATCTGTTTGGGGATAATGAAAACAGCGGCTCAGTGCCGCTGTCATTCGAGACCGTATTTGATAAGGCTCAGGATGCCGATGTATGGTTGCTCAAGAACAGTAGTTCCGTACCATTGACATACAGGCTGCTTGAATCAGACTTTAAGTCATACGCATCATTCAAGCCTTTTAAGGAACGCAATATCTGGGTCTGCAATGTGAATGACGTACCCTATTTTGAACTCACGTCATTCCACCCCGAGATACTGCTGGGTGAATTCATACAGATATTCCACCCGGAGATGAGCTACCCTCACCTTTTCTACCAGCCGCTGGCTGAGTAAAGGGCTCAGCAACCCAGGATAAGACGGGCAATGGTACGGTCAACTGATGCCTTATACTTGCGTGACCAAGTACCACCTATAGACATAAGGTATTCAACCTCTGTTACAGGGAGTATATTCTTACCGTCAGCCTCAACAGAAAACTCTGCATTGAGGTGAGCCAGATTGCAGGCTGTCTTGATGAACATGTGCATATCATCGGTGCAGCCGGTAAATACGATTGTCTCCCCGCGACGGAAATCCTTAACCATAAGACCGTACGCAAGCTTGCGCACCTGATCCTCAAATACTCTGGGGGAAACCTTCATCCAGGTACCATCAACAGGAGCCATCGGCTTAACATCACCTATCAGTGACTTAAGCGCTGACTGGTTGCAGTCAAATGAACAGATTGTTGTCATATCTTAATTGTTTTGTTTGCTATTGTTTTCGCCACAAAATTACAACGCACATGTGATGGGTGAAAATAAAAGGGATACACGGGGGTATCAAGTGACTAAATGGCATATTTAGGGGTTAAATCTGGAATATGAGGGTAAAATTGAAGCGATAATAATTTCGCCCCGTAGCATCAGGGATGAAATTTTACCCCTATATTTGCACTTGGAACCTCAAAAACTACCCTTATGCACAAGATTCCGGATTCATATTTCAAGGGCAATATACTGGCCATATACATATTGCTCATACCCATGTACGCCTTCTTTTTCCTGGTTGGAGCCAAGCCTTTCCACCTGGATACGTTCATGCAGGTGACACAGAACCAGCTGGCATTCAGGGCAGCCATCATGGCATCGATAGAGCTGGTAGTAGTACTTATAAGCCGCCTTATCATGCTGCTGGCACGCAGCAAACGCCAGCTTACTTATACCGGCTTTGTGATATGGGAACTCATGGAGGGACTTGCCATAACGATGTTCTGCGCCCTGTTTGTATGGCTTATGGACAAACGCACAATGGCCTACATGGATCTGGTGCCCAAGATGTTCCTGATTACATTCACCATCCTGCTGTTTCCGTATGTAATAACGGCATTGTGGTCTGAGATAAAGGATCGTGAGATGCTGCTGGCCAAGAACCGCGTTACAATTGAGAAATATGCATCGGGACAGATAGGTCGTGAGGACAGCACCCTACCCTTCCTGGATGAAAAGAAAGCGCTCAAACTGGCCGTAACGGCAAATGCCATACTCTACGTTGAGGCCGCCGACAACTATGTCAACATCTGCTACCTTAACAATGACAAACTGGTAAGATTTCCCCTTCGCAGTTCAATGCGTTCCATAGAGCAGATCTGTGAATCCAACAACATAGTACGCTGCCACCGCTCGTATTATGTGAATCTGCGCAAGATCAGGGCTATCCAGAAAGGAGCTGACGGACTATTTGCTGAGCTCAACTACGCAGCCGCTCCTCACATCCCCATCTCCGTCACCTACTCCGAAACCGTTACCGGCAAGTTCTCCACCCTCACCACTTAATTATTATTCTTTTTGCCTCTGCGGTAGCGGCGGATCTTCTGGATACGCTGAGTGGTTTCGATGAATTCCTGACCAGCCTCCCTGATATCACGTGCTGCAACGCGGATATTGCGGCGTGCACGGGCGCGCATGGCGATTACGAATTCTACACCCGGCATCTTGTCCGACCTATACATTCGCTCATAAATGAACAGCGAAAGCATGAAATAGAGTCCGGTCAGCATCCACAGGGAGAGTGCCTCAATCCTTACATCCTGAAGCAATGCACCGGCTGTATTGATTCGGGCAAATCCGTTTATGCCATGGGTTGACGGGAAGAACTGAGCCAGCACCTTCCAGAACGCAGGCATATTTGATGACGGCCATGAAATACCACTCATGAATATAAGCGGGACTGACACGAACACGAACAGCAGGAAACAAGACTCCCTATCCCTTACAAAGAATGATATACACATTGCAAAGAAGATACTGGAGAGCAGGAACGGGATGACAAATGCCACAAGCGTAGGCAGCTGCCACAACTGCGGCATATGGAACAGCCACGGAACAAAGCAGAGCACGTATGTGGCTGTAAATCCGTAAACCAGCAGATAGGCCAATGCCTTACCGCCCAGAACGGTGATAGGATTGTCATACTCATGTCCCAGAATCAGGACACCTGCACGACGGCGCTCAGCCTCGGTTCCGGCCAGCATAGCCACACCCAGAACCAGAGTCTGCTGCAGTAACAGTATCAGGATGGCCGGAATAAGGAATGCCTGGAAACCGTTTGCCGGGTTGAACATGGTGATATACTCATTCTCAATAGGCATGGTCATAACCTCCTTCTCACGGTCCGATAAGCCCGACAGACGTGCCATCTGTATGTCACGGTTCATGTCCAGCGATACTATGGTGCAACCGCTGAGCATTGCCTTGTAATAGAGCAGACCGCTCATATCACAATACAGGTTAATGGTAGCCTGATGACCGCTTGCCAGAGTTTTCTCAAACTCGGCCGGAATATGTATCAGGCCGTATGCCTTATGGCGGTGCATGAGATTACGCGCCTCCTCCATATCGGCACAGTATGATATTATCTTAAGGTCCGGAGTGGCGTCACTCTTGCGCAGGAACTCACGGCTTGTGGCGCTTCGGCACTCATCAACCACAACCACAGGCACCTCATGCACCACCTCACGGCTGTAGAGATAGGCATAAAGCAACGGGTAGAGCAATGGTACGATGACAAAGAATACCAAAACACCTACGTCCGATATAGTATCCCGGAGTTCCTTTCCGGCAACATCAAGCATATCTTTTACCCACATATCAACAAATGATTAAGGCATGTAAGTATACTCATATGCAGCTTTACGGAGCATATGAATGTCAATAAGCGGCAGGATCGTGAACAGTATCAGAGCCACATAGAACCATGCCGAAAAAACAAGAGATATTCCGTTCAGTGCCTGATCCACATAAATCAGGAAATAGTATCTGAGCGGGAACATATATGACAGAGCCTGCAATGCAGGAGGCATACCCATAACAGGGAATGAGAATCCGCTGATAGGGATTGACAATACACCCCACAGTGTGCACAGGCTCAGTGACCAGCGCAGTGACGGAATGGCAGCCGCAATGAACACCGCGAATCCCTGCGATGCCAGAATCAGCAGCTCAGCCGCAACGAACATGGGCCAGAAACCGTTGTGATGCGGGAATCCCATACAACCGTAGAGCAATATCAGGTATATCAGCGCCATAAGCGTGAACATCATGGTCTGCGGGAAGAGTTTGGCGCTGACAGCCTTGAGTACGCTGTCATCGGCCATGGACATCCATTCACGGGCTGTACCGTCCTTGAGCTCGGTATGTATGGAGAAACAGGTCACCATAAGTATCATCAGGGCCAGCACGGCGGGCAGTATGGTGTTGCTCAGATATACGTTATAGTTGAGCCACGGGTTACCCAGCGGACGCATATCCATCTGGATGGGCTGCAGGAATCCCATAGCCTGATCCAGGTTCGCACCCTTGGCGTACAGCACCTCACGACCCACTGCGGCCGATGCCATTACCGCCATAGTCTTCATGTCACGGTAAAGCAGCGATGCTGGAATCAGGTATGTACTGTTGGTATATATGGATACCTTGGGTTGCTGCTGGCTGGAAGCCTTCTCCTGAGTGCCCTTGGGGATATAGAAGAAACCGTAAATCTCATTCTTTTGCAGAGCCTCGCGGGCTTCGGCAAAATTAGAGTACTGCTTTATGATTTCCGTCTGCTGATAAGAGTCCAGGTTACGCAGTATGGAGCGGGACACGGTAGTGTTGTCCTCATCAACCACACCGGCAGGCAGGCTCTGCGGCAGGCCCTCACCCATCAGGGTAGTAAAGAACAGGAAGCAGAACAGCGGCGCAAAGATCATGCTCAGTCCGTAAAGCGGACGTGACTGCATACGCACGATCTCACGTCTTGCTATTGCCCAGAATCCTTGCTTTGTTCCACTCATGGCCGTTTACTGTCTGTCAATGATAACTGTCATACCCGGACGCAGGTTCTCAACTTTCTCCTGCGGGATGGCACGAACCTCGAAAGTCTTAAGGTCATACTGACCGTTCACCTTGGTTGCCTTCCAGGCTGCATATGAGCCCAAGTCACGCATGTATGATACCTTAACCTCTATCTTCTTGTCCAGAGCAGGCACGTAAGCCTCACGTACTGCATCCATGGTAAGGTCCTGAAGCAGGTCCTCACGTACGTTGAATGATACCCACATATCATCCATCACGGCTATGTTCATGATGGGGGCACCGGTACCTACCAGTTCACCGACCATGGGGAATATCTCGCTTACCTCACCGTCAAGTGATGCTGTGAGAACGGTCTCATCAATGTATGAGTTAACCTCGGCAACAACGCCCTGAGCCTGACGCATCTGTGCTGCAGCCATCTCCTTGACCTCCTCCTCGGCTCCGTTCACAGCCATGTCATACTGTGACTTGGCAGCCTTCTCGGTAGCTACGGCGGCATCATACTGGGCCTTAGCCTCATCACGTTTCTGCTCGCTTACAACGCCCTCGGCGTAAAGGTTCTCAACACGGTTATATGTCTTCTCATATATCTCCAGTCCTGCCTTGGCTTTCTGCCAGAGCTCATAAGCGCCCTGAATCTGCTCCTCACGGGCACCCTTCTGGGCCTTTGCGTTCTGTGCGGTTGCTGCACTCAGTACAGCCTCTGCCTGAGCCTGCTTGGCGTTTATATCGGGAGTATCCAGGATTGCCAGGGTATCACCTGCGTGAACCATCTGACCCTCATGAACCAGGATCTTAAGAATACGTCCCGGAACTTTACTTGATACGCGGTATTCGCTGGCCTCGGCCTGTCCCTGAACTATCTCAGCCTCACGATGTCTGAATGTGTAGATTCCTACTGCACATACAACCACAATCACAACTGCAAATGCTGTCAGTGACAGCGCAATGTTCAATTTCTGTGTTTTGTTGTCCATATTATAATATCTTTTATCGTTCTTGAATAAGTTATTTGAGCTGACCTGTTGCCTGGCGCAGATATACGGTGGCCATTATACGGTCAATGCGGGCATCGATCTCCTCAGAGTGGGCCTTGAGCCATGCGGTCTGGGCCGCCAGCACAAGTGATGACTCAACTACGCCCTCCTTGAATCCAACGTTTGCCACACGCAGGTTCTCATTGGCATTCTCCATATTCTTGAGCGCCATCTCCAGTCGTGAATCGGCCTCGGCAATCTTTTTCTCATACTGTGAAGCCTGCAGAGTAACCTTGCCGCGTGCATCCTCCAGCTGGAACTGGGTGATTAACATGTCTGATTTGGCACGGCGGTACTTGTTCAGACCCTCGCCAAAGTGGAATACCGGAATCTTGGCAACCAGGCCCACGTTCCACATTCCATTGAATTCATTGCTTACGCCGTTGCTGGCCGACGGGTTGGTAACAACGTAATTGCCCATGACTGCAACGGTAGGCAGATAATCGGCACGGACAATCTTTGATTTCATGTCATACATGTTGACAGCCAGCTCCAGGCTCTTGAGCTCGGGACGGTTCTCATACAACTCCTCCTGGGTGTATGTAACCTCATCGGCCGGGATGTCAAGAGTCTCATTAAGCTCATCCTTAAGCATTATATCACTGTCCAGAGGCATTCCGCAAAGCTGGCAGAGCAGCATCTTGGAGAGTGTCAGACCGTTCTGTGCCTTTATCTGGGTCATCTCGGCCTCATTCAGCTTAACCCTGACGGAGAGCTGGTCCGATGCGGTAGCCACGCCCTCATTCTTCATGATCTCAACATTGTGGTCCATCTGGCGGAGCAGCTCCACATACTGCTCGGTAAGACGCAGCTTGTTTGCTATGGATACGATCTGCCAGTAGGCCTCATCGACCGTAACCAGCACCTTCTGGTCCTCACCGTCAAGCTGGGTCTGGGCCAGCTCCTTGGCATATGCGGTCACCTTATTATATGCACGTATCTTACCGCCCACATAGAGAGGCTCCTCAACCGTGATCATACCCACATAGACGTTCTGGATATCAAGCGACAGATCATCCGACAGGTCCTGTCCCAACTGGTTGAGAGCTCCCTCAATATCCATAGTGGACATCTTGGTGAACATGGCGGTTGCCGCTTTCCTTACAGCGGGGTCACTGCTGGTAGCAAGTCCCATAATGTTAGGGTCAGTAATGAATGACTGCACGCCATTCTGCACCCTGGTACCGATGGTTGAGAGTGTGTTACTCTGCTCGTCGCTGATAAGATTGATGTTCTCGCTGTTGTGCAGGTACATTCCTGTGGCCGATACTTTGGGCAGATAATTGGCAAATGCGGCCTTACTGTCATACTCGGCGGCATTCACCTTCTCCTTGGCCATCTTGGACTGGCCGTTGTTCTCCAACGCCATTGCCCTGCAATCCTCAAGTGTCAATACGGTCTGAGCCATCGTGTAAGAGGTAATCAGCATCATGCAGACCGCAATCATGATTCTACTTGGATGTTTCATATAGTCCGTTTATATTGTTGTTTTTCGTTACTAAATCCGGTACAAAAGTAATGCCGAAGCCGCTTACCCATGCAATCTTTTTTAACACTACTTGTATCTATTGGTCGAAAATACCAACAAATAGGTATCATTTAACACAAAAACGTATTACTTTTGGGGCAATTCTAAAGAAAAAAGAGATGGAATCTTACTCAGAGATGCTCATCACGCCCTCCAGAATCAAGCAGATGATTCCCTCGGGTATATCACTTGGAATAGGTGATGATTTCTTTATTGCGCGTCTGCAGGAGAAGCCTCAATACAGGTATCTGCGTTATCCTTTCCGTGTAGACTGTTACATGGCCGCCTATTGTGTAGAGGGTGAGGCCAACTGCTCCGTAAACCTTACCGATTATCACCTCACCACAGGTACACTGCTACTCATTACGCCGGGCAATATAGTAAGGATAGCCCAACCGGATGACCTTACTGATAACCTCAGATTCTCACTTATCTGTGCATCGGCATCCTTCATATCAAGTACCGGCATAAATCCCAGCAAGTTCCTGGTAGAGGCTATGGATGTACTGCGCGACCCGTGCATTCACCTGTCGGCCGATGAGACCGAGATGCTCCATAAGTATGTGAATCTGGCTCTGGATATTACCAAGACCAACCCACAGTTTGTCCATGACAGTATGGCAGGCCTGGTGTCATCAGTATTCTATCAGTTTGCCGGATTCCTGGCCGACTCCAAGAAACGCCAGGACCTGGAGGCACCTGCACGCACCACACGCCAGCGCCAGATGCTGGAGCAGTTCATAAAACTGGCCATCAATGACCATGCACGTGAGCATCTGGTAGGCTACTATGCCGACAAGATGTGCGTAACGCCCAAGTATCTGTCCAAGATTGTAAAGGAGGCCAGCGGCCGCTCGGTACCCGAATGGCTTAATGAACTGCTCATTCTGGATGCCAAGAACATGCTGCGTCACACCGACATGACCATAAAGGAGATATCGGCCCAGCTTAATTTCCCAAGCCAATCATTCTTTTTCAGGTTTTTCAAGAACCACACCGGGCAGACCCCTACCCAATACCGAGAAGAATAAGCCCCGCAGCGACTGCTACGCAAACGTTTATAAGTTTTGCTTTAATGAATGCGCCACGGCTCTGAGCCAGCAGAGGCAGTGATGCGTGACCGTCCTGGCTTATGCAGCTGGCCATCAGTACCGGCAGCGGAACCACACCTGCCGCATAGAGTGACACGAATACCAGATGCGGCCCAGACTCCGGGATTATACCCACCGCAGCCGCCAGGAGTATCATAAGGATTGTATTGTCACTCACCCATGATGCAATGTCAAAATATGACATCAGCACCCCTATTATAACGATTGTGCCCAGTGTCCACAGGAATATGGAAAGCAGGTGGTGGCATACAATATGCTCCCACAGATGCTCCTCAACAAAATGGTCGCCGGCAAACAGCAGCATGCCAAGCACGGCAAGACTCAGCGCTGCGAACAGCCAGTACATCCACTCCTCGGACAGCAGGTTGAACCCGGCCACCGCGTCATCGGCACCGGCCTCATCACCCTCAAGCCATCCGGCAAGCAGGGCACCTATGAACACCACTACGCCTAAGAATATAAGGATACGTTTCCAGCCGAAATGACGGCTGTGATGGTGCTCATGCTCCACCTCACGGTCCTCATCATGCACATGCATTGAGTGGCAGCCCTCATCCTTGCTGCGGAACAGGTCCACCAACAGGCCAACGGCAACAGCCACTACAAAGAGTATCAGGAATATCCACCCTGATTTGCCCGGGAACATGGCCAGCATCACGAACGCCTCATCGCCCGATGATGCAATCATCATGGCAATCAGTGCGCCAAAACTGATGAGACCGTGTGTATAAAGAGAAACCGACGCAAATCCGCCCATGCATCCGGGCACGGCTCCCAACGCCGCCGACAGCAGGACCTGCCCCACACGGTGGTTCTTTAGCCCGCTGAACATACGGCCGCTGGAACGCACATTGAAAATCTCAATGAGCATCATCATTATCACCACCAATCCCGTGACAAGGATTGCGGTGCGCAGCGAATCGGTCAGAATCTCAACAATCATTTATAAGAACTATTTAAACAGATATTGTGCAAACTCATGCAGTGACTTACGCCAAACCTGCCACTCATGGTCACCGGGGTATGAGTTGAACTTAACCTCAACACCGGCGTCCTGCATCTTCTTTACTATGTTACGGGTGTATTCGATACGCGGATCCTGCTCACCGCAGCTGAGGAAGAATACATCAAACTGCTTGTTGAAGTTCTTGGTATCGGACAGCATGCCCGGGCATTCAGCCTCCAGGTCAAAGTTGGCTGCACCTGAGATGCCGCCGAACATACCGGTTGAGAACACGCCCACGTTGGCAAACACCTCCGGGTCACGCAAACCAATGTAGAATGACTGGCCGCCACCCATTGAGAGGCCGCACATGGCACGGCTCTTACGGTCCTTCTTTACGCGGTATGTCTTCTCCACAAACGGAATCACATTATCAATAAGCTCTGAGCGGAAAGTCTGCATACCCTGCCAGCTGTAACCGCCGCCCATGCCGCCGCTACGTGCCTGCACATTACTATTTGAACTAACCACAATCATGGGAACAGCCTTTCCGGCAGCAATCAGGTTATCCATAATCATGGCAGTACGTCCCTGCTCCATCCAACCGCGATGGTCCTCGCCGCCTCCGTGCTGGATATAGACCACGGGATAATCCTTCTTACCCTCATTGTAGCCTGCCGGAGTATAGACCATAAGCGGACGCCATGCCTCCTCAACACTGGAGTAGTAATATACGGTATTGACCTCACCGTGCGGAACATCCTGCACCTCAAAGACTTCCATACCGTCCTCCTTTATCTCAATGGCGCTTGTCCATCGGCTGCAGCCATAGAAAGGCTGACTGGCAGGATCGGACACCGATACGTTGTCAATAAGCAGGTTATAGTAGTGGAATCCCGGAACCTGCGGCTTGGTGGTAACTGTCCATGCACCGTTATCGCCCTTGGTCATGTCATATTTGGTACCGCCCAGGTCTATCTGCACGTTCTGTGCCTGAGGAGCCTGCACGCGGAACATCACGCTGCCGTCGGCCAATACACGCGGATAGGAGTTGCGGTTGATGTTGGTCACGGGTGAGTATGAACCATCAGGGAAACTCTCCATACGTGGTCTCTGGGCTGCAGCATAACTGCATATGGCGGCCGTCATGATCACGGCCATGATCTTAAAAGTTCTCATAATTATAATTGGTTATGTCTGTTCTTTAAAAGCACGTAAAGGATCACCGGAGCGCCTATGGCCGGCGTGATGGCATTGAGCGGTATCAGGCCGCGGTTTCCGGGAATGGAGCTGAGCACGTTGCAAAGCAGCGCAACCACGGCTCCGCACAATATCGTGACCGGCATCAGGCTGCGGTGGTTGCTTGACTTAAGCAGCATACGCCCTATGTGCGGAACTGCAAGTCCTATAAATGACACCGGTCCGCAGTAAGCCGTGATGATAGCCACCAGCAGGCTGGTAGAGAGCAGCAGCCAGTTACGCGTACGTATTATATTAATGCCCAGGTTCTCGGCATACATATCACCCAGCAGCAGGGCGTTGAGAGGCTTTATCAGCGCCACGGCAATGAACAGTCCCAGCAACACCACCATGCAGTAGAGCGGCAACTGCCCCAGTGACACGCCGCCAAAGTTACCCATACCCCACATGGTATATGAGTGCACGCCCTCGGCCGTAGAGAAGAAGTTAAGCAGTGATATCAGGGCCGATGCCAGATAACTCACCATGATACCCATGATAAGCAGCATTACCGGGCTCTTAAGCTTTGTGGAGAGGTAAAGCACCAGCGCAGTAACCGCAATGGCACCCGCAAAAGCACCTATTATGACCGATACAGACCCGCCCAGCGTGAGGTTTCCCATCTTAAGGTTACCGCCGAACATGAGCATGACCAGCGCCACGCCCAGACCAGCGCCTCCGTTTATTCCCAGGATATCAGGGCCAGCCAGAGGGTTACGGAAAGCTGTCTGCAACATCAGACCCGATGCCGCCAGCGATGCACCCGCCAGCAGTGCCGTAACTGCAGCCGGCAAGCGTGACTCACGGATAATGAAATCCCAGCTCTCACGGCTTGCACCCCCACCCGTAAGGGATGAAATGACATCCCTGAACGGAATATGTACCGTACCCCAGCAGATATTGAGGAAAAACAGCACCAGCACCGCCACAATCAACAGCACAGTCAACAATCCGGTTTTTCTCTTCACACCAGTCATCTCGCCATAATTTCTCACAAAAATAATCAAAGAACTTCTTTTTTAAAATTATCTTTGCCTTCCGTATTGAAAATTACTTACCTAAAACAAATACAATTATGAAGAAAATTCTTTTTGCAGTAGCAGCAGTTGCACTGCTCGCAGGCATCACAGCCTATGCACAGTTCGGATTCGGCGCACCCCAGCAGCAGAACGGCGAGCCCAAGGCTCCCGAGCTTGAGTATGTAGTACGTCTTAACGTAACCCTGGGCCAGGCCTACTCATCAGGCAACAACGGCAAGGGTACCCGTACCATCATCCCTATCACCGGCGGAACATTCGAGGGTCCCGATATCAAAGGTGAGGTTCTGCCCGGCGGCGCAGACTATCAGCTGGCTGTTGACGGCCGCAATGAGGTTGAGGCTATCTACTGCATCCGTACCGATGACGGCGTAACCATCCACGTACGCAACAACGGTATCATCAAGATGGGTGGCCAGGGTGGCATGTATTTCCGTTGCGCCCCCAAGTTTGAGGCTCCCAAAGACAGCAAGTACGCCTGGATGAATGAGTGCCTGTTCCTGTGCCAGCCCGGTTTCGGCGGCGCCGGTGGCGGCATCACCCTTGACGTCTGGAAGGTCAAGTAAGACAACCTTAAATAAAAAAACGGACGGTTTCAAAACCGTCCGTTTTTTTTATTACTTAATGTTATAATAAACTAGCACGGGATTGTTCAGGTACTGGGTCTTCATTGTTTTCTCCAGGTCGGCCGAGAACTGGCTGCGCTCCTTTGTGTCATCAAAAACAGACTCCGGATCGCCCTCAATAATAGCTACATAACCCTTGCCGGCCACGGTCTTGGGCAATACAGGAGCGTTCATGCCCTTGCCACGGAAACCGCAGTAATTCACGATATCCCCATTCTCATATCTGAAATAGTGGTCACGATATGAAGAGAGAGCCTTGTGATACCAGAAAGAGTACCTGTCACCGTCAACTATCGGATAGAAACCACCCTCCAGGCAATCCTTTGCCTGATCAGACATCATGTATTCCAGAATACCTGTAAGTGCCAGTGCGGTAGGCTGACCAAGGTCAAAGTACTTTTCAGGAATATTCTTAACGCCGAATGTAAAGGCAAAAGGCATCTGAGTACGGTTTCCCTCAATATGGTATATCTTGTTGATATAGCCGCCTACACAGACATTGACGCTCATGTTCTCACCCGGAGCCTGCATGATATCACTCTGCAGATAGTCGTAATAGGAAACGTCACACAACCTGCGGATAGTCTCACCGCTCTCAGAGTCAACAAGGCTTATACGGCATGTATCAACAGACTCCTCGGTGAGATTTGAAATTTTCAAAGGAGAGCCTACAGTCAGGATCTTATCCCCATCAACGCATGAAAGATGTGAAATCAGCCCCTCAACACTCATCTTGCCCTTATATTTCATATCCGGAACAGAGTATTTCATAACCGTCATACTTGTAATATTAAGTATGTTGTCCAGATCACCCACGGTGGCAATCCACAACTCCTTCTTCTTGGGCGAGTATGTAAAATGTGAGACAGAGGCATACTCACCGGGACCGCGTCCTACTGCATGAAGCGTTGACACAAGCTTTCCGTCAACAAAGTAGTAGACATACTCGCCGCTGTTATCGGACATCAGGACCTCATTGTCATAGCAAACCATACGTCGGCAAGCCCCGATAGGTTCATCCGATATCAAAGGCACAATCTTCACATCAGTAGCCACATCCTCAAAGGCAACCTCAACGGCATCGGCATCATCAATAAAAGGAACATCCTGGGTAACAACTTCGGCACAACCGGCAAACCCCAGCATAGCACAAACAAATAATCCAATTTTTTTCATCATTATAATTATAAAAGGTTAGACCAAAAAAGAACTGAAAAATTCACATTCCATATAATTAGTATCCAAAACCGCCCATTCCTTTCACAAAATCCCAACTTTTTTGAAACAAACAAAAGAATGATTCGGTGTATTAATTCACTAATACACCGCAAATATAAAGCCAAATAAAATATCTCTGCCGATATTAACAGAGATTAACATTTTAATAAAAAAGGATCCTCAGTGAGCACTCACTCTGCTAAGTGAGCGAAACAGAGGATAATGGGTATGTGGGACTCTCGCACCCACGCGAGACCAGGAGGCCACTGAAAAAGTCCCTAGGATAGCATAGAAGTCTAATTAAAATAATCCGCAAACTATTTCAATTATTTTTGGTGGTTTGCGGATTATTTATTATCTTTATATCATTGAAACACAAAGCGTTATGCTTCCAAATCAAGGTTCATTACACTTCTCGGACTACTCATCACTTTACGATATTGTAGTCCCCAAAGACAATAAGTTACGCCTGATCAACGAGCTTGTTGACTTCTCGTTCATCTATGACGAGCTTAATGACAGGTATTGTCAAGATAATGGCCGCATGGCCGAGGATCCTGTAAGGATGTTCAAGTATCTGATGATAAAAAGCATATCCGGACTGTCCGATGTGGATTTGGTTGACAAGTGCATGTACGACATGTCCTACAAATACTTCCTAGGGCTTGCTCCCGAAGACAGAGTCATTGAGTCCAGCACCTTGAGCAAGTTCCGCAGGATGCGGCTCAAGGACATGAATCTGCTGGACATGCTCATCAATAGGTCGATAGACATAGCCAAGGAGAAGGGTATCGAAATCAGCAGAAAGATTATAGTGGACGCCACTCACTCGTTGTCCAGGTCCAATCCCGTCCTTCCGGCCGGCGCACTTCAGAAACAGGCTAAGATACTCCGCAAGTCTGTGTATGAGGCGGATGCCAGTATGAGAGAAAAGATGCCACAGAAATATGAGGGTGATAATCTGGAGAAGGAGATGGACTACGTGGCCGGATTGCTTGCTTTCCTTAAGGACCAGAAAGTGGCAGTTCTGCCTACCGTATCGGAAAAGATAAACCTACTGGCAGAGATGATGGAAGACATCAAGGACCATTACACTGTATCTGTAGATCCCGATGCCCGCGTGGGACACAAGGCTGCCGACTCGGAGTTCTTCGGATACAAGGGTCATCTGGCCGTAGTCCCGGAACGTCTTGTTGTTGCCGCGACCATGACATCGGGCGAGAAAGGCGACGGACCGGAACTGCCGACACTGATAAGTAAGGCTAAAAGGAACATCCCGGACTTGGAGGAGGTGATTGGCGACGGTGCTTACTCCGGCCAGGCCAATCTTGAGAATGCAGAACGGGAAGAAGTGTCAATCATAGCCAAACTTAACCCTATTATCGCAAACGGAAATGTCAGGAATCGCAGTGGCTTCACATACAACAAGGATGCAGGAATGATGGTATGTCCTGCCGGTCACATGGCTATCCGTAAGAACATTAAGGACCGAAGCTATGAAAAGAAGAACAAACAGATCCGTTTTACCTTCGATGTACACAAATGTAGGGTATGCAAGCATGCCGAAGAGTGCGGATACAAGGGGACCAAGGAAATGAGATACAATATCACAATCCTGTCAGAGCAACAGGAAGACCTGAGAAGGAGGCAGGAGACAGACGAGTTTAAGGAGAAATACAAGGAGCGATACATTGTGGAAGCCAAGAACTCGGAACTCAAACATCCATACCATATGGACAGAGCTATCAGTTACGGACTGGATGCATTTACGATGCAGAGCGCAGTTGCAATCTTTACGTCCAATCTTGTGCGAATAAACCGTATATTGGCCGAAAAAAGAGGATAAAAAGGAACCAAAAACTCTATTTCTCAAAAATCAACCCTCTGAGAATCGATTATCCAATAGAAAACCGAATATCTCAGAGGGCAATTCAAATATGCAATCCTCAGGGACTTATTAAAGCGGGGGCTTTTTCAGTGGCCTCCTGGTCTCGCGTGGGTGCGAGAGTCCCCGAGAGGATATACCCCAGTCCCGTGAAAAATCCCCAAATGCTACTTTCTGGAGTCGGTACCCCAGAGCATCTTTTCCCTAAGGGTGCTGAAGAAATCGCCTCCGGAGGGTTTGATTACGCTGATCTGGAAGGGGGCACGGCTTATTTCTATTGTGGTGTGCTCACGGCAGCTGAAACTGTTGCCGTCAATTGATACCAGGAAGCTGTGGCTGCGGCTGGTTACGTCCAGACGGATGGTCTGGTCGGCCGACAGTACCAGCGGACGCATGGTAAGGCTGTGCGGGGCAACCGGGGTGAGGCAGATCACGTTAGTGCCCGGAGCTATGATGGGGCCGCCCACACTCAGGGAGTAGGCTGTTGAGCCGGTGGGTGTGGCCACTACCAGACCGTCGGCCTGATAGGTTATCATGGGGGTACCGCCAACGCTGGTGGATATCTGGATCATTGATGAGATATCATGCTTAAGGATGGCGATATCGTTAAGGGCGTAGGGCGTGTGACCCAGAGGCAGGCCGTCCATGCTTATCTGCAGGAGGTTGCGGTTCTCAAGGGTGTACTTGCCGTCACAGATGCTGCGTATAGCATCCTCCATACGGGAGCAGGTGATATCGGCCAGGAATCCCAGACGGCCGGTGTTGATACCTACCATGGGGATGCCCTTGCTGCCCACGCGGGTCGCGGTGCGCAGGAACGTTCCGTCGCCGCCTATGCTGATAACGGCATCGGCAGTAAAATCATCACCTTCTATCACGCTGTCAAAGGGGATGTCCCATCCCATATCGGACTTGAGGAAGCGCAGGTAGCGGCTATCGACAGCTATCTGGCAACCCAGAGAGTGGAGCAGACTGAAGAACTGTGGCTCATGGCCGCAGGTCTTGTCGGATGACGGATTTCCGAATATCGCAAAACGCATATTTATCTATTTTTAAGCGCATAAGAGAGGAATTATTCCTATCTTTGCTGATTGAGCATAGTGGGTACAAAGTACCGCTGCTCGTGGCAAAGATAGTTCATTTTATTCAAGTGAAATGACTTATGACGAGATTAAGTGTTAATATCAACAAGATAGCTACCATTCGTAACGCACGAGGCGGCAACAACCCTGACGTAGTCAAGGTTGCGCTTGACTGCGAGAGGTTTGGAGCTGACGGCATTACCGTGCATCCGCGTCCCGATGAGCGCCACATTCGCCGTCAGGATGTGTATGACCTTAAGAAGGTCCTGACAACGGAATTCAACATAGAGGGTTATCCCGCTCCTGAGTTCATGGAGCTGGTATGCAAGATCAAGCCCGCACAGGTAACTCTGGTGCCTGACTCACCTGACCAGATTACATCAAACCACGGCTGGGATACACTGAACAACCAGGATTTCCTGACCGATGTGGTGTCAGAGTTTAGGAACAACGGAATCCGCACATCGATATTTGTGGATGCCAACCCCATGATGGTGGAGCTGGCTGCCAAGGCCGGAGCTGACCGCGTGGAGCTTTATACAGAGCCCTATGCCACCAATTATGAGGCACTGGATCCGGAGACGGCAGTGAAACCGTTCGTGGAGGCTGCCCGTAAGGCCCGTGAGTGCGGTCTGGGACTTAACGCCGGACATGACCTTAGCCTTAAGAACCTTAAGTTCCTCAAGGAGCAGATTCCATGGCTGGATGAGGTGTCAATTGGCCACGCACTGGTATGTGACGCCATCTATATGGGACTGGAGAAAACAATTAGCGAATATAAAAACTGCATTATCTGAATATGTTCTTACAATCAACACTTGCACAGGCATTAGGTGACACCACGGCTCAGAGCCAGGTTGCCGTACAGTTGGCAGAGGAGACTGCTGATAAGATGAATCTTTTTGACATGGCACTCAAGGGAGGCTGGATCATGCTGGTACTCCTGCTGCTGTCAATACTCTGTTTCTACATCTTCTTTAACCGTATTGCGGTATACCGTAAGGCCGATATCAAGGACCCGCACTTTATGGACCGTATCAACGATTACATGAAGAACAATGAGGTCAAGTCCGCCCAGATATTCTGCCAGGCAACAGCATCACCCATAAGCCGTATCGTTGAGAAGGGTGTAGGTCTGGCCGATCATGACGCAAAGGATATCCAGCTGGGTATGGAGAATGCCGCCAACGTTGAGATTGCCAAGCTTGAGAAGGGACTGAAAGGTCTCTCCACAATTGCAAGTGCCGCCCCGATGATCGGTTTCCTTGGAACCGTTATCGGTATGGTCCGCGCCTTCTGGGAGATGGCCAATGCAGGTAACAACATAGACGTCTCACTGCTGTCAAGCGGAATCTATGAGGCCATGATCACCACCGTAGGCGGTCTGATTGTAGGTATCATAGCTCTGTTTGCATACAACTATCTGGTGTCACGCGTTGACGCCATAGCCAATGAGATGGAGTCATTCATTCAGGACTTTACCGTAAATCTGGGTAAGTGATATGTTGAAGAGACGTAACGAGGTATCACCGCAGTTCAGCATGTCGTCCATGACCGACATCATATTCCTGCTGCTGATATTCTTTATGATAACATCCACGATGGTCAGCCCCAACGCCATCAAGGTGCTGCTGCCTCAGAGTTCGCAGCAGACATCGGCCAAACCGCTGACCCGCGTCATCATAGACCGTGACCTGAACTATTACACCGCGTTCGGCAATGATGACGAGATGCCCATAGTCTTTGAGGAACTGACAGATTTCCTAATAGACTGTGCACAGAAGGAGCCCGAGATGTATGTGGCTCTTTATGCCGATGAGTCCGTACCCTACAAGGAGATTGTAAAGGTACTGAACATAGCTAATGAGAATCAGTTCAAGGTGGTGCTTGCTACGCGCCGTCCTGACAGGAAATGATCCTTATGAAGAAGAACAGAGAGTTCAACATATTCTCACTGTTGTGGACCCTGCTGGTTCACGCCTGCGTCATTGGGTTGTTGCTGGTGTTGCATATGACCAGACCTCTGGCTCAGGCTGAGAGCGGCGTGCCTGTCATGCTGGGCAATATGGGTAACCTGGATACCGACTATGAGTTCACCGAGGTCAACTCAATGCCGGCTCCCGCACCTGCCGCTGTCCCCACACCTGTGGCACCCCAGGCAGAACCTGCCATCACCCAGAATATGGAGGAGACGGTAGCCATTGAGAGCGGCGAGAAGGAGAAACCCGTCAAGCCCGTGGAGACCCCCAAACAGCCCACACCAGAGGAGATCCGTGCCGAGCAGGAGCGTCAGGCAGCCGAGCAGGCACAGAACCTGATGGCCAACGCATTTGGCCGCAGCAGCTCCATGCAGGCCAGCACATCGGCCGATACAAACAGTGACGTACAGGGTGTGCCCGGCTCTACTGAGGGCAATGCTACCCAGGGTAAGGCAACCGGTGCCGGCAGTTACGGAACATGGGATCTGGGAGGCCGTGACATGCTTGGTGAACTGCCCCGTCCTGCATACAGCATCCAGGAGGAGGGTCGAGTTGTGGTTACCATCACCGTTGACCCTGACGGAAACGTTGTTGACACAAGAATCAACAACCGTACCAATACTACCAACCTTCAGCTGCGTCAGGCTGCTGAGCAGGCTGCCAAGCGTACAAAGTTCAACGCAATAGGAGGTGAGAACAACCAGACCGGTACCATCACCTACTACTTCAAACTGAAATAATAATGGTTTACATTTTCCTTGCCGAAGGCTTTGAAGCCATAGAGACAATCACCCCGCTGGATATGCTTATCCGTGCCGGAATAGAGGTCAACACCATCTCCATAACTGATGAGTTCCTGGTCAAGAGCAGTCAGGGAATCCCTGTCCAGGCCGATGACCTGTTTGAGAACACTGATTTCAGTGATGCTGAGATGCTGATTCTGCCCGGCGGACAGCCCGGATCGACCAACCTGGGCAAGCATAAGGAGCTGGAGGCTCTGCTGCGTGAGGCTATGGCCAAGAACCTGCCGGTAGGTGCCATCTGTGCCGCTCCCACGGTGCTGGGCAAGCATGGACTTCTGCAGGGACGTACAGCTACATGCTATCCCGGATGTGAGGGTATGCTTAAGGGTGCCGACTGCAAGGAGACATTCGTCCAGAAAGACGGAAACCTGATTACCGCATGCGGTCCTGCCGCTGCTGTAGAGTTTGCAAAGGCTATCATCAGCCTGCTTCGCGGTGACGAGGTTACAGCCTCGGTATGTGAAAAGATGATGTTCGGCCGTGCCTGATGCTTGATCTTGCACTGCGTGACGTCAAGTATCTGCCCGGCGTAGGCCCGGCAAGAGCCGCCCTCCTTAAAGGTGAGCTCCAGATAAGCACGCTGCAGGATCTGCTTTACTATTTTCCTTACAAATACATTGACCGCAGCCGCATCTTCCAGGTCAGGGAGGTGGACGGCACCATGCCATATATCCAACTCAAAGGTAAGATACTGAGTTTTGAGCAGATAGGTGAGGGTAGACGCCAGCGTCTGGTAGCCCATTTCAGTGACGGAACCGGAGTGGCCGACCTGGTTTGGTTTAGCGGAATAAAATATACACTTGACCGTTACCGCCCGGGGGTGGAGTATGTGGTGTTCGGCAAGCCTACCATATTTGGCGGCAGGGTGAATATCGCCCATCCGGAGATAGACCAGGAGGCCAACCTGAACCTGCAGGAGATGGGCATGCAGCCCTATTACAACACCACTGAGAAGATGAAGAAGGCGGGCCTGAACTCGGCCGCCATACGCAAGCTGGTAAACAACCTGATGGCTCTGATTGTGGAGCCCCTGCCTGAGACTCTGCCAGACTGGCTCAAGGAGAAGGAGCATCTCATGCCCCTGACCGATGCTCTTAAGGTACTGCATAACCCCAGAACCCCGCTGGAACTGCGTCTGGCACAACTCAGAGTCAAGTTTGAGGAGCTGTTTTACATACAGCTTAACCTGGCCCGATATGCCAGTGACCGTCAGCGCAAGTTCAAGGGTTATGTGTTCAGCAAGGTGGGTGATTACTTTAACCGGTTCTATTCTGAGAAACTGCCGTTCAGCCTGACCAATGCCCAGAAACGAGTGATACGTGAGATACGTAATGACATGGGCAGCGGCCGCCAGATGAACCGCCTGCTTCAGGGTGATGTAGGCAGCGGCAAGACCATGGTGGCCCTTATGACCATGCTCATAGCCATAGACAACGGCTATCAGGCCTGCATAATGGCACCTACCGAGATCCTGTCAGAGCAGCATTTTGCCAATATATCACGATACATTGAGGGGCTTGGACTCAAGGCGGAGCTGCTTACCGGCAGCATCAAGGGCAAGCGCCGTGAGAGCATACTCAAGGGGCTTAAGGAGGGTAGCGTTAACATACTGGTAAGCACCCATGCCGTACTTGAGGATCCGGTTGAGTTCAACCGTCTGGGATTTGTGGTGATTGATGAGCAGCACCGTTTTGGCGTAGCCCAGAGGGCACGTCTGTGGAGCAAGAGCAAGATGCCTCCACACGTGCTGGTAATGACGGCCACACCCATACCGCGTACGCTGGCTATGACACTTTACGGTGACCTGGATGTATCGGTCATAGATGAACTGCCTCCCGGCCGCAAGCCCATACAGACGGAGCATTACTATGACGGCAACCACACATCGGTCTATGCGTTCCTGGACCGTGAACTTAAGAAGGGGCGTCAGGCATATATAGTCTATCCGCTCATTGAGGAGAGTGAGAAGATTGACCTCAAGAATCTGGAGGAGGGTTATCTGACAGTCTGTGAGAGGTTTGCCGGTTATGGCGTGAGTAAGGTTCACGGACGTATGAAACCGGCCGAGAAGGATGCCGAGATGCAGCGGTTCAAGCGTAATGAGACCCAGATAATGGTGGCCACCACCGTGATTGAGGTGGGAGTGGACGTGCCCAATGCCAGCATCATGCTGATTGAGAACGCTAACAGGTTCGGACTGTCACAGCTGCACCAGCTGCGCGGCCGCGTGGGCCGTGGCGCCGACCAGTCGTTCTGCCTGCTCATCACTCCGTACCAGCTCAGTGAGGATACCCGCAAGCGCATTGAGATAATGACCGCCACATGTGACGGATTTGAGATTGCCGAGGCTGACCTTAAGCTGCGAGGCCCCGGTGACCTGGAGGGAACGCAGCAGAGCGGTATGGCTTTTGACCTGCATCTGGCCAATATTGCACGTGACGGAGCGCTGATAGAACATGTGCGTGAGATAGCCAAGGGCATCATTGCCGATGACCCTGAACTGGTGCAGCCACAGAATGTCCTGATGGCCCGTATGCTTGGCCGTCTCAAGAAAAGTGAGTATGACTGGTCGTCAATCTCATGAAAAATCAGTAACTTCGCGACTTGAAAATAAAAAGATGTATAATAGGTTCTTGAACAGGTTGCTGACAGTGGTTCTGATGCTTGCATCGGAATGCGCAATTGTTTGGGCTCAGGATGCCAAACCGGCTCCTGCCATGCCTGTTACGCCTATGGACAGGGTTTACATGCCCGCACATGTAAATCCCGGGCTGGCTGTTGACCTGGACAATCCTGCATCATATCTCTATCCGGAGTGGAGCAATGCATATGTGCACAAGTTTGAGAACGTGGAGCTCCCGGATACTGTCATCATCTCTATGAAGGGCTATGTAATGCCCACTGACAGCACCCGAATCACCGACAGATACGGTTACCGCTCCAACCGCGGACGTAACCATTACGGAATTGACATCAAGGTCAAGACCGGCGATACCATCCGTGCCGCATTTGACGGCAAGGTCCGCATATCACGCTACGAGCGTCGAGGTTACGGCCATTATCTGGTGATACGTCATCCCAACGGACTGGAGACCGTGTACGGACATCTGTCCAAGAAGCTGGTGGCTGAGAATGACATAGTTCATGCAGGTGACCCCATCGGTCTGGGCGGAAATACCGGCCGTTCCACAGGTTCACATCTGCATTTTGAGACACGCGTGCTTGGCAACGCAATCAACCCCGCCTATATGTTTGATTTCCCACATCAGACAGCGGTTACAGATTACTTTATCTATGCCAAGAACACACGTGAGATATACTACACCGTAAAGAAAGGCGATACTCTGAGCAGGATCGCAATTAAGAATGAGACTACCATCGGCAATATCTGTAAGCTTAACGGCATTTCACGTAATGCCGTGATCAAGGTGGGTCAGACGCTGAGGGTAAACTGAAACTGAACTGAAATGAAAGAGCAGAACTGTAAGGCCGATACCAACAAGGAGTTTGATGAGGTGATAAAGATGTGCCGCGCACTCTATGTCAAGAAACTGCAGGATTACGGTGCATCCTGGCGTATCATGCGCCCTGAGTCACTGACTGACCAGATATTCATCAAGGCCAAGCGCATACGCAGCATTGAGACCAAGGGCGTATCACTTATTGATGAGGGTATCCGCTCAGAGCTGATCGGTATCGTGAATTACGGCATCATTGCTCTCATCCAGTTGGAACACGGTTTCTCCGATACCGTTGACAAGGATTCTGACTGGGCTATCAGTGAGTATGACAAATACGCCAACGCTGCCCTGGAGCTGATGAAAAAGAAGAACCACGACTATGACGAGGCATGGCGCGGAATGCGTACCACATCATATACTGACCTGATACTTACCAAGATTAACCGTACCAAGGAGATTGAGAGCCATGACGGCAAGACGGTTGTATCGGAAGGTATTGACGCCAACTATATGGATATGATTAACTACGCCGTATTCGGTCTCATAAAGACCGTGATAGAGAGCGGAGCGGATAAATAAAACGGACAACCAAATGAGTGATGAGTCAAAAAAGATAGGGCTGCCGGCCAAGATACTTGTCAATTTCTGCCGGGTATTGCTGGGCCTGACTTTCATGTTCTCGGGTGTGGTCAAGGCCATTGACCCCGTGGGCACCCAGATTAAGCTGTCAGATTACCTCTATGCGTTTGGCATGGGCGGATATATGCTTGACTCAACTCTGATCATTCTGGCCTGCCTGCTGGCCGGTTTTGAGATACTTGTAGGTGCATACATGCTGGTGGGCGCGTTCCCCAAGGGTACGTCTCTGGTGGTGCTTGTAATGATGGTTCTGCTCACCCCGTTCACCCTCTATATCGCGCTCAACAATCCGGTCGAGGAGTGCGGCTGTTTTGGCGATGCTCTGGTACTTACCAACTGGGAGACTTTCTACAAGAACATATTCCTGCTTCTGCTGGCCGTGCTGGTATTCATAAAACGCAAGGCCATAGTGCCGTTTGTCGAGAGCAAGCGCCATTGGGTGGTAACGCTTATCGTCACCCTGATAGCAGTAAGGTTCATGACGGCCAATATCAACAGCCTGCCGGTTCTGGATTTCAGGGCTTACAAGGTTGGCACGGACCTGCGCACAGAGGTGCTGGAGAACAGGAATCCCGCCATGGCCGATTTCTCAGTCATGGATGCCGATATGAATGACCTGACCACAGACCTCCTGTCAGACAGCAGCTACACGTTCCTGTTGGTATCGGCCCATCTGGAGAATGCAAGTGAGAGCAATCTGGATTTGATTGATGACGTATTTGACTATTGCGGTCATTACGGATATAAGATAATAGGACTGACTTCATCAAGTGAGGATGTAATCAGGCAGTGGACCGAGAACGCCGGTGCGGAGATTCCGTTCCTGTTCTGCGATGAGATTCCGCTGCAGACCATGGTACGTTCCAATCCCGGCCTGATACTGCTCAGGAACGGTGTGATAGTGAACAAGTGGAGTGACGTACGTATCCCCTGCGATGATGAGCTGTCAGGACCGCTTGACGTAATCAAGGTAGGACAGATCCCGGAACAGGATCCTTTGCGTACTCCGTGGGCCGTCTGCGTACTGTTCCTGCTGCCGCTACTTCTGGTGGTGCTGATAGACAGACTTAAGAGAATGATACAATAACAATAACGTTTTTAATACTATTTGAAATGAGAAAGAAAATTGTTGCCGGAAACTGGAAGATGAACAAGACTCTCCAGGAAGGTATTGCTCTCGCTACAGAGCTGAACGAGGTATTGGCTGCTGACAAACCCAACTGCGACGTTATCATCGGCACCCCGTTCATTCATCTTGCAAAGATCTCTGATATCATTGACCACAAGGTTATCGGTCTTTCTGCCGAGAACTGCGCTGACAAGGAGTCTGGTGCTTTCACCGGTGAGGTTTCAGCTGCCATGGTTAAGTCAACCGGTGCTGAGTATGTAATTCTGGGTCACTCAGAGCGCCGTGAGTACTATCACGAGACTTATGATATCCTTAAGGAGAAGGTTCTGCTGGCTCTTGCCAACGGTCTTAAGGTAATCTTCTGCATCGGTGAGTCACTCGACGAGCGCGAGAAGGGTATCCAGAACCAGATCGTTAAGGCTGAGCTTGAGGGTTCAGTATTCAACCTCTCAGCCGAGGAGTTCAAGAACATCACAATCGCTTACGAGCCTATCTGGGCTATCGGTACCGGTAAGACCGCTACTGCCGATCAGGCTGAGGAGATTCACGCTTATATCCGCTCAGTGATTGCCGACAAGTATGGCAAGCAGGTTGCTGAGGATACTTCAATCCTTTACGGTGGCTCATGCAAGGCTTCAAACGCTCCTGAGCTGTTCTCAAAGGTTGACATCGATGGTGGCTTGATTGGCGGCGCTTCTCTGAAAGTCGCTGACTTTAAGGGCATCATAGACGCTTGGAAGAAGTAAGATTTCACCCTCTTTTCGGCGCTGGTTTCACCGTTTCTCGGTCATAATGGACCCCATTACTCCCTACAAAACGGTAAAACCATCATCCGAAAATAGGATTAAATCCATAAAACAATTTATTATGCGAAAAACCGTATTGTTGTTTTATATGGTTCTCTTTACGGCTCTGGCCAGCGCCCAAACGACGCTGGTCCAGGAGCTGGAGAGGGATATACCGGGCAAGGGTCAGATACGCATCGAGCGTGATGTGCGTCTGGACAGTCTTATCGGTAAGGTATCTCAGGTTCAGTCAGGTACCAAGATAAAAGCCATCGGATACCGTGTCCAGGTCTTTGCCGGAAACAACACACGTGCATCGAAAGAGAGGGCAAATGAGGTGGATAAGTACATCCGCTCACACTATCCTGACCTGCCGGTACACACCGAATTCCGCAACCCGCGCTGGCGTTGCACAGTGGGCGATTTCCTCTATTATGAGGAGGCCTACGAGACCCTGCGCAAACTTAGAAAAGAAACGCCTTACAAGGGCATGATCATTTTACGTAATCAGGAGATTACCATTCCGTTATGAGTTCACTGATACCATACTCCGATGAGAACTCGGAGAAATTCCTTGCGCTCAAGCATCACTACGAGGAGATTCTTAAACTTATAGAGCCCGATGCAGGCCGTGAGGGCCTGGTGCGCACCCCGCTGCGTGTGGCCAAGACTCTGCTGGATTTTACCAGCGGTTATGAGATGGACCCTGCCGCAATACTTAAATCTGCCATGTTCAAGGAGGATTACAGACAGATGGTGATAGTAAAAGATATTGACTTTTACTCACTCTGTGAGCACCATATGCTGCCGTTCTACGGTAAGGCTCATGTGGCTTATATCCCCAACGGTTACATTACCGGACTGAGCAAGATTGCCCGCGTGGTAGATGTATTTGCACGCCGTCTCCAGGTTCAGGAGCGCATGACATCACAGATCAAGGATTGCATCCAGAATACCCTGCAGCCGCTTGGCGTAATGGTTGTCATAGAGGCCAGCCATATGTGCATGCAGATGCGCGGCGTGGAGAAGCAGAACTCCGTTACAACCACATCTGATTTTACCGGAGCATTCAACCAGGCCAAGACCCGCGAGGAGTTCATGAATCTCATCTCTCGCAAATAATTTTCCATACAATTCATATCCAATCCAGCCATTGAAATGGCTGGCTACCCTTATCCCATTCCTACGGCATTGGAATAAATGGTGTGTACATCTGTAACCCAGCCGTTAAAACGGCTGGCTACCCTTATCCCATGCCTACGGCATTGGAATAAATGGTATGTACCCCAATAACCCAGCCGTTAAAACGGCTTGCTACCCATATGTAATGCCTACGGCATAATCTGTGCCGTTAGGCACATAATAGGGGTAGCCAGCAGTTTCAACTGCTGGATCTTTCCAAACATAAATACGTTTTCCCGTGCGTGCCCCTAAAGATTAATTATCCGCTCCCCCAGCTCCTTAGACAGCTGAGCCCGGGCCCCAATCAACTGCTGGTATCTGCTCTGCAACTCCGCCAGATCCCCGGCCTGAGCCTCCTGGATCTCTTTCTCAACCTGCTTTATCTCCAACCTTACCACCTCCATCTGGTAATCGGCCATGATGTGGCGGGTAAGTTTGAGCAGCTGGGTCTCATCATCTGCGGGTTTGCTGTCCTTGAATATCGTGCTTAGCTGGTAGCGCTCCTCCATGAGGCTGGCGGCGGTGAGACTTACGAATGTCTCGGGGTGGGACATGAAGAACTTCTGTGAATTAAAGTCCTTATCCTCAAGATGTTCGGCCATAATCTCTACAAAACGCTTGTAGACGGGATGGCGGAACTCAAGTCCGTCATTCTGCAGTGAGCCTACAATGAACTGCCCTACGGTCATATCCTGTTCCTGGCCCTCCTCATCCTGGTAGGTGCACATCACCTTGCCGCCGTATCTTACTATGAGCTGTGACAGCAGGCGCTCCTTATCCATCATGGGGCCAAATCCCTCACGTTTGAGTGCGCGGATATCCTGACGCAGTTTGTCCTCGGCCGATAACTCCGGCTGTGGTGCAGATTCAACCGGAGCGTCCGGATTCTCTGACTCTGCTGCCTGGGGCTCCTGCTCCTGGCCGTTTTCATCGGCCGGTTGGGCGGGACGCTGAGGCTGTGGGACTGCCTGTGCCTGCTCGCGCTGGCGGTTGTTCACATCGTTAATGAGCAGACGCTCATCAATTTTCATTATCTGGCTGCACTCGGTAATGTAAACGGACCTTACAATGGGATCCTGTATGACCGATATGCTCTGTGTGATGCTCTTGATAAGCTCGCTGCGGCTGTATGGGTCATCGGCCGCATCCTCCATAAGCAGGTTCACCTTGAAGCGGATGAAATCCACCTGATGGGTGTCAATGTACTGCTGGAACGCGGTGGCTCCGCGGCCCTGGGCAAAGCTGTCGGGGTCCTCGCCGTCGGGCAGGAGCAGGACCTTTACGTTCATACCCTCGGCCAGCAGCATGTCTATGCCGCGCAGTGAGGCTTTGATGCCGGCCTTGTCACCGTCATAAAGCACGGTTATGTTATTGGTGAAACGGTGTATCAGACGTATCTGGCCGGGTGTGAGTGATGTGCCGCTGGACGCTACAACGTTCTCCACTCCGCTCTGGAACATTGATATCACATCGGCATAACCCTCGACCAGGAAACAGCGGTCCTTGCGGACAATGGCCTGCTTGGCCTGATAGAGTCCGTAGAGCTCACGGCTCTTGGAGTAGATCACGGACTCAGGTGAGTTCACGTATTTGGCTACCTTGGACTCGGCACTCATTATGCGGCCTCCAAACGCAACCACCTTGCCTGCAATGGAGTGGACGGGGAATATTACTCGGCCATGGAACCGGTCACGCAGTTGTCCGTCGTTTTCACGCTCGTAGCAGAGACCGGTCTTGATCAGATTCTCTCGTGTGTATCCCTTGGCCAGAGCGGCACGTGCCAGCGCATCGGGCTCATCGGGACAGTAACCCAGATGGAACTTTTCAAGTATGTCATCACGGAACCCGCGCTTACGGAAATAGGCCAGACCTATGGCACGGCCCTTGTCAGTGTTGAGCAGGGCATCCTTAAAGAAATCCAGCGCAAACTGATTGGTGATGAACATGGATTCACGCTCGTTTTGAAGGGCTTTCTCACTCTCTGTGAGTTCACGTTCGTTATATGGTACACCGTATTTGCGGGCAAGCCATTTGGCAGCATCCCAATATGACATCTGCTCGTGTTCCATGAGAAAGTGTATTACGTTGCCACCCTTGCCGCAGCTGAAACACTTGCATATTCCCTTGGAAGGGGACACGTAGAACGATGGGGTCTTCTCATTATGGAACGGACACAGGCCCACGAAGTTGACTCCGCGGCGGCGCAGGGTCACGAATTCCGATACCACATCAACAATGTTGGCGGCATCCAGAATCTTCTCTATTGTGAGCTGGTCTATCATTCCGGGGGTAGGTGTATTGACGCCAAAATTACAAAAATTCCATGGTTTGGATGTCATGTTCGGGCCGTTGCGTCTTTTTTAAATAATATTGACGTTTGCGCGTGCGTACTTAGCGGGAAAATCATTTATTTTGTGACGTAAATTTACATTATGGAAACTAACACTAAGCCTTACAAAATCAGGGAAAAGGCCGAAAAGGAAGCTGGTTACAGGGGCCTTATCCGTGCAGAACTTGCAGATGAGCTGTATGACGGTATCCTGACAATCGTGGTGGCACAGAAGAAGTACCGCGATCCGGATTACTCCGCAAAGCAGCTGGCCGAGGATCTGAATACTAACCCCAGATACCTTTCGGCCGTGATCAATTCAAGATTCGGAATGAACTATTCCAGTCTGGTGAATGAATTCAGAGTACGCGACGCAGTGCATTACCTCACTGACAAGCGTTACCTGGACAAGACAATGGAAGAGATAGGAGCGATGTCAGGTTTTTCAAACCGTCAGTCGTTCTATGCGGCATTCTTCAAGGAGAAGGGCGAGGCCCCTCATCAGTTCAAGAAACGCCATCTCGCCAAATAAACTTTTTAGACGCCACTGAACTATAATGACAACCCGGGAAAGTATTCTAGAGATTAAGCAGAAACTGAGACTTAACATGAACGGCATAGCCTCTGCAGACATGAGGGAGGCCGGCATGGGTTATAAGCTTAATTTCGGCGTAGGACTGCCGGGACTTAAACAGATAGCATCAGAGCAGGGTAAAGATCCTGAACTTGCGGTTGCTCTCTGGAAAGAGGATATCCGCGAGTGCAGGATTCTTGCGGCGCTTATATATCCTGAGAACCAGTTCCAGCCGGATCTGGCAGACCTCTGGATAGAACAGATTAAGTATCCTGACCTGGCTGAGGTATGCAGCATGTACCTGTTCAGCCGGATGAACGGAGCATCGGAGGCGGCTTTCCGCTGGATAGCTTCGGATAACAATATGGCCCGATATTGCGGTTTCCTCACGCTGGCTCATATGCTGCGTGCAGGGCGTGAGATGGGCCCGCGTTACGTTCAGGAGTTGAAAGACCAGGCTCAGGCCGCCATCAACGGTTCTGACCTGATGTGTGCCCAGGCGGCCAGGACCGCACTGGGATTTGTTACGGAGGAATGAGTGACAGGAACCAGGAGATGCGTGAGATGCTGGCAGAGCATTTGCGTCTGCAGAATCTCAGGAACACTCCCGAGCGCCGGGCAGTTCTGGATGCCGTGTTGCAGACCGATGGCCCGTTCACTCCCGAGTCACTCCAGGAGATAATGGAATCCCGGCAGAATTTCAGGGTATGCCGCGCTACGGTATACAACGGCCTGGGGCTGCTTGAGGATGCCGGTTTGGTTAGAAAGATATGCCTTAGCGGTCTGGTCCGGTATGAGAAGTGCTGGAAAAACAGAAGCAGCATAAGGCTTACCTGCACAAGCTGCGGCAGTGTGACCGATGTCACCGATGATGGGGTACGCCGTCAGATTGAGAGCATGCGCAAGCGCAGGTTTACCATGGCGGGCTGGTCACTTACCGTGTACGGGTTGTGCAGCAAGTGCTCGGCGGCCATAAAGAGAAAACAGAATAGATTGAACAAAAAAGATAAAGACAAGAAATGAAAACAGAAAAGATTGATGTCCTGCTGGGATTGCAGTGGGGTGATGAAGGCAAGGGTAAGGTAGTGGATGTGCTGACTCCGCGTTATGATGTTGTAGCCCGTTTCCAGGGTGGTCCCAACGCCGGCCATACACTTATCTTTGATAACAAGAAGTTCGTGCTCAAGTCCATCCCTTCAGGTGTATTCCAGGGTAACAAGCAGAACATCATTGGTAACGGAATGGTTCTGGATGCAGCCCTTTTCAAGGCTGAGGCCGAGGCACTCGAGGCTGCCGGCATAGACCTTAAGAGCCGTCTGCTCATATCCAAGAAGGCACATCTGATCCTGCCTACACACCGTCTTATGGACAGTGCCCTTGAGGCATCAAAGGGATCCAACAAGGTTGGTACCACAGGTCGTGGCATCGGCCCCACATACACTGACAAGGTGGCCCGTACAGGCGTACGTGTAGGTGACCTGCTGCGTCCTGACTTTGAGGAGCGTTATGCAGCCGCACGTGCAGCTCATGAGCGCACTCTCAAGAGCCTGAACTTTGAGTATGACCTGGCTCCGCTTGAGAAGGCATGGCGTGAGGGCATCGAGTATATGAAACAGTTCAAGTTCGTGGACAGCGAGCACTTTGTGGCCAACCTTCTGCGTGAGGGCAAGACCATCCTGTGCGAGGGTGCCCAGGGTACAATGCTTGACATAGACTTTGGTTCATATCCGTTCGTAACATCATCAAACACCATCTGCGCAGGTGCCTGCACCGGTCTGGGTGTTGCTCCGCGTAACATCGGTAAGGTTTACGGAATCATGAAAGCCTATTGCACACGCGTAGGTAGCGGTCCGTTCCCCACAGAGCTGTTTGATGCCGATGGCGAGAAGCTCTCTGACCGCGGTCAGGAGTTCGGTGCCGTAACCGGCCGTCGCCGCCGCTGCGGTTGGGTTGACCTGGTTGCCCTGCGTTATGCAGTTCGCCTGAACGGTGTTACAAACCTGATCCTGATGAAGAGTGACGTGCTTGACGTATTCCCCACCATCAAGGCTTGCGTAGCTTACAAGCTGCCCGACGGAACCCAGACCGATGAGTTCCCGTTTGACTGCGAGGGTGTAGAGCCCGTATATGAGGAGCTGCCGGGTTGGAAGACAGACCTGACCAAGGTTCATGATGAGGATGAGTTCCCCGAGGAGTTCAACAACTACATCTCATTCCTGGAAGAGTTCCTTGAGACTCCCGTAAGCATTGTGTCAGTTGGTCCTGACCGTAACCAGACAATCGTTCGCGAATAATGGATCCAACCACAGGCGCTACAATATCTCCCTACGCATTCTACTGGGTGCTGTTCATTGTGATAGCCATCCTGAGTTTCTCTGTGCAGGGAAACCTTAAGCGCAAGTTCAACAAATACTCGCAGGTTCCTACCCATGACGGCAGTACCGGGTATGAGGTTGCATGCCGTATGCTCCAGAGCCACGGAATCCGTGACGTGAAGGTGACCTGCATTGAGGGCAAACTCACAGACCACTACAATCCGGTGGACGGTACGGTGAATCTGAGCAGGGATGTCTATTACGGCAGGAGCATAATGGCAGCTGCAGTGGCCGCGCATGAATGCGGTCACGCCGTACAGCATGCCGCCGGTTATGCACCGGTTAAGCTGCGTACCGCACTGGTTCCCGTGGTGCAGTTCTCATCACAGATTGTAACCTGGGTGCTGATACTGGGCATATTCATGATTGAGGCGTTCCCTGCACTGATGCTGGCCGGCATAGTGCTGTTCGGTATGACCACCCTGTTCAGCTTTGTAACCCTACCGGTTGAGATCGATGCCAGCAGCCGCGCCCTTGCATGGCTGCAGAAATCATCGGTTGCCGGACGTGACACCATGGATGGAGCCCGTGAAGCGCTCAAGGCTGCCGCATACACTTACGTGGTAGCAGCAGTAAGTTCGCTGGGCACACTCATTTACTACATAATGATTTATTCATCAAGAAGACGCTGATACAATGAAACCGTCAATTCCCAAAGGCACGCGTGACTTCACTCCGGTGGAGATGGCGCGCCGTAACTATATCTTTGATACAATCCGCAGTGTATTCCGTCTGTTCGGATACAGCCAGATAGAGACCCCCTCCATGGAGAACCTCTCCACCCTGATGGGCAAGTATGGCGAGGAGGGTGACAAGCTCCTGTTCAAGATCCAGAACTCAGGTGACTACATGAGTGGTTTGACCGATGAGGAACTGCTGTCACGCAACAGCCTTAAGCTGGCATCCAAGTTCTGCGAGAAGGGACTCCGTTATGACCTCACCGTTCCGTTTGCCCGTTTTGTGGTGATGCACCGTGAGGAGCTGCAGTTCCCGTTCAAGCGTTTCCAGATACAGCCGGTATGGCGTGCTGACCGCCCCCAGAAGGGTCGTTACCGTGAGTTCTACCAGTGTGATGCCGATGTGGTAGGCAGTGACTCGCTGCTCTATGAGATTGAGCTGATCCAGATGATAGACATGGTGTTCAGCAAGTTCGGCGTACGCGTGGCAATCAAGCTGAACAACCGCAAGATCCTGGCCGGAATAGCTGAATCCATCGGTCAATCCGATAAGATTGTGGATATAACCGTTGCCATTGACAAGCTGGACAAGATAGGTCTTGACGGAGTGAATGCCGAGTTGGCCAATAAGGGTCTGCCGCAGGATGCCATTGACAAACTGCAGCCCATCATCAAGCTGACCGGAAGCAACAGCGATAAACTTGACACCATTGCCACTGTGCTGGCCGGCAGCGAGACCGGTCTTAAGGGTGTGGAGGAGTGCCGTTTCATTCTGGACGGTGCAACCAAGCTGGGACTTAAGAACCAGCTGGAGCTTGACCTTACCCTGGCGCGTGGTCTTAACTACTATACCGGAGCAATCTTTGAGGTAAAGGCTCTGGATGTTGAGATAGGCTCCATAAGCGGTGGCGGACGTTATGATAACCTTACCGGCATATTCGGACTTCCCGGAGTGAGCGGTGTGGGCATATCATTCGGTGCTGACCGTATCTATGACGTGCTGACTCAGCTGGACCTCTATCCCAAGGAGGCACAGGGCGGCGTAAAGGTGCTGTTCCTGAATCTTGGAGAGCAGGAGGCTCAGTTCTGCATGGGACTGCTTACACAGTTGCGCAAGGCGGGGGTTCCTGCCGAGATCTATCCTGATGCAGCTAAGATGAAGAAGCAGATGTCTTATGCTAATGCGGGGGCGGTGCCGTATGTGGCTATTGTTGGAAGTGACGAACTGGCTCAGGGCAAGGTGACTCTCAAGAATATGGAGAGCGGGGAGCAGAGCTTGGTTGGTGCTGACGAGCTGGTGGAAAAGTTTGACACGATTTGAGACAATGGGGACAGTCCCCTTTGGCACGTGCCGGACTTTGTGACTAATTTTGATATTTTCAGGTGACCAAAGGGGACAGTCCCCGGGTGCAAGATGGAAGAGTTTGATATTAGACAGCAGCAGATGGTAAGCGACAAGGAGTTTGATAATGCTCTGAGGCCGCTGCGGTTTGACGATTTTGCCGGACAGGGCAAGGTCGTGGATAACCTGCGCGTCTTTGTCGAGGCGGCCCGCCAGCGTGGCGAGTCACTTGACCATACGTTGCTGCACGGCCCTCCCGGACTGGGTAAGACAACCCTGAGCAACATCATTGCCAATGAGCTGGGTGTGGGCTTTAAGATCACATCGGGCCCCGTGCTGGACAAGCCGGGTGACCTGGCAGGTATCCTTACATCGCTTGAACCCAAGGATGTGCTTTTTATCGATGAGATTCACCGTCTGTCGCCCGTGGTTGAGGAGTATCTCTACTCGGCCATGGAGGATTACCGCATAGACATCATGATAGACAAGGGTCCCAGCGCCCGAAGCATACAGATAGACCTTAATCCGTTTACACTGATAGGTGCCACAACCCGTAGCGGTCTGCTTACGGCACCGCTCCGTGCCCGATTCGGAATAAACATGCATCTGGAGTATTACGATGCTAAGACATTGCAGAAAATCATACTCCGTTCTGCCGGCATTCTGGGCATACCTTGTGACGTGGATGCTGCCGCTGAGATAGCGGGTCGCAGCCGCGGAACGCCCCGTATAGCCAATGCCCTGCTGCGCCGTGTGCGTGACTTTGCACAGGTCAAGGGATCAGGGCGCATAACTCTCTCAATAGCCAATATCGCCCTTGAGGCGCTCAACATAGACAAATACGGACTGGATGAGATTGACAACCGCATCCTTACCACCATCATTGACAAGTTCAAGGGTGGTCCGGTAGGTCTGGGTACCATTGCAACCGCTCTGAGTGAGGATGCCGGTACCATAGAGGATGTATATGAGCCGTTCCTTATCCAGGAGGGATTCCTTAAGCGTACTCCCCGCGGCCGTGAGGTGACAGACCTGGCATACAAGCATCTGGGCCGTTCACGTTACGAGTCCATGCCGGGCGGCTTGTTTGAGTAAATATTTCGGCGTACGGGGACGCATTTGGTCTCTTTTTGGGTTTTATATCCAAAAACCTTAAAGAGATACAATTTTAAAACAGAGAGCTTATGAGATACCTTTTGAGAATATCGTTTCTGATTATCATTATGACACTGACTACTGCGACTGCCAGCGCGGATAAGTATTCACGCGCCTGGAAGAAGGTGGACAAGTTTGTTAAAAAGGACCTTCCGGAGAGTGCTGCAAAAGAGATCAATAACATCTGGGATATGGCGGCCAAGGACAATAACGGCCGTGAGATGCTCAAGAGTGCCGCTTATCTTACCCAGATGGAGCAGACATATAGTGAGGACTGCATCAAATCGGGAATAGAACTGTTCAAGACACTCCTTCCCAAACTCAAGGTAAAGGAACATAAGGCCATCTGCCATGCTTTCCTGGCTAAGGGATACATGAAGTATAAGAATTGGAACAGCTATGGCAGCAATTACAATATATCTACCGATGAGGTAAATCCGCCCTTGGAGCACTGGACACCTAAGATGATATGTGATACCATCTGTTATCATCTGGACCAGTCCATAAATCTGGCGGGTGATGTGGCATCAGGATACTACCTGGAGTTTTTCCCGGGTGGAAACAAGGCCGGTCAGAAACTGCGTCCCATGCTGGTGGATATGCTTATGGACAACGCTATGGTGGTCATAACGGACAAAGACCTGACATTGGGCAAGAGGTCTTTCTTTGATGACCCCCGCCTTTACGGCACCATGCAGGATTATCTTGAGGCTACCCGTCACCTTACTCCTGATGATCCGGACCTGTGGCAGTTCTATGTGCTGAGGCGTCTTATACAGCATAATTACGGAGCCAAACCCGATATCCGCTGTACCATTGACATAAGGCGAATGAGTGTGCTTGATGATTACCTGGACACAGACGATGAGTGGAACCGTAATGATGAGGAGTGGCTCAAGGGAACGGTTGCGCTTGCAGAGTCCTATTCAAAGAAGGTCAAGTTCAGCACCATGCTTTACAGTATGGCAGCCTCTAAGATTGAGGACAACATCTATCGATTGTCCGATGAAAAGGCACAGATCCTACAGCGTCAGGCCCGTGACATCTGCATTGCCGCCCAGAATAAATGGCCCAAGAGCGAGGGTGCGTATGAGTGCATGGGCATCAAGGATTTGATTGAGCAAAAGAAAGTAGGGATAGAACTCAAGCAGGACCTCCTGCCGGGAGAGCGCAATATAGCCCGCTTGTATTATACCAATGTCAAGACCGTCTACTTTAAGATAGTTGAGGTTCCCGGCAAGCTGAACAATATTATTGATGAGGTAACCCTGTTGTCACAACTCAATCAATGCAATGCGGTTGTGGAGTGGAGCATGAGCCTGAATGATCCGGGTGATTATCTGCAGCATAACGCCATATTCGGCATGTCACCCGTAATGCAGGGCTGCTACTATCTTATGGCGTCCACAGGTCCGTACTTTAACAGCGGAGACTGCATATCATACCAGTATCTGGAGTGCAACGGCATTAGGTTCATGAAAATGGTACAGGATAACGGCACGCTCTGCGGAGTTGCCGTGAATACCCGTACCGGCAAGCCGGTCCCGGACTGCAAATACTCCGTTTGGAAAATCAACAACCAGGATGAGCAGGTAAGGATGGTTACAAGCGGCATTACCGGAGCTGACGGTTCAATCAGGATTGAGGGTATGAAAAATGACCGTTACCGTATTGAGCTTGAGGCACAGGGAAACAAGGGTAACGAGACATTCAACATCCCCTGGATAAGCGATATGCCACGCCGTGAGTTTGCCAAGGTCTATACTGACCGATACACATATCTGCCCGGAGATATGATCCAATACAGCGGTGTGGTCTATTCCAAGGACGGAGAGAAGGGTCACGTCCTGGCCGGAGTAAAGCTTGTGGCCGAATTTGAAGCAGCCGAGAGCGAGGAAGAGGGCGTTGACTCCCTTGTCACTGACAGTATGGGCGTTTTCACGGGTTCTTTCAGGATACCCGCCAACTGCAGGCCCGGCCGATATGACATAGACGTGTATAATGATGAAATTGCAGATGAGTTTGACGTCTACGGGCATGTAAGTATCAACGTGGAGTCTTTCCGTCAGCCCAAATTTGAGGTAAGACTCAATAATTGCTATGATGAGGTAATATATGATAAGCCTGTCACCATTACAGGTAAAGTCAATTCATATACCGGAGTACCTTTGGACGGGGCAACCGTAAGGTGGTATGCCGGCGTAAGTTCATATATATGTCACCCGTTCTGCATTCCTGATGACAGGGGTTATATAAGGATAGGAGCGGGAGAGGTTCATACAGCACCTGACGGCTCATTCAGTTTCAATGTCACTGTACCGTCAGAGTGGATGATTGAAAACAACTGCCGGCCCCAGGTAACGGTATCCGTCACCGATATCAACGGTGAGACGCATGAGGCTCAGATCAGGTTCTATGCCGATCAGAAACCGGAACGTTACATCGATATATCGTCAGGCAAGGGTATCCTGAACAGTAATGGTGAGCATGAATTCCATTTCAGTGTTGATAATAACAATGGGCAGTCATCGGCACGCATTAACGTCAAGGTGAGCAGGCTTAGCTGGCTTGAGACTCCCGGATTGCCGCTTCCGTTTGAGATCCTTAAGGATGAACACTATAACAAGACCGTAAAGGAACTGCAGGCAAGTGCCGATAACCAGAACCTTAAGGAGCGTTTCCAGCGTTATGACTTTGACTTTAAGGGTGATGATGTAATTGAGAAGGTCATCTTTGAGGGCGTGGTTCCGTATGACAGGGATGACTGGGAATCATCAAAACTGATTCTTGACGGTCTGCAGTCAGGTGTCTATCGCGTAACGGCAAACGCTGAGGGCTGTGATGAGGAGACCGCCGAGTTCGTCTTGTGCCGAGAGGATGATTACGGATTTGTACCGCAGAACAGACTGTTATGGGGTTTCCAGGCAGGTGGCAGTAAGGTTGAGCCAGGCGATACGGCAAGAATCAGACTGGGCAGCAACCATAAGGGTGCGGTAATCCACTATCAGGTTGCCAGCAAATACGGTCTGTATGACCAGGGCATGCTGGTAAGTGACGGCCGCCAGCAGACCATTGAGATTCCGGTAACGGATGAACTGATAGGAGAGTTCGTTGTCATCACCTGCATACTGTATGAAGGAGTCGTGACCAATGCCAGATATGAGTTTGAGGTTCCTGACAGGAAACGTCAGCTCAAGATGGAGCTGGAGACATTCCGCAGCGAGCTGGAGCCTGATACGGATGAGGAGTGGAAGATCCGTGTCACTGACTGGCAGGGCAATCCGGTCCAGGCTGCCGTAATGGTTGATATGTATGACCGTGCGCTGGATGTTTACGGATTGAACCGCATTCAGTTCCAGCCGTTCGGATCGACATATATCAGACATTCGTTCATGCTGGAAAACAGATATATCTATTTCAATCAGTATAATCCGTGGGATCACTCATTCGGAAAGGAATATGAATACAAGGGTAAACGTGCCGTTACGGGAACTCTTATAGATCCGTTCCGCTATAATCCCAAGAGAGAGATGAGTCTGGTGGAACTGACGGCGGATATGATAAGAAAAGTCAAGCCGTACCCGAAGGGTTCAGACGCATACCGTCAGACCGGAATAGATGACGGACTGGAGGCGACAGTACTTGACCTGGAGGTGATGGGGTCCGATAATTCCATCCAGGGCAGTGTAGGCGGTATGTCGGATATGATGCTGGCCGAAGAACCCATTCAGGCTGTAACTGTCAGAATAAAGAATGGGGAAGAGGAATCCGTAAGTATACGTTCCGACCTTAATCCCACAGGCTTGTTCGGGTATATGGTTACAGACTCTACCGGAGCTGCCACATACCGTTTCCGCGCACCGCAGCTGCTTACCGAGTGGAAGATTCAGGGCATAGCATTCACTGACTCACTCAGTTCCTGCCGCATAGACACCACTATGGTTACCCGCAAGAAGATAATGGTTGAGCCTGCCGCTCCCAGATTCCTGCGTCAGGGTGACCGTATGGAGTTCACGGTCAAGGTGAGCAACCTTACTGACCAGGCGGTCAAGGCCGATGTCATACTCACTTTCACCGACGCCGTAACCGACAACGCCCTGGGTATAATTGAGGGTGCATTAAAGAAGAATGTCTCCATACCTGCCGGTGGCAGCACAGGCACGTCATTTACCGTAAAGGTGCCTGCCGGACTTACAGCGGTGACTTACAGGCTCACTGCCACTACCAAGGGTCACAGTGACGGAATGGAAGAGACCATCCCCGTGCTCTCCAACCGCACGCAGGTAACCCAGGCGCTCTCACTGTTCAACAACGGTGATGAGACCCGTACCTTCCGTTTTGCAGAACTTGACAAGCCCCGTTCCACCACAATGGCCGATGAGCAGCTGACCCTTGAGTACAGCTCCATGCCTATTTGGTATGCAATCCAGGCTCTGCCTTCAATGATACGTGTGGATGATCCCAGTAACCTGCGCCTCATGCACAGCCTTATGGGAGCCGCAATATCACAGGATCTAAGCTCCCGTTACCCGGCAATACGTGAGATGCTTGCCGAGTGGGCCGCACTGCCCGCATCGGAGTGGCAGACACAGCTTGAAAAGAATCAGAAACTGACCGGCACGTTGCTTGAGGAGACCCCGTGGCTGTTTAACAGCAACAGTGAGCGTGACCGTTTGCGTAATCTGGCAACCGCGTTGGCCGACGATGCGACTGCAGAGGCCATTGAGAAGGCCATCACAAAGCTGATGGATACCCAGATAGCTGACGGCGGCTGGCCCTGGATAGAGGACGGATCATCAAGCGTTCATGTCACTGATGAGATACTTCAGGGATTGGGCCTGCTTATTGAGAACAACATACTGGATGTCACATCCCAGATGGAAGAGGCTATACAGAGGGCTCTTGTCTTTATGGACGGATACTTCTACGAACTCTATAATGTAGAGCACAAGCCCGAGTCCCTGGGTTACAGTGAACTGAGCTATCTCATGATGCGTTCATATTTCAGGGATTATAAGTTCAGCGCAAAAACCCGTGAGAGCTACAACTATTACATGAGTCTGGCCGATAAAAAGGAGACCTATGACCTGAACCTCTATTTCCGTGCACAACTGGCTCTGCTTATGTCACGTGAGGGCAAGAATGAGCAGGCTCAGCATATAGCCGCCACACTGCTGGAGCGCTCTCTCTACAGCGATGAGATGGGCCGTTACTGGCGTGACAATGAGGGCGGACTGCTGTGGCATGAGGCTCCCATTGAGACTCAGTCGCTCATTATCCGTACCCTGCTAGCTACGGGAAACAAGACACAGGCTGTGGAGGCTGCCCGTTGGCTGCTCAAACAGCGTCAGACCACCGGTTGGTGCTCATCGGCCGCAACAGCCGCCGCAGTGGTGGCACTTATGGCTACGGGGTCCGATGTGCAGCTGGAGTCTGATCCGGACATTACGATATATGTAGGAAAGGATGCGCTGCGTGCATCGGATTCAAAGACCACGGCGGGTTACACCACCAGGACCTGGGACGGTCCCATAAGCCGTGACAAGGCCGATATCAGGGTTGAGAGCAAGACTCCGGGCATAAGCTGGGGTGCCGTTTACCGCTCGTTTACCGAGGATCTGGACAAGGTTGAGCACTCTGAGAACGGAATGCAGCTTAAGCGTACCATCTGGCGTGTAATACGCGGCTCAGAGGGAGACCGTCTGGAGGAGGTCAAGGCCGGCACAAGACTGCATGTGGGAGACCTGCTTAAGGTTCAGTTTGAACTTACCACAGACCGTAACCTGGAGTACCTGCAGCTGTCCGATATGCGTGCTGCGGCAGTGGAGCCTGTAAGCACCAGAGCCGGATACATCTACAACTGGCGTGATGACATAGGTTATTATGCTGCTCCGGGCAATACCCGTACGGTGTTCTATATTGACCGCTTGAGCAAGGGCAGTTACGTGATCGAGTATGAGGTTAACGTACAGAAACCGGGCCGGTTCACTGTAGGAAACGCCGTGATGCAGTGCCTCTACGCTCCCGCTTTCCGCGCTACCACCACATCGGCAGTCATAACCGTTGAATAATAGAAAGAAATGAAAAGAAAAGAGTTGCTTCTGGCAATGTCACTCCTGTTTGCGGCATGCGGCCAAAAGAGTGTTGAATCTACAGCTGGTGTGGACCGTATTGATTTGAGCACGGACTCCGGTCCTGTGGAACAGAAAATCAAATCCATATCATTGGTGAACCTTGATACGGATGTATCATGGTCATTCATAAACCAGAGTATGATGACCAAATCTACAGACCGTTATGCATTTGTACACAGACACGGCAAGCGCCTGCTTATGTATGACAAGAGCGGCAAGAAGGTGGTTGACCGTTCAATCGAGGGACGTGGCCCGGGCGAGTTGTACGGTGTTGAGAACGTTTTCGCGGTGGATGATAAGGTTTACTGTTTTGATGATGCTGAAGGTAACCTCATAGCTTATGACAGTAACGGCAAATATGTCTCTAAATGGACCTTTGATGATGGTCCTGACTATGTTTACAGAGTGGGGGATAGTTTTGTTGCACTCTCCATATTCCAGGATTATTATGTAAGCGTGTATGATAAGGACCTTAAAAAGACAGACAGCTATCTGGAGTTGGATGAGTTCTTCAAGTACAACTCTGCTTCCTTTGGATTGAGCCCCACATCATATGTGTTTAAGGACTCGCTCAGGTTTATCATGGCCCATGACTATACCATCTATTCGCTGTCAAACGGATCGTTTACCCCCAGATTTGAGTTCGCGGCCGTAAATCCCATCCCGTCAAGCGTGTACAGCAAATATGAGGGTGAGTACAGGAATGCACTGGATTTTGCTGTTGAACTGACTAAGGAGGTTTATGAATACGGGTTCTCCAGCCTGGCGGAGACAGGTCGTTACCTCATGTTTGAGTATTTCTCAAGAGGCACAAAGAAATGCCTGTTTGACAAACAAGAGAAGATATTGTACAGGTCATTCCCACCAAATACTATCCTTTCTGAAGAGAATCCTCAGGCCGCGAGTTCCTCTGATGTCTGGCAAAACATCATATATTACCTCATTCCATCATACTCCGACGGAGAGAGTGTCTATTGCCGCATATCAAAAGGTTTTTACGATGTGCTTAAATGCAATGCAGGAATACTGGACGACAGGCTTGATTCCTTATACCGGGAAATAACCCGATACCTGACACGTAACACCCTGTCAGACGGCGATTTGCTGATACTGCGGGTGGAGTTTGAATAATATCCCATTTGCGTGCTCGCAGTACGCATAAAAAATGGTATCTTCGCGCAAATAACAAGGGACGCGTATGGTACTTAACTGGATCTGGGTTTCATTCTTTCTGATTGCATTTGCAGTGGCTGTGGTACGGCTCTGCATGGGTGATGCAAGTGTTTTCCAGGATATAATGGACTCTACTTTCTCATCGGCCAAGACGGGCTTTGAGATATCACTTGGACTGACCGGAGTGCTGTCACTCTGGCTGGGTATTATGAAGATTGGTGAGAAAGGCGGACTGGTGGGTTCCTTTGCCCGCTGGCTGAGCCCTGTGTTCTCACGTCTGTTCCCCTCACTGCCCAAGAATGATCCGGCATACGGCCATATTTTCATGAACATTGCAGCCAATATGCTGGGTCTGGACAATGCCGCAACCCCTATGGGACTCAAGGCCATGGAGCGTATGCAGGAGCTGAACCAGAAGAAGGAGGTGGCGTCGGACGCCATGATAATGTTCCTGGTGCTCAACACATCGGGCCTGACCATAATACCGGTCAGCGTGCTGGTATACCGCGCTCAGATGGGTGCCGCACAGCCGGCCGATGTATTCATACCCATACTGCTGGCTACATTCTTCTCAACGCTGGTGGGCCTGCTGGTTACCTGCCTGATGCAGAAGATACGTTTTGACAAGGTGCTGATTGCGTTCGTGGGTGGACTGAGCCTTATCGTTGCGCTCATTATCTGGGGATTCTCACAGTTGCCTGCCGTAAAGATAGGACCGGTATCAACAAGCGCCGCCAACATAATCCTGATGCTGGTGATAATAGGGTTCATAGTATCGGGTATAAAGGCCAAGATCAACGTTTATGAGGCGTTTGTGGAGGGAGCCAAGGACGGCTTTACCACAGCTGTCAAGATAATACCCTACCTGATAGCCATTCTGGTGGGCATTGGCGTGTTCCGTGCATCGGGAGCGATGGATGCAGTGGTGGACGGTATCGGCTGGTGCGTTCAGAAATGCGGACTTGACAGCCAGTTTGTAGGCGCCCTGCCTACCGCGTTCATGAAACCGCTGTCAGGTGGAGGCGCACGCGGCCTTATGATCGATGCCATGACCACATACGGAGCCGATTCGTTTACCGGACGTCTGGCATGTCTGTTCCAGGGCTCCACTGATACCACCTTCTACATACTGGCGGTATACTTTGGCAGCGTGAACATTAAGAATACCCGTTATGCTGTGGGCTGCGGATTGCTGGCCGACCTGGCCGGAATACTGGCTGCCATACTGCTGGCATATCTTTTCTTTGCATAACCAAACAGATATCATGATAGAGTTCATAACTGAAAACGTAAAGCTGCCCCGTCTGGACAAGAAGGCGGTCAAGGCTTGGATTGCCGCCGTGGCTGCCACTTATGACGGCCGTAAGGTGGGTAACCTGAACTATATATTCTGTAATGACGAGCGTATACTTGAGGTTAACAACCAGTTCCTGGGACATGACTATTATACCGATATCATTACGTTTGATTACAGTGAGCCGGGTATTGTGAGCGGTGACATGTACATAAGTCTGGACACTGTAGAGAGTAACAGTTCCAAGTTCCGTACGTCTATGGATAAGGAACTGATGAGAGTGATCATTCACGGGGTGCTGCACCTGTGCGGCATCAATGACAAGGGACGCGGTGAACGTGCAATCATGGAGGCTGCCGAGAACCGCGCTCTGGATATGTGGTTTAAGAAACAATTCTGACAGAATGAGAAAGATACTTATTGTGCCCGCTTGCCTGTTGCTGGCAGCAGGACTTGGCACGGATGTGGCTGCCCAGGGACGTCTTACCGATACCGGGTCACGTCTGCTGGACGAGTGCCGTACCCTGTTCAGTCAGGGTGATTACAGCGCTGCCGGCTCAGTGCTGGATGAGTGGGCTAAGGTTGCCGTATCGGAGAGCCCGGTCAAGACAGAGGAGATTGAGTTCATGCAGGTGGTCATTGCCGCCGAGCGCGACCTGACTACCGCTATGCCTGCCATTGAGACGTTCATGGGCAGGTATCCGCAGTCCATATACAACAACAGGATGCTGGCTCTTATGGGGTCGGCGCACTTCTCGGTCCATGAGTATCAGGAGGCAATAGAGTGCTTTGACGAGTGTGACCCGCTGCTGCTTGATGAACGCGACTGCAGCCGTCTGGTACGCCATAACGCCATATCGCTGATTCGTTGCGGCCACACCCAGGAGGGTTACCTGCAGCTGAGCATACTGGAGCGTATGGTAGATGCTCCCACTGAGGACGATGACATAGTTTTCTATAAGGCGTATGTGAATTATGTGAACGGAAAGACCGATCCGGCAATAGAGGACTTTGAGTACCTGCTCAACTCTATGAACTCTGTCCACGCCCAAGAGGCAGAGCTCTATCTGGCCGATATGTTCCTGCAGATCAATGGATTCGATAAGCAAGCCTATGAGACTGCCAAGCGTATGGTTGACGAGTGCGAGGATCCCATACTTGAGGCCGAGGCCGAGCGCATACTGGGTGAGTACTGGTACCGCCGTGGCGACTATGCCCAGGCTGCCGACCTGCTGACAAGCTACGTGGCTCAAGGCATAAGTGCCGATGCACGCTATGACATGTACCTGCTGGGTCTGGCCTGCTTTAACACTGGTGACATGGAGGGTGCCGTTGAGAACCTCTCAAAGGTGGCCGATGCCGATGACCAGATGGCACAGAACGCAGCCCTGCATATAGGTCTGGCTGCACTGGAGATGAAGGACAAGAACCTGGCCCGTATCTGGTTTGAGCGTGCCGCTTCACTGCCCGGCAATCCGTCAGTCAGGGAGCAGGCCCTTTACAACTACGCCATGATAATCCATGAGACGTCATACTCACCGTTTGCTGAGTCCGTCACGTCATTTGAGCGTTTCCTCAATGAGTTTCCCGGTTCAAAATATGCCGACCAGGTAAGCAGTTACCTTGTGGATGTCTATATGAGCACCACCAGCTATGATGTGGCGCTGGCATCGATAGACAAGATCAAGAACCCCGGAGCCTCGATACTGGCAGCCAAGATGCAGCTGCTCTACAACAAGGCCATGGACCTGATGGCTGCCGGACAGTATGACAATGTGCCGGACCTGCTCACCCAGGTGATAGCGCTGGACCGTTACGGTCATGACCTGGCTCTTGAGGCCACGTTCTGGCGCGGTGAGGCTTTCTACAGACTGTCCGATATGTCACGTGCCGAGACTGACTACCTGCGTTATCTGGCATACACCCAGAACAAGGTTACGCTCTGCAACGGACTGGCCAATTACGCCATGGGTTACATGATGTTTGACCGTAAGGAGTATGACCTGTCATACCGCTATATGAGGAATGTGATAGAGGCATCGTCACGTGCTGGACTGGGCAGTGATATCGTGGCCGATGCAAGCCTGCGTGCTGCGGACTGCATGTTCTACCGCCGCCAGTATGACCAGGCCAAGGAGTACTACAGCATGGCAATCAACCTGAACCGCTCAGTGGGTGACTATGCACTCTACCAGATTGCCCTGGTGAACGGCCTGCAGCGAAACTATAACGGAAAGATTCAGGATCTGGAGCGCTTGGTTGAGGGTTATCCCGAGTCGGCTTATCTGGCATCGGCCCTGTATGAGCAGGGACGCGCCTACCAGCAGACTGACAAGCCGGAGCAGGCCGTTAAGGTGTTCGGACGCATAATAAGTGATTTCCCGTCAACAGACCTGGCACGTAAGGCCGCAGCCGAGACGGCCCTCATCTACTATCAGACTGACCGCTATGATGATGCCATCAAGGCCTACAAGGAGGTCATTGCCAACTATCCCGGCAGTGATGAGGCCCGTACGGCGTTGGTTGACCTCAAGTCCATCTACGTGGAGAAGGGTGATGTAAACTCATATGTAGAGTATACCCAGAACATACAGGGTGCAGCGCCCATAGCAGTTACAGAGCGTGATTCACTCATGTACACCGCAGCCGAGGGTCTGTTCAGCCGTGGTCAGAAGGCCGATGCCAAGGCCCGTTTCAAGGAGTATATCGCTCAGTTCCCCAACGGCGCCTTTGTGGCGAACGCCTGGTATTATCAGGGTCTGCTGCTTGAGGAGGAGAATGACTATGACAACGCATATGAGAGCTTTATGCGTGTGGCTGCCCATGAGAACAGCCGTTTCTCGGAGAGCGCACTGGATCATGCCGCATCAATGGCCTGGTCTGTGGGTGACTGGGAGACAGCCATGGATACCTATATCCGCCTGTATGACAAGACCGCCAATGTGGACCGCCAGAGACGCAGCCTCTACTGCATAGTAAGCAGCGCCGGAAAGATAGAGGAGGATGATGCGGTACTCATGTATGCCGATAAGGCACTGCAGGCACAGCTTCCCGCCGACCAAATTACGGAGGTGAAATACCGCAAGGCCAAGGCTCTGCTGGGTGGCAGCAATAGGAGTGATGCCCGTGGGCTGCTGGAGGATCTGTCCAAGGACACCCGCTCACAGTATGGAGCTGAGGCTGACTACCTGCTTGCCCAGCTGCTGTTTGACAGCGGTGACCAGGCAGGTGCCGAGAAGGTGGTGATGGATTTCATAAAGGAGGGCACCCCGCACATGTACTGGCTTGCCCGCAGCTTTATACTGCTCAGTGACATCTACAAGTCACAGGGTAAGGATGTGGAGGCACGCCAATACCTGCTTTCACTTAAATCCAACTATACTGAGAGTGATGATATAGCACAGATGATTGAAGACAGACTTGACTGATATTATTATGAGAAATACTATACTGGCAATATTGGGTGCTGTATGCTGTACTGCAGCATATGCACAGGACGGACTCCCCTCCAGGTCACTGACCATTGAGGGAGCTTATAACCCCACCGTCACCAAGACAGAGAAGATAATGCCGGTACCGCAGAAACCGGTATCGGAGCGTAAGTCGGCTCAGGTGAGCTACCTTACGGAGCCCAATCCCATGCAGAGCCTGCAGCGTGCTCCCATGGGCGCGTTCTCCGAGAGTTCTGATGACGTTCAGTATGCCCGTTACAGCGGACTGGTACGCTTTGGCTGGGGCCTTAGGAATGTGCATGACGGTCTGTTGGACTTTAACTGGCGCATATCGGACCGTGATGAACTCAAGGTCTACGGGCTGATGGATGCGTGGGCTACCAAGCCTGACGGCAAGTGGAAATCAAGGATGATGAACGGTGATGTGGATGTGGATTACTCACACCGTTTTGATCAGTTCACCCTTGGGGCCGATGCATCGCTCGGTCACTCTCATTTTAATTACAGACCAGGTGCTGACCTTACTCCCGCCATGGAGGATATAAGCAAGCTGTTGCAGAACACCGGCCGTGAGAGCCTGGGAGTATGGGGTGCCGGAGAGATTGACAGCGTAGAGTGGCATGCCAGCCTGGGAATGGAGTGGCTGTCACGAAACGGCTTGAAACTGGCCGGTACAAAAAGGGACAACAGTGAGCGTCTGCTGCGTATTGAGGCCGGAATTTCAATGCCTGTCCCGGTTATAGGAGGTACGGGCGGACTGGAGTACCGCCAGAAGAGTGCCGCTTATGACTGGCAGGGCGTGTACGGTTGCAACTACTCGGACTTTACCGCAGTCACCATCACTCCCTACTGGAAGAACTCATGGGGCAACCTGGATGCCAACCTGGGACTCAACCTGGATTTCCGTAACAGAGCCGGCTGCAAGTTCCTTATGTCACCCATGGTAACCGCAACATACAATGTGAATGAGAGTGTCAAGCTTACATCGGGCGTTACCGGCGGTATTGTTGACAACAGCATGCGTACTCTTGCAGGCATATCACCTTACTGGTCTGAGGTCAAGCGCATTAAGGATGGCTATACCCTGTTTGACGCATGGATTGGCGCATCATACAGCCAGGGCACATGGCTCACTCTGTCAGGAAAGGGTGGTTACCGCCATACTGCCGATGAGCTGTTCCAGACCGTGAGCGACAGCCTTATAGTCTCATCAATGCTGGATCAGGAGGATCTGGATGTATTCTATCTGCGTGTGGATGCCGATATGCAGTTTGCAGACCGCGCCCAGATTAAGATGGATATGACAATCAACGGATATACAGGCCATTATAAGCCCGGAAACCTGGCATTCAAGCCGGTGTTTGAAGGATCGCTGTTCGGTAAGGTGAACATAATGCCGGGACTGGACGCCATGCTTACCTACCGCATGATGACATTCCGCAAGCAGGCAGGTGAGCGTATGCCCATGATCAATGACCTGGCTCTTACGGTTGACTATGATTTCCGTCCCAACCTCTCATTCTATCTTACGGGCAGCCGTCTTGCCGGTGGTGACTGGTATTACTATGCAGGGTACCGCGCCATCAAACCCAGTTTACTTTTAGGCGCCACCTACAGGTTTTGAATGAGCCAAAGGGGGCCAAAGGGGACGGTTCTATTTGGCCCCTTTTTTGAAATTGGGGCCAAATAGAACCGTCCCCTTTGGCCCCCTTCCAGCTGCAGCTTGCTTTTTTTATTAATTTATAATTAATAAGGTGGGAAGAGTGAATATTTTATCTCTTTCCACCTTTTCTATATCTGTTTTTTGTTCTACTTTTGCCGCGCCCTTAGGGCTTAACCATTAATAGAATATCATGCAGAAAAATCTGGTAATTGTTGAGTCTCCGGCCAAGGCCAAGACAATCGAGAAGTTTTTGGGACCGGATTACAAGGTAATGTCAAGTTACGGACACATCTGTGATCTCAAGAAAAAGGACCTGAGCATAAACATAGATACGTTTGAACCCATATATGAGATCCCTACCGATAAGAAGAAGGTTGTAAGCGAACTCAAGGACGCAGCCGCTAAAGCCCAGATGGTCTGGCTGGCATCCGATGAGGACCGTGAGGGAGAGGCCATAAGCTGGCATCTGTTTGAGACCCTGGGACTCAAGCCTGAGAACACCAAACGTATAGTATTCCACGAGATTACCAAGAACGCCATACTCCACGCCATTGAGACCCCGCGTGACATTGATACCAACCTGGTATACGCCCAGCAGGCACGCCGTGTCCTGGACCGCATAGTAGGTTTCAAGCTGTCACCCATCCTGTGGCGTAAGGTTAAGCCGTCACTCTCTGCCGGACGTGTGCAGTCTGTTGCCGTACGTCTTATAGTAGAGCGTGAGCGTGAGATCAAGAACTTTGTCCCTGAGGCTTCATACCGCGTAGTAGGTACATTCCGTCTGGAAGGCGGCAGTGAGGTCCGCGCCGAGTATAACGGCCGATTCAAGACCAAGAAAGAGGCCTATGCATTCCTTGAGAAGTGCAACGGTGCAGAGTTCAAGGTAAAGGACATTACCACCAAGCCGCTCAAGAAACTGCCTGCAGCCCCGTTCACCACATCGACCATGCAGCAGGAGGCAACCAGAAAGTTCGGATTTACCGTAATGCAGACCATGATGCTTGCACAGCGTCTGTATGAGTCCGGTAAGATCACATACATGCGTACTGACTCCGTGAACCTGTCAACCCTCTGCATAGACTCCTGCCGTAAGGTGATATCCGAGTCCATGGGTGACGAGTATGTAAAGAGCCGTCAGTACACCCAGAAAGCCAAAGGCGCACAGGAGGCACATGAGGCTATCCGTCCTACCTATATGGAGAACCACTCAATAGACGGAACAGCCCCTGAGAAACGTCTCTATGAGCTTATATGGAAGCGCACCATCGCATCACAGATGGCCGATGCCGAGATAGAGAAGACCACCGTATCAATCACTTCACCCGCTATTGACGGCGAGTTCACCGTAACCGGCGAGATGATCAAGTTTGACGGTTTCCTGCGTGTTTACCGTGAGAGCCGTGATGATGATTCGGCCGATTCACAGGAGGTACAGGGCCTGCCGGAGTTCAAGAAGGGCCAGAATCTGGAGTTCAACCAGATATCGGCATTTGAGCGTTTCACACAGCATCCGCAGCGTTTCAATGAGGCCGCTTTGGTACATAAGATGGAGGAGCTGGGCATAGGCCGTCCTTCAACATACGCTCCTACAATCGGTACCATCCAGCAGCGTGAGTATGTGCTGCGTGAGGATATAGAGGGCAGCAAGCGCGAGTGTGACATGCTGCGTCTGGAGAACGGTGAGATAAAGGAGCAGACCGTAACTGAGGTTTACGGATCAGAGAAGTCAAAGCTTGTACCTACAGACATAGGTATGGTGGTAAATGACTTCCTGATAGAGTATTTCCCCGATATTATGAACTACAACTTCACCGCCCAGGTGGAGAAGGAGTTTGATGATATAGCCGAGGGTGACAAGCAGTGGAAGAGCGTGATCAGCACCTTCTATGACAAGTTCAGCCCGGCCGTAAACAGCGCCATGACACTCAAGAATGAGCACAAGGTTGGCGAGCGTATACTGGGTACCGATCCCATATCGGGCAAGCCTGTATCAGTTAAGATAGGCCGTTACGGTCCTATCGTACAGATAGGTAGCGCCGAGGATGAGGACAAACCCCGTTTTGCACAGATGAAAAAGGGTCAGACCATTGAGACCATCACTCTGGATGAGGCTCTGGAGCTGTTCCGTCTGCCGCGTACACTGGGTGAGTTTGAGGGCCAGGAGGTTAGCGTAGGTACCGGTAGGTTCGGTCCTTACATCCGTCATGACAAGTTCTATGTATCCATAGGCGGTGTGGCCGATCCTCTGACCATCACACTTGACGAGGCCGTGAAGCTGATTGTAACCAAGCGCGAGAGTGAATCCAAGAAGGTGCTCAAGACATTCCCGGGCAATCCTGACATGGAGATCATGAACGGCCGTTACGGTGCTTACATAGCTTATCAGGGAAGCAACTACAAGATTCCCAAGAGCTCTGATCCCACCACACTCACAGAGGAGGAGTGCCAGGAGATCATCAAGCGCCAGATTGAGAAGACCGGTTCAGCTCCCAAGCGCCGTATATTCAAGACCAAGAAATAAGTATGGTTAGGGTCTTCCTGATGGGCTTCATGGGAGCCGGCAAGACAACCCTGGGCAAGGCGTTGGCCGCGCATCTGGGTGTGTCATTCATAGACCTGGACCAGTACATAGAGTCACGCTTCATGAAGAGCGTGAGCCAGATATTCGCCACACGCGGTGAGCAGGGGTTCCGCGAGATTGAGAGCCGTCTGCTGCGTGAGGTGGGTGAGTTTGACAACGTGATAGTATCATGTGGCGGATCGACTCCACTCATAGGCGACAATATGGATTACATGCTCTCCCAGGGCCAGACAGTCTATCTTAAATGCAGTAATGAAACCCTGCTCAGCCGCCTCAAGACCGCCCGTTCACAGCGTCCGCTCATAGCATCCAAGACCGATGACGAGCTGGCTCAGTTCATAGAGGCTGAGACCAAACGCCGCGAGCCGGGATATCTGCGGGCACAGTATATCTGCCCCGGTGACCGTCTGGAGAGCCGTGACCAGATATCTGAGACTATAGAATACATTGAAAACCTTTTGAATCTTAATAAAGACTGACCATATGAAAGAGTCACTTGTCATTGTAAAGGTGGGCGGCAAGATTGTAGAGCAGCCCGAGACACTGGAGCGTCTGCTTACTGATTTCAAGGCCATACCCGGTAAGAAACTGCTGGTACACGGCGGAGGCCGTTCCGCAACAGCCATGGCCAGCCGTCTGGGTATAGAGAGCAAGATGGTTGACGGACGCCGTATAACCGATGCCGATATGCTTGACGTAGTGACTATGGTCTACGGAGGTCTGGTAAACAAGAACATCGTAGCCAAGCTGCAGGCCGAGGGTATCAACGCCATCGGTCTGACCGGCACAGACTGCAACGTGATGCGTTCCGATAAGCGCCCCGTCAAGGAGATTGACTACGGTTTTGTAGGTGACCCCAAGGAGGTGAACGCCGATTTCCTGGCATCGATCATAGAGAAGGGTATAGTTCCCGTGCTGGCTCCGCTCACACATGACGGAAAGGGCCAGCTGCTCAATACCAATGCCGATACCATAGCCGGTGAGGCTGCCAAGGCACTGGCACGCCTGTTCAAGGTAACCCTGATATTCTGCTTTGAGAAACCGGGTGTGCTCATGCATGAGGATGATGACAACAGCGTGATTCCCTATATCTCATACTATGATTTCCCGCGTCTGGTACAGGACGGCACCATAAGCGGCGGTATGATTCCCAAGATACAGAACGCTTTCAACGCACTGCAGGCGGGAGTGTCATCGGTCCTGATTACCAAGGCCGAGTCACTTGACAAACTTACAGGAACTACTATTGCTCTGTAACCTCCTCCTTACCGGAGTAGAATCTGTTCAGCCAGACTATTGAACAGACGGTTATTATTACAAGCACCAGGAATACAGTTGCACCCAGGGTGGTGGAGATGTGTATCTTAAAGTCCAGACTGTACTTTATGACAAAGAAGGATATGGTGTTGTTGATGATATGTATCGATATGGGCACTGTGAGGCTGCCTGTCTTGTAGTAAAGCCAACCGAATATGATTCCTGCGGGCAGGGCAAACACCATCTGTATGGGATTGCCGTGAATGACCGCGAATATGGCGGCTGAGATGAATATTCCCCACCACACATGGCCTGTAGCCTTTGCAATCTCATTCATGATGACACGCCTCATCATGATCTCCTCCATTATGGGACCAACTATACAGATTCCCAGAAAACCCGATAGCGTCTTGGTCATCTCCGTGAACTGATCCTCAAAGAGATCGGGTATGTCCAGGTTCTGAGACAGCATGTCCACCACGAACAGGGCGCTTAAGGCCATTATTACCGATATGGTGAATGCATCCTTGGGTATCAGGGTGAACATATCCTTTACCTTGCAGTATCTGATGGCAATCAGTGAAACGGCTATAAGGGCATCGGATATGAGCAGGGCAGGTGCCACCAACGTGTCAAAATCAATATGTCTTAGGATAGAGATGGCGTAGAATACGGCCGTAACTATCAGCTGGAATCCCAACCAGAGACCCAGGGTAACGAGAGTCTTTTTGATTTTCTCCATATCAGTGGCTTAAAGGGTTTGTCTTACTTTGTTGCGGTCTGCCTCAAGCTGAGCAGCCAGTTCCTGGGGTGAGCTGAAACGGCGCTCCGGGCGCAGGAACTCCACGAATTCAAGAGTCAGCTCGTGGAAATAGATGTCACGGTCAAAATCCAGTATGTGGGCCTCGATGGTGCGGGCCTTACCCTCAAACGTGGGGCGGAACCCTATGTTGAGCATGGCGGGCCATGTCTCGCCGTCAATCCTGGCAAGAGCGGCATAGACGCCGTCGGCCGGAATCTGCATGAACTCGCAGTAGGGGCCCAGATTGGCGGTGGGGAATCCCATCTTGCGGCCGTTCTGCAACCCGTGTATCACGGTGCCGCTTATGGTGTATCGGTAACCCAGCATCTCACCCGCATCCTTTACGTTTCCGGCAACAAGTTCGCGGCGTATGCGGGAGCTGCTTATGGGTGAATCCTTGTACAGGAATGCATCGGCCGGAATGACCTCCATGCCAATCTCACTGCCAATACGTTTGTAATCATCAATGCCTAGGTTGGTGTCATGCCCAAAATGGTGGTCATGGCCTACCAGCAGCATATCCACACCCAGACGTTTCTGCAGGAAATCAGTCATGAAACTGCGGGCGTCCATCGCGGCCAGGGCTGTGGTGAAATGGAGCGGGAAACAGTAGTCAATACCTGTTGCCTCAAGCAGTTTCATCTTGTCATCCGGGGTGGAGAGCAGGCGCGGACGGTAATCAGACTGCAGGATCTGACGCGGATGCTCCGGAAATGTGATGGCCATACTCTTAAGACCGCGCTTGGCTGCGGCATCCATAAGCTGGCGCAGCAGGTGCACGTGACCCAAATGTACACCGTCAAAGAAACCTATCGTGGCGGCGTATCTGGTGTTTTGCGGATCGGGTATGGTCATACGGGCTTGCTTTTGGATTACAAAAGTAATCAAGATAAGTGGGGCGACGGAATTTTTTGGCTCAAAACTTTGCAAATTCGGGTTAATGAAGTACTTTTGCACCCGAATGAAGCAGTCGGCCCAGGGCCGATGATTCTTTCTCCGGGCTTTTAGCTCAGTTGGTTAGAGCAACAGACTCATAATCTGGAGGTCCTAGGTTCAAGCCCTAGATGGCCCACAAACCGTCCAAAAAATTTGGACGGTGTTTTTTTTATCAGAGGGCTTGCCCCTAGGCCCCAAGGGTCCTAGGTTTTTCGGACCCTCCGGGTCCTCAACAAGCTTCGCAGTCAAGCCCTAGATGGCCCACAAACCTTCCATGCAAATTGGATGTTTTTTTTGTTTTTTAACAGTAAATAGTTAATACCATCCACTCTTTTTCCATACGTTTGCAACGGAACACCCTTACAGAGTATTCCAGACAATAGTTACTAACCAATAATTGCCAACGTGTATGAGAAAACCAAGTCCAAACGGGCATGCCCGCCCCATTGTTTCAACTCTATTTTTACTATCATTCTGTATCAGCACCCTTGCTGACAGAGTCACTTACAGCTATGACGCATCCGGAAACCGCACAGGCAGCCAGCGTGAGATAGTGTACACCCGCGGAGCCTCAAACAGCAAGTCAGCATTACAGAAGCCTGAGAAATATCTAGACTCACTCTCACTTGCCCGCATAGCCATATACCCCAACCCAACAGAAGGAGACCTGAGGATTGATATAACCGGCATAGAAGACTTCAATGACACAGAACTCACCTTACGTTCACTCAACGGTTCCGTCCTTGAACACATACAGCCCCTGGATGTAACCAATGAGATGGATCTAACCAATTACGCCGACGGAATATACCTGGTCATAATCAAACTCAAAGACCAGACCACCACCTGGAAAATCATCAAGAAGTAAAGCAACCATCAGGTCTCTCAATCCAACATCCATCCCAATTCACTAACCAATCCATAAACTCAATAGCTCCACAATTATGAAACGCCAAATACTACTGGCAGCCCTGCTGTCATTCCCCTTTGTCATGTCCCATGCCCAGCAAGGCGATACAATGACCGATCCCATCATAGTTGGAACCATCTCCAGCTCCATCACCTACCAGGACACCCGCAACACCAATAACTACACCAACCAATATAATGGTCGGAGTACCAAAGACGTCTTTTACCAGTTCACTCTGACAGATCCTGCCACCGTCACCATGACCCATGAAGGTTCGTCATTTGCCGACACCTACATGCACCTGCTTGATGCATCCGGCACATGCATAGCATACAATGATGACTACTCAGGTGAAGGCCATTGCTCCGACACCCATATGTCATACATCAGAATGCAGCTTGAAGCCGGCACATACTACATAGTATCCGAAGGCTACTCCAAGAACGGTAACATAACAACCAATATAACCACACTCATAATACCCGCATCCGTTGGAGACAGCAGAACCAACCCTATCATATCCGGAACATATTCCTCCGATTTCAGTTACACTTCAACCGTCAACACCAACAGATACACCAATCAATACACAGGCCAAACTACCCGTGATGTCTACCTTCGTTTCACGATAACCGACGACATGAGCGTCACCATCACCCATGACGGCTCAACCCTGCAGGATACCTACATGACACTTCTGGACTCCAATGGCAACATGATAGAATCCAATAACGACTATGACGGTCCCAGCCACTGCCAGGACACACATCAGGCATTCATACAGAAACAACTTTCAGCCGGCACCTACTACGTAGTATCCGAAGGCAACACAACCGACGGAATCATCAAAGTCAACATAACCGGCAACACATCATCAGACTACGGCTATAACACCATACCCTCCACCTACAGCACAGACCCATCAACATCAGTAGGCGGAATGGGTGGACAGTTCGCTGTATCACCCATGGGCGGCGCCACCTACAGCATACCCATAGAAGTACCCGTAGGAGTAGGCGGTCTCCAGCCCCAACTCTCCATAGTGTATAACAGCCAGGCCGGCAACGGACTCTGTGGCTACGGCACCAACCTGTCCGGAATCTCAGCCATCACCCGCGGTCCCAAAGACATCTACCATGACGGCGCCGCCCAGGGAATAAGATACACCGCCGATGACGCCCTCTATCTGGACGGCAGCCGCCTCATATTAGCAGAAGGCTATACAGCAGGAGAGGAAGGTGCACTTTTCAATCCCGAGTCAGATCCATTCACAAACGTAATCACACATGTAGACTCCGACACCCCGGATAACACCCGTTTTGAGGTCCAGACCGGTGACGGTATGACATACTGGTATAGTGCATCTCAGAAGTATTACAATAACGGAACGACAAAGATACTCGCCTGGTATCTAGACCGGGCCATCCAACCCACCGGAAACTATATGGAGTATTATTACGATGAGGAATATGACCAGGATCAGTCCTGTCTGTATATGTACCCTGTCATGATTGCATATGGAACCAATCTTAACGACCCATATTCACCCCTGTCAAACACCATACAGTTCTCATATGAAACAAGAAGTGACGTCATCCCCATAAAGTTTGACGGAAAGCAGGGAACTATGGACCGCCGTCTCAAGACCATAACATGTAAGACAAATGAAGAGATATACCGCGCATATATCCTTAACTACGATACAACCAGCGACGAAAGTAGTAGCAAATATTCACGTCCGATAAGTGTAAGTGTGAAAAACGGACAAAACGAATTTCTCCCAGCTACAGAATTTTCGTGGTCATACCTCCCGCCGGCTTCTCAAACAGCCATAACTACGATGGTTGGACATCCCTCGAATCTGAATTCAAGCGTAACATATGATATTCATGACCAGACTTTTATGGCTGGTGATATAAATGGAGATGGTTTGCCTGATATTGTTGCAGTAGGTCCTGTCGGAGATCAAACAATAGTAGAGTATTTCTATGCTGATGAATATATGGGTGATTTGTTTTATCATACATCCCAACAACCCAATAGCTATGATACTACATTGCATTCCGGCGTATTTATGAATGTTGGCATTACTTACAACAAGGAAAACTCTATTGTGGATATGGATGGTGACGGTGTTAATGAATTGTTGTTATGTCACTATGATGGCGTAGATAATGATTACGGAAAACTGATTCTTGATGTGTACGGCCAAAACATTGTGAAAGGTAGGACAATTGAAGATATGGACGGACCTTATGTGCCGCTCGTTACAACGGGTAATGTCTTCAATGATGGTATGAATGAAGTGATTATTCTGGAAACCAAGAATGTAAATGGTAAATACAGGCTTCGTATAATGAAATTAAATGAACAATATGGAGAACCTGACGAAGAGAGGCTTAAGACCATCAGAGATATTCAAGTATCTTTAGATTTTAAGCCTAAACAGATATATCTTACAGATATGAATGGTAATGGTATGCCAGATCTTCTGGTTATTTGCGAACGAGGTTATAAAATATTGTGGGGGAGTGGCCAACTTACATCAGTTTTTTCGGATTCATATTCTCCACAGAGTCTCACATTTGACAATGAATGGATGATAACTGCTGGCGATTTCAACGGCGATGGTTTATTGGATCTTTTAACAAACAGTTCTGAATCAAGTTTATGGTATTTTGTTTTTAATAACGGGAACGGATCGTTCACTACGCAACTTGCATGTACTTTACCAGAAAGTTTTAGTGAACATCCATATACAGATAGAGATAATGACAAATTTCATTGCCGTGTATTGGATTTTGATGGTGATGGAAAAGATGATGTGGTCATAACAAAGGCGGTATATGATAAATACTCAGAAATTAAATTTGGAGAATATAAGGAGTGGGGCGTATTCAATAAAACATATACGTTATGGATGCGATCAACAGGAAATGCTTTGGTTTTACAGAAACAAGTAACCTCAAATAAGGAAGAAGATGCTTGTTGTAGAAAATTTTTGACAGCTGACTTTGATGGTGATGGATATGTTGAATTGATGAATCTTGGTTATGATTGCCTAAATGAAATCAGTGAAAATGACTTCCATATCTATAAGAACAGCGATCTCACAGCACAATCAGGCAAAGTAACCTCCATAACCGGAGATTACGGAACCACCACCAACATAACTTATGCCACCCTCACAGACAACACCGTCTATACCCGCGGCACGCAAGAGCCTTATCCCACACCCCGTTATACCATACCCCTGAACGTAGTAAAAGAGATAGTCCAGGACAACGGCGCCGCCGGCAGCCTCACCACCCGTTACTCATATGGAGGTCTCAAAGCCCATCTGAAAGGAAAAGGCCTGCTTGGTTTCACCTCAACCGGGGTACATAACGTAACATTAGGCATAAACACCAGAACCGAGATACTGAGTTGGGACAACACCTTCTTTGTACCCACCTCCACCAAGACAACCACCACAATAGACGGCCGCACATCCCAAAGCATCAGCACCCTTACCATAGAGGACAAGGGATTGAAACGATACTTTGCCCATCCCTACCAGACCGAAGAGACAGACCTTGATGGCAACACCGTAACCACGACATATCAGTACGACATAACAAAAGGATACATAACCAGCCAACAAGTCGATTACGCCCCAGACATGTATCGCCTTACCGAGTACCAGAACTATACCACAGAAAAAGTAGGCGGCGCCTACCGTCCCCAGCGGATCGTCTCCACCCAGTATCATACCGATGATGACAGCCCCTTCAGCCAGATAACCGACTACACCTATGACAGCCGCGGCCTTGTTATCCAGACCATAGAAAACGCGCAGGATCAGATGATGCACCTGACAACAGACCGCACCTATGACCTCTGGGGCAATCTCACAAGTGAGGTCAGTACCGGCAGCGGAATCCAAACCCCATTAACTACCCACTACCAGTATGAAAGCACTCACCGCTTCCCCGTAAGGACCTACACCACCCCCTCATCATCCGTACAGAAAAATACCTATGACATATGGGGCAACATACTGACCGAACGTGACAGCATCAACCAAAGCATAGACCATACCATCACTCACACCTATGATGCATGGGGCAACCGTACCCGCACCCAGATACCCGGAACCGGCGAAATAACCTACCGTAGCGGATGGGGCAGCGATAACAGTAAACGCTTCTACACGCTACGTCAAGGCACCGCCAGCCCCTGGGTCAAGACCTGGTATGACAGCCGTGGCCGTGAAGTCATGACCGAAAGCATAGGACCCAAGAACATAGCCATAAGCACCAGCATCACCTATAACAGCAAAGGAAACAAACAGGCAGAGACCCAAACAACCGGTGATCTTACACTCAACCACACCTACCAGTATGATGCCCGCGGCCGCATAACCAGAGAGACCCATCCCGGTAACAACATCATCACCTATGCCTACTCATCCAATGGCCGCTCAACAACCGTCACTGACAATGACCGCAGCACCACCTATACCTATGATGCAATTGGTAACGTCAAGAAAGTACAGAGCCCCCAGTCCAGCACACTCACCAACTGGTACTCATCAAACGGCAGTGTCAAGAAAACCGTAGCCAATAGCGCCACCTGGACCTTCCAGTTTGACAACCGTGGCAACCGTGTAAGCATGACCGACCCCGATGCCGGCACCTCCACTTACAATTATGACGCCCTGGGACGTGTGACACAGCATGTAGACGGCCGCGGAGTTGCATTTGTCACCAATTATGACTACCTTGGCCGTGTGACAACAGAGAGCGCCACACAATCCGGCTGGATCGAGACCATAACCCGCAACTATGGTACAAGCGTAACAGGCGGAACAGGACAGATGCGCCTGATAAGCGAGAGTCTGGGAAACTGGACCAAGAGCTATGAGTATGACACCTACGGTAATGTCACAAATGAGACAATGACCAATGGCACAGACATAACAAGAACCAAGACCTACCAGTATGACAGCAGCAACGGACTGTTGTCCCATAAGACCCTGCCCGGAGGTGTAACTAACAGCTACACCTATGATGCCTATGGCAACCTCACAGGAGTAGACGGAGCCTCCGGCGCCATAAAGTGGAGCCTTACCGACTACACAGGCCGCAGCACAGAGACCCGCATCATCCTGGACAACCGTACCAGCAGTCCATTCACCCGGATCACGCATCTGGACCAGTACGGCTATCCGGAATACATCAAGACCCACCAGAACGGTTACTATTACCAGATAGATGATTACGGATTCTCCTCTCAGACCGGCAACCTCATGGCACTGAAACAGAAAAACATGAACTATCCCCTGTTCTTTCACTATGACGAAAATGACCGTCTCAGCTGGATAGAGGAAAACGGTCAGAACATTATGTCCATGAGCTACACCCCCAACGGCAACATAACAGAGAAAAGTGATATAGGCTCATACACCTATAACAACACATCCAAGCCCCATGCCGTACAGTCCGTACAGAACAGCAGAGATAAGATAAACTACAACGAACAGAACATAGTCTACAATCCCTGGAACAAGGTAGACAACATCTGGCAGACAGACGACACAGACTTCTACTCTTACTCTGCCCAGTACGGCCCTGACTTGCAGAAAGTATACTCCACAATGGATAAGACCTATCATAGGGAGTATGACAAGTTCTTCTGGGGTGATTATGAGGAGAAAATAGAAAACGGCGTCACCACCCGTTACTACTATGTAAGCGGCGCAGATGGACTTGTAGGACTCCATACCGAGAAAGATGCTCCAAGTGGCACCGTCACCAACAACTATGTCCTCATAACCGACCATCTGGGCAGTATCACCATGATGGTAGACAGCTATGATGACTACAACGAGATACGTTATGACGTCTGGGGAAACCGCACCGTCCAAGAGTCATTCCTTGATGAAGTCATAGATCGCGGCTACACCGGACACGAACACCTGGACCAGTTAGGCCTCATAGACATGCGCGGCCGCATGTACGATCCAAGACTAGGCCGTTTCCTCAGTCCCGACCCGTTTGTTCAGGCTCCTACTGATCCGCAGAATTTCAACCGTTACTCTTACTGCCTGAATAATCCTCTTAAGTATACGGATCCTAGTGGAGAGTTCGTTTGGGCTCCATTTTTAATAGCAACAGCAATGGGTGGAGTCCAGGGCACGATGCTTGGTATTCAAAATGGAGCAAAGGGTTGGGATTTGTTTGAATATATAGCTGGCGGTGCTGCACTTGGTGCCATATCTGGGGGTATTGCGCAAGGAATGGCTGCGATTGGAGCAAACACTTTCATTACTCAACTGACATGCAATGCAGTAACTAGCACATTGGGGGCAGGGATGATGTCCGGATGGGATGGAAAAAGCATGTTGATGGGATTGGGATCAGGTCTTTTGTCTGGTTGTGTTTCTGGTGCGATAAGTCTTTCATCATTTAATTATGATCCTGTTGGCTTGATAAACGGAATGCTAGCTGATGGTGCTGTTAATGCTGGAATAGGAGCCATATCCGGTGGAATCACTGCAGCTGCCTTTGGTGGAGATTTTTGGGATGGTGCTCTAAACGGAGCAATCATGGGAGGACTCTCCGGTATGGCATTTGGTGCATATAGAGGTTGGACAAATGCTGAAACCCTTGGAGTTAATCATTGGACAGGTGGAACTCTTCAGGAGCGTGCACAGGCTTGGGCAAAATATTACGGATTCAATGATGTTGAAGTTTATGTTCTTAATGAAGATAATATAGCTAAGTACAACAACTATCATGGGGAATATAGATTAAAAAAGGAGTATCTTAGCAATATTGTCAATGCTTATAAAGATGGCAAACCATCGCCAATCGATGGCATTACTAGAATTCAAGATCGTCAGATATATTTGACTAAGGCAACTGTAAGACATGCCACTTTTTCATCTAGCTGGGGAAAGGGTACCTTTTGGCATGAATATTACCATGTCTTGACTCAAAATAGAGATGAATTTATTCCTTATCTTAAAGGACTTGAATATGGAGGCATAAGTTATTATTTGCATTGTAGTGAGTATTCCAATTTTGCTAAATATAAATTTGCGAAACCACATCGATAAAATAAATATGAAAACAATTAAAATCTGCTTCTTTTTATTCTTTTGGCATTGTTTGCCTATATATGCTTTCTCTGGGCGCCGTGCGCCTTATTTCCCTTATTTTGGCACTCAATATGTAATAAGAGGGGTAATACTTGATAATGAGTTGTTTTATCACTCTTCATATGTGGATCTCTATTCTCCAAAATTAAGGATTATAGATGATTATGATTTAGGAATTGAAGATACGATAGTATTATTGCCTGACACAACTGGGATGAACAATAACGATCCAATATTAGAAACTGGTTGGTATTTGAAAAAAGGAGACGAATACATTGTTGATTTTAGAATAAATAGATACGGACAAAAGTGTTATACAAGATTTCTTGAAATAACGGATGGCAAGGTTATAGGAAACCTTACAAATTGGCAGGAATTCTTAATAAAAAGGTTTAGAATCAGCCCAAGAGGAATGAGAATTGAAAGATTTGAAAAGAAACTCAAGAAAAAGATAGATAGAATTAATAAGGGTGACAATAAAACGAAGTGAATATATTTATGGGTAAGTGTTTGAAGACTACAAGAACTAATATATTGTTAGGGATACTCATACTAACCCCATTAAACTCTTATTGTTTAAATGATAGGAATTTATCATTGGATAAAGAGTTGTCGTGGTTGATATGTGAAGATTCTGTAATTAGAGCTTTTCAAGATATAGAGCATATCTTGAAATGGGCAGCCGGCCCTTGGATTTATCCTCAAAGTGAACTGATAAGCGGACCTGATAACAAGAATGTATTGGTTGTCTCCAACAATCTTGGCTCAGGTATTACATATGAACAGTTCTACATATTTATTCAATCTGAAAACATTTATTATTTATTTGCCATCTCTGATAATGCTGTTCGCATAAATGGAAAACATCTAATTGTAATGGATAGTGACGATGTGTTAATCATCTCAGATTCTGATGGTGAGATAGGAAAACTGGAGATTGATTTTGCCATGATGACAAATGGTAAAGAAATACAGTTTCTGGACAGAAATATAGCAAAAGGCAAAGAACATATAACTGCCGGCTCCATAATACGTAAGGACTTTGATAAACCGTATTTTGCTGTCAAGAATTATACCTGTGTCGTTAAGGGTACAATTGAAGACCGAATAGATTTAGAATATTTTGACGGTGGATGGCTAGGTAGTACTGGTGGCGCAATAAGCGCATTAAAAGTTAAGGTGATAGAAAAGTACGGAAATAAAGATCTAGAAGATCATCTTTGGATTTATCCGGATACATGTAACATGGTGAAAGATGTTTTGATTTGGAACTACGGTTATCAAGTGCCATCCGGACCATTTTATTTTGGGCTTATTGAAAAAGACAACAAATATGTATATAGGCTGGACGATAAGAATTTCATGATTATTCCTGAATTAGATGGTTCAGTTGTTGGCGATTTCAATTATTTTGACAAACTGAGGCTCTTTCCTAAATCCAGAAAAATGAGATCTGAAAAATTTGAAAGAAAACTTATATCGCACTACAAACACCGATTGCTATTTTTCTTAAAGCGTGCGGTTGATAAATAAACCGTTTCCTTTCTAAAGGTGTGGGGGTAATTTTGTATCTTCGCTGAATTGAATCCAGTGTGGAGATAATGTCCGATAAGAGAATATCCGTCATACCCGTCAGGAGCGGCAGGGACCTGCGCCGTTTTGCGCGGTTCAATGTGCAGCTGTACAGGAACCATCCCTATGCGGTTCCGGACCTGATAAGGGATACCGTCAATACTTTCAAACCATCCAGGAACGCTGCGTTGGAGTTCTGTGAGGCCCAGCCTTTTCTGGCTCTCATGGACGGCAAGGTGGTGGGTCGTGTGGCCGCCATCATAAACGGTAAGGCCAATGATGTGTGGAAGGTAAAGACCGTAAGGTTCGGGTGGATAGATTTCATTGATGACATCAGGGTGTCAGGAGCGCTGCTTGATGCGGTTGCCGCATGGGGCAGGGAGCGTGGCATGGACAGGCTGGAGGGACCGTTCGGTTTTACTGATTTTGACCCGGAGGGTATGCTGACCGACGGCTTTGACCTTATCGGCACAATGGCTACCATCTACAACTACCCCTATTACCCGCAGCATATGGAGAAGCTGGGGCTGCAGCCATCGGCCAAATGGGTGGAGCGTCATGTGCCCAATTACGGGGTGCCCGAGAAGATGGCGCGCCTTACCGACATAGTGCTTGACCGATACAACCTGCATGTGGCCAAGTTCAGCCATAGCAAGAACACCGAGGCCCGTGTATACGCCCGCAAGCTGTTCCATCTGGTGAACGAGTCATTTGCTCCGCTGTACGGATACTCCGCTTTCTCCGATAAGCAGATTGAGGATTTTGCACGCCGTTATGTGCCGCTTCTGGACAAGCGTCTGGCTGTGTTCGTGCTTGACAAGGATGACAATATGGTGGCCGGTACGCTGGCTATGTACTCACTTGCCCGTGCGCTGCAGAAAGCGCAGGGACGTCTGTTCCCGTTTGGCTGGTGGCATATAATCAAGGCCCTTAAATGGAAACATCCTGAGGTACTTGAGATGCTTTTTGTGGCAGTAAAGCCCGAGTATCAGAACAAGGGTGTGAGCGCAGTGCCTTTCGGGCTGCTTACCAAGCAGTCAGGTGAGGCGGGTATTGTTTACGGCGAGTCCAACCCGGAGCTGGAGGATAACATAAAGGTCCAGTCCCAGTGGGATTACTTTAAGGATGTAAAGATAGTACGCCGCAGGGCTGTGTTCTACAAGAACATCTGACCCCGACGGATTTAATTATTGACTGAAAACAGTATAATACAGATATATGGCAGACTCAGAGGAATTATTTGACCCCGCGGCACCACAGGTGCAGTACAATGAGGATAATATCCGCCACATGGACGATATGGAGCATATCCGTATGCGTCCCGGTATGTATATCGGTAAACTGGGTGACGGATCTCAGGCCGATGACGGTATCTATGTGCTGCTAAAGGAGATAATAGACAACAGTGTGGATGAGTTCCGCATGAACACGGGTAAGCGCATCGAGATTGACCTGGTTGACACAGGCCGTGTGGTGGTGCGTGACTATGGCCGTGGAATCCCTCAGGGTAAGCTGCTGGAGGCTGTCAGTATCCTCAATACCGGCGGTAAGTTTGACAGCAAGGCGTTCAAGAAGAGCGTGGGCCTGAACGGTGTAGGTCTTAAGGCCGTGAACGCGCTGAGCCTGCACTTTGAGGTAAGCAGCTGGCGTGACGGTAAGGTGCGCACCCTCAAGTTTGAGCGCGGCAAGCTGCAGTCCGATGAGACCCAGCCCAGTGCCGATGAGCACGGAACCTGCGTAAAGTTTGAGCCCGATGACCAGCTCTTTACCGGTTACCAGTTCCGTCCTGCCATAATAGAGACCATGCTGCGTAACTACACCTACCTGAATACCGGCCTTACCATAATGTACAACGGCCAGAGGTTCATGTCACGCAACGGTCTGGAGGACCTGCTGGGAGAGCGTATGAGCGCCCAGAGCCTCTATCCAATAATCCACCTGCAGGGTACTGACATAGAGATTGCGTTCACCCATACCAACCAGTACGGTGAGGAGTACTACTCATTCGTGAACGGACAGTACACATCACAGGGAGGTACCCACCAGAGCGCATTCAAGGAGCATATAGCACGTACCATAAAGGAGTTCTACGGTAAGAACTTTGAGCTGGGTGACGTACGTAACGGTATAGTTGCCGCAATTGCCCTTAACGTTGAGGAGCCGGTGTTTGAGAGCCAGACCAAGATCAAGCTGGGTTCTACCACCATGAGCCCCAACGGAGGTGTGTCACTCAACAAGTTTGTGGGTGATTTCATAAAGAAGGAGGTTGATGACCTGCTGCATAAGGAGCCTGAGATAGCCGATGTGCTGCTCAAGAAGATCCTGGAGTCAGAGAAGGAGCGTAAGGAGATAGCCGGCATAACCAAGCAGGCCCGTGAGCGAGCCAAGAAGGCCAACCTGCATAACCGCAAGCTGGCCGACTGCCGCATTCACCTGAACGATGCCCGTGGTGACCGCCAGGAGGAGAGCTGCATATTCATAACCGAGGGTGACTCTGCCAGCGGATCCATCACCAAGAGCCGTGACGTGAACACACAGGCCGTATTCAGCCTGCGCGGTAAGCCGCTCAACTGCTACGGACTCACCAAGAAGGTGGTCTATGAGAATGAGGAGTTCAACCTGCTGCAGGCTGCCCTGAACATAGAGGAGGGCCTTGATGACCTGCGTTACAACAAGATAATAGTAGCTACCGATGCCGATGTGGACGGCATGCACATACGCCTGCTGATGATAACATTCTTCCTGCAGTTCTTCCCGGAGCTGATAAGGAAAGGTCATGTATACATACTGCAGACCCCGCTGTTCCGCGTACGTAACAAACGCAAGAAGAAAAAGGGTCCGGCCGGTCATGTGGACGGAATAGTGACTGAGAAGGGTGAGTTTGAGACCATCTACTGCTACACTGAGGAGGAGCGCCGCCAGGCCATAGAGAAACTGTCACCCAACCCTGAGATAACCCGATTCAAAGGACTCGGTGAGATATCGCCCGACGAGTTCAAGAACTTTATCGGCCCTGACATGCGTCTGGAGCTTGTGACCCTTAAGAAGACCGATGCCGTGGATGACCTGCTGTCATTCTATATGGGCAAGAACACCATGGAGCGTCAGAACTTTATCATTGATAACCTTGTGGTTGAGGAGGATATTGTGGATGAGGATGAAGGTGAGAAATTCTAATTGGATTGTAGTATGAAACTGTTTTTCCCGGGTTCTTTTGACCCTTTCACGATAGGCCACGCCGACCTTGTGGAGCGTGCTCTGCGACTGGCTACCCAGGTGGTGATTGCCGTAGGCGTCAATGATGAGAAGAAGCCTCTGCTGAGTGCCGCCGTACGTAAACAGGCCATAAGTGATTTCTACAAGGATGAGCCCCGCGTAAAGGTGACGGAGTACAAGGGCCTTACCGTGGATGCCCTGCATGAGGCCGGTTGTGACGCCCTGCTGCGCGGAATCCGCTCTGTATCGGATTATGACAAAGAGCGTAACCTGGCCGATATAAACCGTGCCATTGACGGAGTTGAGACCGTATTGCTTGTGGCAAGCAAGGAGATGCAGCATGTAAGCAGCAGTCTGGTACGTGAGCTGCACCTGTATGGCCGTCCGGTGGATAACCTGGTTATTGAAACATTCAAACCCTATTTCTGAACATTATGAGAAAGATATATTTTCTGATTCCTACATTATTTGTGACGCTGGCCCTTATGGCCCAGCCGGGACGTATAGGACAGCCTCAGATCCAGCAGCGTCAACCCCAGATGCAACCCCAGATACAGCGTCAATCCCAGATGCAGCCCCAGGCAACATCAATTGATGCCGAGTTGCAGAAACTACTGGTAGCCGAGGGTGCCATATCGGCCCTTTATGTGGAGGATGTGGATGAGAAAAAGATAGTTGAGAGCGCCATAAGAGGCATGCTTGAGGAGCTTGACCCGCACTCCACATACCTTACCCCCGAGGAGAATGACAAGTCAAACGAGACCCTGATGGGATCATTTGAGGGCATAGGCGTGCAGTTCAATATGGTTGAGGATACGCTGTTCATCGTGCAGCCCATACCTGACGGACCGTCGGAGAAGGTGGGCATACTGGCAGGAGACCGCATCGTGACCGTGAATGACACCGCTATTGCCGGAGTCAAGATGTCACAGGAGAGCATAATGAAACGTCTGCGCGGGCCCAAGGGCACCAAGGTGGTGCTGGGCATTAACCGCCGCGGCGTGGATGAGCTGATACATTTCACGGTTACCCGTGACAAGATTCCCGTAAATACCGTCGATGCCGGATATATGATCCGTCCGGGTATAGGATACATAAAGATATCCAGCTTTGGAGCAACCACAGTGCAGGAGTTTGAGGAGAAGCTCTCTGACCTGCGCCGTCAGGGTGCACAGTCACTTATCCTGGACCTCCAGGGTAACGGAGGCGGCCTGCTGATGGCTGCCGTGGGTATAGCCAACGAGTTCCTTAACCGTGACCAGATGGTGGTTTACACCGAGGGCCGACGCTCACCCCGCAGCGCCTATATGGCCGATGGACGCGGCCGTTTCCGTGACGGTAAGGTAGTGGTTCTGGTTGATGAGTACTCGGCATCGGCCAGCGAGATTGTATCGGGCGCAGTACAGGATTGGGACCGTGCCACGATCGTAGGCCGCCGTTCATTCGGCAAGGGTCTGGTTCAGCGTCCCATTGAGTTCCATGACGGCTCGCTGATACGTCTTACCGTAGCCAAGTACTACACTCCCGTAGGCCGATGCATCCAGAAACCCTACGGCAAGGATGTGGATTACGGTGATGACATCCTGGAACGTCTGAACCATGGTGAGCTTACCAACAGGGACAGCATACATTTCCCCGATTCACTCAAGTACAGCACCATGATTGAACGCCGTACCGTTTATGGCGGCGGTGGTATCATGCCCGATATATTCGTGCCGCTGGATACAACCCGTACCAACCAGTATTACCGTAAGGTGACTGCCAAGAACGTGGTCCTGAACACCTCCATGCAGTACACGGAGCGTAACAGACGTATGCTGCAGCGCCGTTACAGGACATTCGCTGACTACAACCGCGGTTTTGAGGTGGGTAATGACCTGCTCAAGCTGTTCCAGGACAAGGCCAAGGATGCCAAGGTGGATTTTGATGAGGAGCAGTACAATGAGAGCCTGCCCATATTCAAGACCCAGCTCAAGGCCAGCATAGCGCGTCTTATCTGGGGCATGAATGCCTATTATCAGGTTGTTCAGGAGCTGGATGAGACCATACAGCGGGCGGTAAAATATATGGAGACGGGCCAATGATGCAGTGCCCGCGTACATAATAAGGCGCTAATTGGCTGGAGCAAACGATTTTTTTGTAAGTTTGTGGGCTGAAAATTTTGACTTAACCAATAATTATTAATCAATAAACTCATTTTTATGGCAAACGAAGTTAACAACGGTTATTACAAACTGAGTTGGGCCCAGAGAATCGGATTCGGTTCAGGTGACCTTGCCCAGAATCTTATTTTCCAGACGGTTGCATGTTTCCTGATGCTGTACCTGTGCACAGTACTCAAGATCAACCCTGCTTTTGTAAGCGGTCTTATCCTTGGAGTCAGACTCCTTGACTGTTTCTGGAGCCCTGTAGTTGGAAAATATATTGATAACCACAATCCCAAGCTGGGTAAGTATCGTACATATCTTCTTTACGGTGGTATTCCTCTTACTGTTGCCGCCTGCTTCCTGATGCTTCCCACAGTAGCTACATGGTCCATGACCATGAAGATTGTTTACGCTACCGTAAGCTACACCCTGCTCAGCATGATCTACTCTGTAGTGAACATTCCTTACGGCTCAATCATGGCCTCTATGACCCGTGACAACGATGAGGTTCTTATCCTTACATCAACCCGTATGGTATGCGCCAACATCGGTCAGATCGTGGTTCAGGCCGGTTTCCCCATCGGACTTGCCATGTGCGTTCATTCAGCTATCAACTGGAACCAGGCTGTGTTCATGGCCATCGGTACCATCCCCGCATTCATCATCCTGCCTTCACTGCCTATCCTTAAGAGATGGTTCGGTAAGAAGGGTCTTTACTACCTGCTGCTCTGCGTCGGTTTTGTTGGATTCGCAATCCTCTTTACCGTTGGTAAGTTCTTCAACGTTGCAGAGTGCAAGACTATCATCCAGATCGCCAAGATCATGACCGGTGTAGGTCTGCTGGTTGGTTCACTCATGTGGGCTCTGGTTCCTGAGGTTGTAACTGAGGCTGAGTACCGTACCGGTAACCGTCCTGCCGCTACAGTTAACGCTCTGGCAGGTGTTGCCTTCAAGGCCGGTTTCTCAATCGCCGGTTGGATCACTCCTCTGGTAATGGGTATGATAGGATTCAACCTGGCCAGTGAGGAGTCAGCTCTGCCTACTGATCCCAAGGCTTGGTTCACCGTAACCTGCATCTTTGCAATAGTAGGTTTCATTCTGCTTACTCTCTGCTTCCTGGGCAGCAAGGAGAACATCACCACCACACCTGAGAAGCCGGTTTCATTCGGTGAGATGTGGCAGGAGTTCAAGGCAAACAAGTGCCTCCAGCTGGTTCTGGGTGTATTCGTTGTAGTGTTCCTGGCATCATTCATCAGCGCTCCCGTTAACGCTTACTACACTGAGCTGAACAACTACTCACCCACTGTACAGAATGCAATCCTGTGGTTCACCACAATCATCCCTGCAATTCTGCTTATCATCGTTGCTTACCTCATCTACAAGTATCCTCTTACCGATGAGAAGCTTGATGAGATGAACAAGGCTATCGAGGCCAAGCACTCAGGCAAATAAATTACCGGAATCCTGATATCGTGAAGGGTCGGTTCCTATTTGGGACCGGCCCTTTTTTTTAGGCAAAATTTAGTTAATTTGTCAGTAGAGTTGTATAACTTTGCAGTCGTAATGAGTAAAAGACTGTCAATATCGTTGTTTAGGGCGGTTCTGCCGGCATTTGCCTTAGTCGTTGTCCTGCTTGCAGTTGGCTGCAAAGGCAATAAGAAAGTGTGCTATGACTGCCTCCATGAGATCAATGTCCCGCTTCTGGAGGATGATCCCACTGAGTATCCGTTGCCTTCAAAACTTTTTGGATCTATTGACACTGTTTATCTTGAGAATTCCGGCCCTGACAGCTATGTGCAGTCTGTTGATGAGGTCAAATTCCTGGGTGATACCATTATTGTCCGTTCTACCGGAACCCTGTTCTTCTTTAACCGTCAGGGTAAGTATCTGGGCAGGTTCTGCCGCCAGGGTAACGGATTCGGTAATTACCGGAACATAGAGCGTTTTGATATTCTGCCTTCAACCGGTGATCTTATCATTTTTGACAATCAGTCTGATGCCCTTGTGATTTACGGTTTTGACGGTAAGTACCGTAGGAGAGTTCCTATGATGGATAATGTGACTGATTTTGCGGTGCTGCCCAATGGTGATTTCCTGCTTACCAACCCCATCAAGTATCGTGGCAAGGATTGCCGCCGCGGTCTGTGGCAGGTTGATGCTGAGGGTAAGTTCAAGAAGCAGATTGTCACCTATGATGAGAATTTTCTGCACGTAAGCATAAATAACCCTTACCTGAACCATATATCGGCCGATGTAATCGGATTCATGGGTGTTGAGGATAATGACCTGTTCTACCATCTTGAGGATGATTCACTTTCCGTTACCTGCAGAATGACTACGGATATTGAGATCCCTGATGACCTTAAGAACAACAGCAAGGTGTTCATTAACCCGCAGATGGAGTATACCAAGTGCGGATACCTGGAGACTGAGCGTTTCCTCTATTTTGTGGCAACTAACTATGGGGCCAACCTGGTTATGGTAGTGGTTGACAAGAATGACTGGACTATATACAGGATGTATCCCTATACTGATGAGTTCAATTACAATGCCGCCAACGTGGAGCAGTTCCCTTATCTGGTCAGCTGCTATAACGGGACTATGGTGGGATTCTTTGATGCGGGCATGGTGTTCCAGGAGGAACGTTTCCAGAAGATGTTCCCGCTTGTGAAAGAGGACTCAAATCCGGTTCTTATTCTCTACAACGACAAATAATACGTAAGGCGGTCGTAAATATAAAATTACGTTAGCGGGCGAGAAGAAAGAGGGTATCATACCTCTTGAAAGCGGCCTTCGGCCGGCCCTCCCACAACAAAATATATCGATTCCGAAACTGTTGAGTAAACTCAACGTTCCAGAATCGATATTTTTTGTCGCGGGCCCCATTGTCCTCCGTCCAATGGGGAGGACCTTCTTTTATTTTGCTTCGCAAAAATGGCGCCCTCCGGTCGCGTCGTGTCCTTCGGACCTGGTCTCGCGTGGGTGCGAGACTTTCAGAGGTATGATACCCTCTTTCTTTCTCGCCCGAATGCTATCGCTATCGGTATCAGAAGCCGAAGTCGAAGTCGGTGGTTTGTATTTGGGTGTCTTGCTCGGGGGCTTTGGCCTCTTGGTGGACGGGGTTTCCTTCTATGTGGACGGCTTTGACGGGGCAGATGAACTCACAGCCTCCGCAGCCTACGCAGAGATCTGGGTTGGTCTCTGGGATGGTGAGTCCTCCCTCAAAGGGTACCATGTGGATAGCTTGTACGGGGCAGTGCTCGGCACAGGCTCCGCAGCTGGTGCGGTTTACGTTCACCACGCAGATGTCCTTGTTGAATACAACGCGTCCGGGCTGTGTGCGGTGCTTCTCCTCTACGGTAAGGGGTTTGATGGCTCCGGCGGGGCAGATCTGGCTGCAGAGGTTGCAGTCATAGTTGCAGTAACCCTGGTCAAATTTCATTACGGGCTGCATGATGCCACCCAGGCCGTATTCCATGCCGGCGGGTTTAAGCACGTGGCTGGGGCATTTGCTTACGCACAGATGGCATGAGGTGCAGTGCTGCAGCAGGTTCTTGTGGCTCTGTGAGCCGGGAGGTGACATGGGAACGCGGGTGTCCTTCTTTCCAGTTACCTTGGCCTCAAGGGCGGCGGGAGCAAGCGCAGCCAGCACAAGTGTTGACTTTAGGAACTGACGTTTTGATTCATCCACGGCGTCATCCTTACGGGCTGGCTTGCCGCATTTGACCGGACCGTAGCTGATGGCTTTCTGGCGGCATGCGTCTATGCAGTCAAAACAATCCACACAACGGGAGTAGTCAATCTTCTGGTCTACTGAGTCTATGCAGAATGCCTTGCACTTGCGCTGACAGGCCAGACAGTGGTTGCACTTGTCCTTGTCTATACGCATGCGCAGGAGTGAGAATCTTGAGAAAAATCCTAACAGTGTGCCAACCGGGCAGATGGTGTTGCACCAGGTGCGTCCGTGGTGGTATGATATGTGGCCTATAATGAGTAGGGTGAGCAGTGATACTACCAGTGCCGATATTGACTTGAGTGATATGAGCACCTTGAAGAAGCTGTAGCTGCCCATCTTCTCAGAGATGGCTGCAAGGATGTTGTTGCCAAAAAGATAGATTGGCTTGAACAGCTCGTCGGCTATGCGGCCGTATGCGCTGTAAGGCTCAACCAGACCTACCAGGAAGGTGAATCCCAGCATCCAGGCTATAACCAACACGGCCAGGACACCCCAGCGCAGCCACGGCTGCTCAGGCTTGAAGCCGTATTTCTTTTTCTTGTCAAATTTTCTTGACAGCCAGTTAAAGAAGTCCTGGAATATGCCTAACGGACATATAACAGAGCAGTAAATGCGGCCGAATATCAGGGTGCCTGCAATGAGGCATACCAGCGTAACGGTGCTGAGTGACAGCAGGGCGGGGCCGAACTGGATTCTCTGCAGCCACGGGTCATTGATGATTCCGGTAAAATCCAGAAATCCGAACGTGAGCAATGCGATGACAGCTACTGCCACCACGGTTCTTATCTTGCGCAGCATAGTCCTTAGAGTCTTACTCTCTTAACGTTGATTGACTCCAGGTCCATTGTACCCAGTCCCAGTTTCTGACCATCGGGAATATGCTCAATGTCATCAAACCTGATGCTCTTGTTTATCTGGGTGAAGAACTTGCCGGCTGCGGTATCCACAGCTACGATATCGGGCGATGCGAACAGGGCCTTGGTAAGTACCACGTCACTGGCGCTGCGTCCCTGCGGGCCGTTGGTGGCTACGGTACGGTAGGCGTCAACTATGTGCAGCACTGCGGGCTTGTAGGTGCAGATATCGGCAATGCACTGGTGCAGACCGCGTGAATGGAATGCGCGACGGTCCCATACAATACCCATGTGGTTCTTCATGGCGCAGGTCATAAGGGCTCCGCCATGGTTCTTGAGAACCGGTACGTTGATCCATTTGTCACACTCTATGATGGCTTTGTGAACCTGAGCGCTCTTGAGGGTCTTACCGTTGGGTATGTCAACCTGCTGGTATGATGACTGCTCATGAGCGTATACCATGGTGGCGCCGGCTTTCTTTACGGCAGCCTCAATACCGCTGTGGTCATAGCAACGGCTCCAGTTGTCACATGTGTGGTCAAAAACCTTGATCTCGGCAGCACCTGCATCCTGGCACATCTTGATGAGTGCGGTGATGAGTTCCGGGTTGGTGTTGCCTGCAAGTTCGGGGGTGCGGTCCCAACCGATGTTGGGCTTGATGACTATCTTGTCTCCCTTCTTGATGAATCGTCCTATTCCGCCAAGTTCCTTCATGGCAGCCTCAAGCATCGCTGCGGGCTCCCCGTTCATGATGGCGGCCAGATCGGCAGTGTCAGATGCGGAAGCGTTTCCGGCTGAAGGTACGGTTGATGCCATTACGTCCATCATACCGCTGGTTTTCACGCTTACAAGAGCTCCGGCTGCAGCCAGGGTCTTGAGAAAATCTCTTCTATCCATAAGGTCAGTAAAATGAAAGGTTTGTGTATAACTGGTCGCTAAAGTATTAAAAATGTTCCGGATTGGACCGATGAATGAAGTTTTTTTAATATATGTGCAGATTGGTTAGAATTTTGTCGCTTTATATATTGTAATGCTCCCGCAAAATCGCTAATTTCGCGATGTAAAACAGAAAACCGAAAAAACATTATACGACATGTCCGAAACTAAAAGAATTTCATCAGCTCTAATATCGGTCTTCCACAAGGATGGCCTGGATGAGATTATCAACAAACTCCACCAGGAGGGTGTCAAACTCATTTCTACCGGCGGAACACAGCGTTTTATCGAGTCACTTGGCGTACCTTGCCAGGCAGTAGAGGAAATTACAGGTTATCCCTCAATCCTGGGTGGTCGCGTAAAGACCCTTCATCCCAAAATATTCGGAGGCATACTTGGCCGCCGTGAGGAGGAGAACGATATGGCTCAGATGGCTAGCTACGATATCCCTGAGATTGACCTGGTAATTGTGGACCTTTATCCGTTTGAGGATACCGTAAAGTCAGGTGCTGAGGATGCGGACATTATTGAGAAGATTGACATAGGCGGCATCTCACTTATCCGTGCCGGTGCCAAGAATTTCAAGGATTCAGTGATCGTAGCCAGCAAGGATCAGTACAAACCCCTGCTTGACATCCTTAACGAGCGTGGCGCAGAGACAACCCTTGAGGAGCGCCGCTGGTTCGCCAAGGAGGCATTCGCCGTTTCATCATACTATGACAGCTGCATCTACAACTGGTTTGCCGGTGATGATGAGGATCATTTCCGTCTGGCTCTGGATGGTCACAAGGCTATGCGTTACGGTGAGAACCCCCATCAGAAGGGCGTGTTCCACGGTGACCTGGATGCCATGTTTGACCAGGTTCACGGTAAGGAGATCTCTTACAACAACCTGCTTGACATCAATGCAGCCGTTGACCTGATTGATGAGTTCAATGAGACCACATTCGCCATACTCAAGCACAACAACGCTTGCGGCGTAGCTTCACGCCCCACACTGCTTGAGGCCTGGAAGGATGCACTGGCAGGTGACCCTGTATCAGCATTCGGCGGCGTGCTGGTTGCCAACGCTCCCATTGACAAGGCTACTGCCGAGGAGATAAACAAGATTTTCTTTGAAGTTATCATAGCTCCCGATTATGACTTTGACGCCCTGGAGATCCTGGGCCAGAAGAAGAACCGCATCATACTGGTTCGCAAGGAGCAGAAACTCCCTGTAAAACTGGTTCGTTCAGCCCTGAACGGCGTGCTTGTACAGGATAAGGATACCAAGATTGAGACCCCTGATGATCTCAAGCTTGTTACATCACGCAAGCCCTCTGACTCAGAGATAGAGGATATGCTGTTTGCCAACAAGATCGTAAAGAACAGCAAGAGTAACTCTATCGTATTTGCACGCGGCAAGCAACTGCTTGCAAGCGGCGTGGGTCAGACATCACGTGTGGATGCGCTCAAGCAGGCTGTAGAGAAGGCACACGGATTCGGATTCACTCTGGACGGTGCAGCTATGGCAAGTGACGCATTCTTCCCGTTCCCTGACTGCGTTGAGCTGGCAGACAAGGCCGGCGTCAAGAACGTGGTTCATCCGGGCGGTTCCGTTCGTGACCAGGAGTCAATCGATTACTGCGAGCAGCATGACATGACTATGGTAATGACCGGTTTCCGTCATTTCAAGCATTGATTTACTAACCTATAACAGATACTTAAGTGGGACTGTTTTCATTAACACAGGAATTATCGATGGACCTTGGCACCGCCAATACCATCATAATGCACAATGACAAGATTGTCGTAAACGAGCCTTCAATCGTGGCCCTGGATAACCGCACCGACAAGATGGTTGCAGTAGGTAATCAGGCCAAGATGATGTATGAGAAGACCAATAAGGATATCCGCGTGGTACGTCCTTTGCGTAACGGCGTGATCGCAGACTTTGATGCCTGCGAGCAGATGATGCGCGGTCTGATCGGTATGGTTGATACCGGCCGCAGACTGTTCTCTCCGTCACTCAAGATGGTTATCGGCGTACCTTCAGGCAGTACTGAGGTTGAGCTCCGTGCCGTACGTGACAGCGCCGAGCATGCCGGCGGACGTGAGGTTTACATGGTATTTGAGCCTATGGCTGCCGCAATTGGTATCGGCATTGACGTGCTGGCACCTGAGGGCAACATGATCGTTGACATAGGCGGCGGTACAACTGAGATTGCCGTAATATCACTTGGAGGCCTGGTTTCAAACAACTCCGTAAAGGTAGCCGGTGATGACTTCACCGCCGATATCCAGGAGTATATGGGACGTCAGCACAACGTCAAGATATCAGAGCGTATGGCCGAGCGTATCAAGATCAACGTTGGCGCCGCTCTTACTGAGCTTGGCGATGAGGCTCCTGAGGATTACATAGTAAGCGGACCTAACAAGATAACCGCACTGCCCATGCAGATTCCTGTATGCTATCAGGAGATTGCACACTGCCTGGACCGCTCAATCGCCAAGATTGAGTCTGCAGTGCTGAACGCTCTGGAGAATACTCCTCCTGAACTGTATGCCGATATCCTCAACAACGGTATCTACCTGTCAGGTGGCGGCTCTATGCTTCGCGGTATCAGCAAGCGTCTGGCCGATAAGATCGGCATTGAGTTCCATGTAGCAACTGAGCCTCTGCTCAGCGTTGCCAAGGGTACAGGCGTAGCTCTCAAGAACGTAGACCGTTTCTCTTTCCTGATGAGATAATACTGTCAGGATGCGTACCCTGCTTGACTATCTGGTAAAGTACAGCTACGTTTTCCTGTTCATTCTCCTGGAGATCCTGTCGCTGGTGCTTCTGTTCGGTTTCAATGACCGGCAGAAGCTGGCGTTTGTGACCTCTGCCAACTCCGTGTCGGGCTCAATCTATGAGCTCTTCTCAAATGTTGACGTCTATTTCAACCTCCGCCGCGAGAATACTCTCCTGGTTGAGGAGAATGCCCGTCTGCGCAGCATGCTGTATGAGCTGACAGACAGCCAGACAGTGGACAGCGCGCGCAGTATGTCACGGGGCGGTGTCATAGCTGCCCGTGTCATTGACAACTCGGTCCGTAAGGATGACAACTACATGACCATTAACAAGGGCAGCAATCACGGCGTAGCAAAGGGAATGGGCGTTTACAACTCTACCGGTGTGATTGGAGTAATAATGGCATCCGGTAAGAGCTACTCGGTGGTGATGCCCATACTGAACGGCAACACAAGCATAAGCAGCAAGATAAAAGGAACCGATAATTTCGGATTCCTGGAATGGTCCGGTGGTGACCCATACACAGCCCAGCTTAAGGATGTGCCTTATCACTCCAAGGTTGAGGTTGGCGATACGGTGGTTACTACCGGTTTCTCATCGGTATTCCCCGAGAATATCACTATAGGTACAGTGGCCGATGTCCAGCGCTTGAGTAACGGATATACGCTTAAGATCCTGGTCAGCCTGGCAGTGGATCTGTCGGATCTGGGATGGGTTTACATCCACTCCAAGACCGTTGATCCGGAGATAGTTGATTTACAGAAACAGTTAAATTAAGAGAGCATCATGGATACGTTTATGCGCAGATTCGGCACATTCGTGTTTGTTGCCTTGATGCAGATCCTGTTCCTTAACAGGATATCACTGTTCGGATATGTCACTCCGCTGTTCTATATCTGGCTCATAGTAAGGTATGACAGCTACATGAAACGCACGGCCATGCTGCTCTGGGCTTTCGCATTGGGACTGGTTCTGGATATGTTCTCCGGCACTCCCGGCCTGAATGCCGCATCCGCTACGTTTCTGGCCATGGTGCAGCCCGGAATTGTCAAGATGTTCGTACAGACTGAGCGATATGAGCAGCTCATTCCCAGCTCGGCTACCATGGGCGGCCGTCAGTTTGCAGGATATCTGCTGCTCATGACTGTCCTGCACCACACTCTCTATTTCCTGCTGCGCAGCATTCCGCTGGGTGACTGGTCAGTACTGGTGCTTAAGGTGGTATTCAGCACGTTGCTTACATTCATATTCATGATTGTAGCGGAGCGTTTGACTTCAAGTTCAGGCCCCAAACGTTGATTCTGAGGTGAAGAACCACAAGTTTGACAACAGAAAGTATCTCATAGGCATTATGGTCGTTGCCGTGGTGCTGATATATGTGATACGCCTGTTTCAAATCCAGATAATTGATACCCGTTACCGCTACTCGGCCGATAACAACGCCCTTTACTACCGCACCGTATACCCCACACGCGGCGTCATTTATGACCGTGAAGGCCGTATGATTGTTAGCAACCAGCCGTCATTTGACGTGATGGTGGTTATGCGTAACGTCAAGGACCTGGACACGCTGGCTTTCTGCCAGGCCATGGATATAACTCGTGAATTCTTTGAGAGCCGTATGGCCGATATCCGGAACCTGCGTAAGAATCCCGGATATTCCCCTTACACCGAGCAGGTCTTTATGGCTCAGCTGTCGTTTGATGAGATATCGGACCTGAGGGAGAACCTGTACCGGTTCCGCGGGTTTGGAATCAACCAGCGTCAGCAGCGCAAGTACAGCTATGAGGCTGCGGCACATCTGCTGGGTGACCTGGGTGAGGTATCCAAGAGCGAGATTGAGAATGACAACTGGTACAGTCAGGGTGACGTGATAGGCAAGCAGGGTGTAGAGAAATACTACGAGAGCCAGCTGCGTGGCCAGAAGGGTGTGGAGGTGCTGCTTAAGGATGCTTACGGACGTATCCAGGGCAGTTACTACAACGGGGATTTTGATAAGGAATCCGTACCGGGCAAGAATATAAAGCTGGGTCTTGACATAGAGCTGCAGATGCTGGGAGAGAGGCTCATGCAGAACAAGATAGGCAGTATCGTTGCCCTGGATCCCAAGACCGGCGAGGTGCTGTGTATGGTGTCATCGCCCACGTTCAACCCGTCGGAACTGTCAGGACGTCACCGCGGTGAACACTATCAGGAGCTGGCAGCCAGACCGGATAAGCCGCTGCTTAACCGCCCCATACAGGGTACCTATCCTCCGGGTTCCACTTTCAAGACATCACAGGCACTTACTTTCCTGCAGGAGGGTATCATTGACTCACGCACACAGTATCCCTGCCAGGGCGGATTCGTGTTCCGCGGGCTAAGGGTGGGCTGCCATGAGCATTCATCACCCCTGTCACTTGACTTTGCCATTGCCACCTCATGTAACGGCTATTTCTGCTGGGCATACTACTATATGATAGGCGCTTCCAAATACGGGACGCCGCAGAGAGCCCTGACAGTCTGGAAAGACTATATGGTGGATATGGGATTTGGCTATACACTTGGTGTTGACCTGCCCGGTGAGGCTCGTGGCATGATACCCAACTCAGACTATTATGACCGTCATTACAACCGCTCCTGGAACGGACTTACCACAATAAGTAACTCCATAGGACAGGGTGAGGTTACCCTTACTCCGCTCCAGATTGCCAATCTGGGTGCTACCATTGCCAACCGCGGCTATTATATCGCGCCCCATGTGGCCAAGGAGATTGACGGAGAGAAGCTTGACTCACTCTACACCACACGCCATTATGTGGGTGTTGACAGAAAGAACTACGAGACCGTTATCCAGGGCATGCGCCAGTCTGTAATTGACGGAACCTGCCGTGCTGCCAATAACCCCGATTATCTGGTATGCGGCAAGACCGGAACTGCACAGAACCGTGGTATAGACCACTCGGTATTCATGGGTTTTGCACCTATGGAGGATCCCCAGATTGCCATTGCGGTCTATGTTGAGAACGGTGGATTCGGTGCCGTTTACGGTGTGCCTATCGGCGCACTTATGATGGAGCAGTACATAAAAGGCGGTCTGTCGGAGGCCAGCCAGCGTAAGGCTGATGATTATTCCAATCGTGTAATAGACTATGGGGAGGAAGAGCGTTGACATAATTGGCAAACTGGACTGGCTGACCGTTCTGCTGGTCCTGTGCATAATGGTGTGCGGATGGTTCAGCATTTGCGGCGCAAGTGCTAATGTTGAGAATGTTGACCTGTTCTCATTCTCCACACGTCCCGGAAAGCAGATGGTATGGATACTGCTGTCATTTATTCTGGGAGGCATAATAATGCTCTTTAACCAGAACACCCTGAGCTCTTATGCCTATGTGGTCTATATCGCGCTCCTGGTCTTATTGCTTGTCACCATCTTTGTGGCGGGTGACACCAAGGGATCCCACTCGTGGCTGAGCCTGGGTCCTGTCAAGCTGCAACCTGCCGAGTTCTCCAAATTTGCCACGGCACTTGCTCTGGCCAAATATGTGGACCGTTATGATTTCAATGCCAATGACCCCAAAGACCTGTTCCGTGCCTGCGGCATATTCCTGCTACCCATGGCGTTTATCGTCCTGCAGAATGAGACCGGATCGGCCCTGGTTTATTTTGCTTTCCTGCTGGTGCTTTTCAGGGAGGGAATGACAGGCAGCGTGTTGCTGACAGGTTTCTGTGCCATACTGTTCTTTATACTTGAGATCAAGTACAGCGCGGTCAGCTTTGGTGAGCAGCCGTTCAAGGTGGGAACATGGCTGGTACTCACCATAGTCCAGCTGGTTGAGCCGCTTATGGTACGCATCATGTCCAATGACAGGAAATTTGCATTGATCATATTCCTGGAGGGTGTGGTCGGCATGCTGGTGGGATTGGCTCTGTCACTCTCCATATACGCCTTTAACGTCACTTATCTTCAGGTGTTCCTGATCATACTTACAAGTGTCCATATCATATTCCGTGCCCTCAAGGATATAGCCAGACGCTACATCTGGATAGCTGTGTTCGCCATAGGATCCGTGGGATTCCTGTTCTCTGTTGACTACGCATTCAATGACATACTGCAGCCTCACCAGCGTACCCGTATCAATGTGATCCTGGGCCTGGAGGATGATCCCAAGGGTGCCGGATATAATGTGAACCAGTCACTCATTGCCATCGGATCAGGCGGATTTACGGGTAAGGGATTCATGAAAGGAACCCAGACCAAACTTAAGTATGTGCCTGAGCAGGATACGGACTTTATATTCTGCACCGTTGGCGAGGAGCAGGGATTCGTAGGCTCTGTGTTTGTGCTGCTGCTCTATCTGGGACTGCTGCTTAGGCTCATTGTGCTGGCTGAGCGGCAATCGTCGGTGTTCGGGCGGGTGTATGGGTACTCGGTGCTTAGTATTCTGCTGTTCCACCTATTTATTAATATAGGTATGGTGCTGGGTATTACTCCGGTTATTGGTATTCCTCTTCCGTTCTTTAGCTATGGGGGATCTTCGCTTTGGGGATTTACCATTTTGCTGGCTATGTTCCTTCGGATTGACTGCGAACGCTCCGCTAATTATTGATTTTTTTACGGCGGGTTGCTCGCCGCTTTGCGGCTCGGTTTTTTTTGACTTTTATGGCCCTTTTAGGGCCTAAAAAGTCGCTAGCTGGAAACCTTGTGAAGGTTAGCGATACGCACGGGGAAGGCTCGGTGCGGAGGGAGCCAAAGGGGACGGTTCTTTTTGGCCCCTTTGTAGAAACCTAAAAAGAAGCAGTGAAGGCTAACATTTTCACTGTTTTTTAATATCTGAAAATGGGGGGCCAAAAAGAACCGTCCCTTTTGGCTCCCTTTATTCCTTGGGAGGACGGTTGCCGTCGGGGCGGGGTCCGTGCGGGCGGTTGTGGTGTTTTTTCTTTTTCTTCTTTTTGTCGAAACGGGAGAGGTCGCCGTCGGTGAGGATGTCGTTCTCTATGCGGGAATCGGTGTGGACGGCGTTTTCATCAAGGCTCAGGGGTTTCTGGCCCTTGCGGTTCATGCCGATGATTTCAAGCGCGCGGGCGGGGGTGATGGTCTCCACGTTGGCGGCAAATACCTTATCGGTAGAGTAGGAGAGCTGTCCGTTCAGGATATCGGCCTTGAAGAAGTAGTAGGTGCTGTCCATTGTCTCCAATGGGATGTCGCGTGAGGGGAATCCCTTCTGGGCCTCCACGTAGGCGTCGACCTCATAGTTGAGGCAGCACTTGAGCTTGGCGCACTGGCCGGCCAGCTTCTGCGGGTTCATGGAGAGGTCCTGGAAACGGGCGGCACCGGTTGATACCGATACAAAACTGGTCATCCAGGTGGCGCAGCAGAGCTCACGTCCGCAGGGGCCGATGCCACCTATACGGCCTGCCTCCTGGCGTGCACCTATCTGTTTCATCTCAATACGTACGTGGAATGCATCGGCCAGCACCTTGATGAGCTGGCGGAAGTCTACACGGCCGTCGGCTATGTAGTAGAATATGGCCTTGAGTCCGTCGCCCTGGTACTCAACGTCACCTATCTTCATCTCCAGACCCAGGTCTTTGGCGATCTGGCGGGAGCGTATCATGGTGTCATGCTCGCGTGCCTTGGCCTCGGCATACTTCTCCATATCAACCTCACGCGCCTTGCGGTAGACGCGCTTGATCTCAATGTCGGGGCGCAGGTTGGCTTTTTTCATCTGGAGCTTGACCAGACGTCCGGTCATGGTTACGGTTCCAATGTCGTGGCCGGGATTGGATTCCACAGCTACGATATCGCCTTTCTCCAGAGGCAGCTTGTTGGAGTTGATGAAGAATCCCTTGCGGGTGTTCTTGAACTGTACCTCAACATAATCGCCCTCATCGGCCCCTGGCACGCCTGCCAGATAGTCAAAAGAGTGGAGCTGTCCCATTCCGCGGCCGCAACCCTTGCAGCAGATTCCGCCGCTTCCGTTATTGAGTATGAAATCCTGATCCATTGTCCTAATTAAGTATTATTGTTTCATCAGCATGATGGTCTTGAGTGTAAGGTCAAAGAAAACCATCTTGGAGTTAACGTTCTGTTCTATATCTCTCTGTGCATCGGACAGCACATCCATGAGTCCGATGATGTTGTTCTCATTCACGAACGGGGCGAACTTTACCGAGAACTGCCGCTCCTGCTCTGTCATGTAGTTGAGGTCAGGATTGTGGAAGTTGCAGATAAAGTTCTCACGTATCATACGCTGGCAGTAGGCAAGGAACCGTTTCTGCCACTCGCGTCCGCCACCGGCTATGCCGTCGGCCCAGAGTTTGAGGTCCTTGAGCTTGCGGCCGTATGACAGGCGCATAAGACGGGTGAAATAGTCAAAGAACTCATCGCTCTCGGCGTTCACCCTGAGTGCACTCATGGCCTTGAGCCAGCTGCCTCCGCTCAGGTGCGCTATCTTGGCGGCGGTATCGGCATCCAGCATATATCCCGGGCCCATCAGGCGCTGCTCTATGAGCTGCTCCGGTATGCGCTTGAATTCTATGCGCTGCGTGCGGCTTATGATGGTCTCCAGCATCTGCTCGGGGGCATCGGTGGTGAGAATGAATATGGTGCCGGCAGGCGGCTCCTCAAGCAGTTTGAGGATGGAGTTGGCGCACTCGGCGTTCATCTTCTCGGCATGCCATATTATCATGATTTTGTAACCGCCCTCAACAGACTTGAGTGAGAGTTTGTTCAAAATGGACTCACTCTCGGTCACGAATATACGTGCCTGCTTGTTGTCGGCATCAATGGCTGTGAGCCAATCCTCAAAACCAAAATACTGCTGCTCAAGCACTGTCTGGCGCCAGGTGGCAATCTCGTCGTCCGATATGGTTGACTGTCCTGCACTCTTGCTCTTGTTTATCACGGGGAAAACAAAGTGCAGGTCGGGGTGTACCAGCTTGTCCATCTTGATACATGCAGGGCAGGTACCGCATGATTCCGCTGCGGTACCCTTATCCCTGCATAGCAAATAGCGACTGAACGCTATTGCTGTTTGCAGCTTGCCTACACCCTCAGGACCACAGAACAGCAGAGCGTGGGGCACAGTCCCGGCCTGAGCGTCCTTGATGAGCCGCTCTATCACCTCCTGCTGTCCTATGATATCCCTAAAAAACATTTAAAGTATCTTGCAACCTGTACAAGGCTTCAATTGCTTGAAGAAGTCATTTCCCTTGTCATCAACCAGGATGAAGGCCGGGAAGTCCTCAACTTCAATCTTCCAGATTGCCTCCATACCAAGCTCGGGGTACTCAACGCACTCAATTGACTTGATGTTGTTCTGAGCCAGGATGGCAGCGGGGCCGCCTATTGAACCCAGGTAGAAACCACCGTGTTTCTTGCAGGCATCGGTAACGGCCTGTGAGCGGTTACCCTTGGCCAGCATGATCATGGAGCCTCCGTGATCCTGGAACTCATCTACGTAGGGATCCATACGTCCGGCTGTTGTGGGACCCATTGATCCGCAAGCCATGCCGCAAGGTGTCTTGGCGGGACCTGCGTAGTAGATGGGGTGCTCCTTGAGGTACTGAGGCATCTCCTCGCCTGCATCAAGACGTGCCTTGATCTTGGCGTGGGCAATGTCACGACCTACTATGATTGTGCCGTTAAGGCTAAGACGTGTGCTTACGGGATACTGTGAGAGCTGCTTGCAAACCTCTGCCATGGGGCGGTTCAGGTCAACCTTTACGGCATCGCCCTCACCGGCCTGACGCAGCTCCTCAGGAATCAGCTCATATGGTTTATCATCCATCTTCTCAATCCAGATACCGTCCTTGTTGATCTTGGCCTTGATGTTACGGTCAGCAGAGCAGCTTACGCCCAGACCTATGGGGCAGCTTGCACCGTGACGGGGCAGACGGATTACACGTACATCATGTGCCATGTACTTGCCGCCGAACTGTGCGCCCAGACCAATCTTGTAGGCCTCCTGCAGCAGCTGCTTTTCAAGCTCTACATCACGGAATGCGCGGCCGGTCTCATCGCCTGTGGTGGGCAGTGAGTCATAGTAGTGAGTTGAAGCCAGCTTAACGGTGAGCAGGTTCTTCTCGGCACTGGTACCACCGATAACGAATGCGATGTGGTAGGGAGGGCAGGCTGCGGTACCCAGGCTCTTCATCTTCTCAACCAGGAACGGGATCAGAGTGCCGGGGTTCTGGATGCGGGCCTTGGTCTCCTGATACAGGTATGTCTTGTTGGCCGATCCACCACCCTTGGTAACCATCAGGAAGCGGTACTCCATACCCTCGGTTGCCTCGATGTCAATCTGAGCGGGCAGGTTGCACTTGGTGTTGACCTCATTGTACATATCCAGGGGAGCGTTCTGGCTGTAACGCAGGTTCTCCTCGGTATAGGTCTTGAATACGCCCTCTGAGAGTGCCTCCTCATCACAGAATCCGGTCCAAACCTGCTGGCCCTTCTCGCCGTGGATGATTGCGGTACCGGTATCCTGGCACAGGGGCAGCTTACCCTTGGCCGATACCTCGGCGTTGCGCAGGAATGTAAGTGCTACGTACTTGTCGTTGTCACTTGCCTCGGGGTCACGCAGAATCTTGGCCACCTGCTCGTTGTGTGAGCGGCGCAGCAGGAAACTTACGTCACGGAAAGCGGCGTTGGCCATCTTGGTCAGACCCTCTTTCTGAACCTTAAGGATAGGTTTGCCCTCAAACTCGCTTACGCTTACGTAGTCTTTTGTGAGCAGATAATACTCTGTCTCATCCTTGCCCAACTGGAACATGGGCGCATACTTGAAATTTGCCATAGTGTCTATTTTGTTGTCTTAATTTGCAGTCAAAATGTGGAATTGGGGACAGTCCCCTTTTCCACGTGATTATTTTTTCCTCTCTTGTCCACTTTAGCA
>JBGUVW010000048.1:0-6746 GCA_045220475.1 Bacteroidaceae bacterium
TATCTGTGCCCTTAAAGAAAAGCTTCAATAAGTTGATTGTAATCAAAAGGGCACAGATAGTACCGTCCCCATTGCGCCCCTCTACCGTTTGGCGCGGAAAAATTCCTGAACTATCTGACCACACTCATCGGCCATAATGCCGCTTACGACTTCTGTCTTAGGATGGAGCGCCCCCGGAGCAAAAGTGGAATACCCCCGTTTAGGGTCCCCCGCCCCATAAACCAGCCGCCCCAGCTGCGACCACCCGATAGCCCCCGCGCACATGACGCAAGGCTCAAGCGTTACGTAGAGGGTGCACTGGTCCAGGTATTTGCCACCCAGATAAGAGGCGGCTGCTGTGATGGCCTGCATCTCGGCATGTGCGGTGACATCAGTCAGGGTCTCTGTCAGGTTGTGGGCGCGCGCTATGACCATGCCCTTGCAGACCACGATGGCACCTACAGGAATCTCACCCTCTGCAGCAGCTGCCTTAGCCTCATCCAGCGCCATTTTCATGAACCGTATGTCCTGCTCCTGCTGTGTCATCGGCGCATCTCCTGCTCGTCAAAGAGGGTGGGGTAATCCTGGTCCAGATTCTTGATGATGAATGTGACGAGAGTCTCTCTCATCCAACGGCTGCGGTTCTGGATCTTGTACTTGCGCAGATAATTTTCAATCATCTGCTTCTCATCAGGATTGACCAGAAAACTGTAGCGTTCTGTCCTTGTGGATACTTCCTTCTTCATAGTTGGATACGAAGGTATTGATTTTTTGATGAATATGCCGCGAATAATGCCTATTTTTGCCTTATAAAAACCTATATACATGGCAGGACACAACATACTGGGTAAGGAAGGTGAAGAGATGGCTGCTAAATACCTTGAGGACAAGGGGTATGTCATCCTTGACCGTGACTGGCATTGCGGACACAAGGACCTGGATCTGGTTGTCACTAAGGATGATATCGTGGTGTTTGTTGAGGTAAAGACCCGCACAAGCGCCGATTGGGGTGATCCTGAGGATTTTATCAGTGACCGCAAGATTCGCCGGATAGTAAATTCTGCCGATGCATACATACGTTACAACCAGATTGACATGGATGTCAGGTTTGACGTGGTGTCAATAGTGGTCGATAAGGGGGAATTCAAGTTGGAACATATAGAGCAGGCGTTCTTTCCGCCGGTAGAATGATGAGTAGGATAAAGTGGCACAGAAGTGACAGTATAGGTTCGACAAACACCTATTTGCGTGAGCTTAAGGGGGGAGACCCTGATTATCTGTATGAGGTGGCGGTGGCCGATTTCCAGACGGCCGGACGCGGACAGAAAGGTAACACCTGGGAGTCTGAGCAGGGCAAGAACCTGCTGTTCAGTATCTTGGCGCATCCCAAGGGGATAAAGGTGCAGGAGCAGTTCTATATCTCGGAGGCTATCGCCCTGGCAGTATCGGATGCGGTCATTGCGGCAGCCGGACCGGAGTATGCCGCCGGATTCTCTGTCAAATGGTCCAATGACATATATTATAAGGACTGTAAGATGGCCGGCATCCTGATTGAGAACACCCTGCAGGGCAGCTCAATCCTGGACACTGTCGTGGGCGTGGGCCTGGACGTGAATCAGGAGGTATTTGTGAGCGATGCCCCCAACCCAATCTCGCTCAAAAACATTACCGGCCGGGATTATGACCGCGACGCCCTGCTTGACGACATAATTGCCCGTTTCATCGGTTATATGGAACTTGATACCCCCAGTCAGCGGGCCGGCGTGGATGAACTATACCGCAGCCGTCTGTACCGCCGCGAAGGGTACCATAAGTTCCGTGATGCACAAGGAGAGTTCGAGGCATGTATAGAGGGCATCCGTCCCGATGGCTGCCTGATGCTCCTTACCCGCAGCGGTGAGCAACGGACCTATGAATTTAAACAGGTTCAGTTTGTGCAATTGCACGCTTAAAAGTCCTCATCATAATCCAGGAGAGCCCGCCCGTTGATACGGGCTTTTGGGAATCGCTTGCGCAGGGCCTCTTCCTCCTCAGGAGTCATGGAGCCCGATATCTCAAGTGAGCGTATATCCTTGTCGTCCATCCAGTCCGGAATGACAACCTTGCCCACAAAACGTAGGGTAAGATTGTTTATACGGCCCATTTTGCGGATTATATCGGGAACCTTGTTTACCTTGAGCATGAGTCCGTCTGAGAATCCATCGCCATTGTCCATTGCCTTAAACTCCTCAAGCAACTCCTCCTCGGTCTTGTCTATGCGGGTAAACCATCCCATCTTTGGAGTCATTGCATAAGTCACGGGATCCACTTCCATACCTACTATTCCGGCCCAGAACTCCATCATCATGGTTTGTTCTACCTTACCGGTAACATCATTGATTATCATATACTTATACTCGGTTCTGACCATCTCGGGCAGCATGCTGTGGTCCATATTGACCTCGGCAGGGGTACGTCCGTTCTCATCATAAGGCAGGAACTTGAGGAACCAGCCGTCAAACTTGGTGGAGCCGATATCCATTCCGCAACTGAGTCCACGCACATCGCCCGGGCGGTATTTCTTGACAATGCTCTTCCAGAAATCAACATCCGGTTTGCCTTTTGAAGCCTTGACAAACTCCTGAAGTATGGGTTCCAGGTCATCAACCCACCAGTCTATGCCGTAAGCACGGAGCTTGCGGGTGCGGTCCAGTATGGACTGCCAGTCATCGGGGGTGCCCTTAAGCGTTATGCTTGGTATGCCGCAGGACATATACATCACAATGTAGTCAAAGTATGACTTGACTGTCTCCATAAGCGCAATCTGTGACACCATGTGCTCTGTTACACCCGTTGTGGAGAACTTCTCTGATATGATATCGGCAATATCGCCTTTGGTATTGTCACGTATCTGCACGTAGAAGCTGTCCACTATGGCCTCCCAATCGGCCTCACCGCTCAACAGATCCTTACCGCTCTGTACCACAAGGTCTATCTTGCCCTCATGATCCACAAACAGGTTGCGCAGCTCCTCAGGATTATCATTTACATAATGCGCGAATCCCTGACAGATCAGGAACCAGATTACATCAGGGGTAAGCACCACCGGCCGATGATCGGCAAACGCATCAATCATGCCTTTAAAGAAGGGGTGCTGTCCGTACGAGGCATAGTTCTCATCACCTATACCCCATGCCACAACCCTTTGGTTCTCACCGCGAATCTCGCTCCTGTCAAGTATAGCACTTACAAGCCTACCGCTACTGCGCATAATCCCGCTCAGGCTTTCACCTGTAGGTTCCGGCAGGTCCGGATCAACACGGAACGTTATGCTGCCTTTCTCCTTACTCAAGATGTCCTTCTTCTTAGCCTGCACTCCCGATGCAGCCAGAATACCTGCAAACAATACCAAACAAAATCTAAATCCTTTCATATCAACTCATTTTTATAATAAATCATTGTCAATTATCTGTCACACACGGCACGTACACAATAACCATTTGTCCTGTCTCTGGCCGGTATATGTATCTTAGACATCCTTGATCCGAGCAAAGATTTTACATCCTCTTTAAAGTCAAGTTCAACCTCATCGGATGTACCGAATTCATATTCACTGAACTCCAGTACTACGCAACCCCGCCACATATAGCTTTTTTCGGAACTCATTTTATCGGATGTCATATAAATGCCTCTATTAGATTCTTCAAATAGACCTCCAAAAGTGTTTGAATTATTAGGAAGGAATATGGATTTATCCGTGTATCCGGGAACCTTGCTTGTTATGCGGTATCCTTTCACTCCGTTAACTGAATCCTCAGTCCATTCACATTTTTCATACAGCTCCTTGTACTCCTCCTTGGTGGGCATGCGCCACTTGCCTCCCCAGTTGGCGCGGGCTGCATCATCCTCGGCACTCAGCCTGGTCAGGCCATCCACATAGGGATCTTCATCAGTAGTGGTATATTTGGAGTACCACCACTTGTTCTGGTCCTTGAAGGCTTTCATGTGCTTGTAGTTGTACTCTGAATAATAGGTCTTGGGTACGGTCTCACCCCATGCAAAGCGGGCTCCGGTTTCCTGAGGGCTATCGGCACCAACATTGCAGTCGGCCCACAATACGCTTAATCCTAAATCAACCTGGGCATTGTGTCTTAATGGCTTGACCGGGTCGGGCTCCGCCTTTTTGCGGTTCTCTGACTGAGGGAGTTCCATTATCGGCCTGATATTCTTGCCGTTCCAGCGTCTGTCACCATTATCCAGGGATTGTCCCAAAGTCGATGTCCAGTAATATGCATCTCCACTACTTACAGGATTTGAATCATGATTATAATCACTTATGAAACCTGCGGCCGGAAGCCAGATGCTGCGGTCCTCATACCCTGGAACATTACTGGTGATGACATATCCAAGAAGACGTCGTTCAAAATAGAGCTCAACAGTGTCATTAAAACTGTACTCAATAGTGTCTTGTCTATACTTTGCCTCCCAGGTGCATCTGTTCTTGAGTTCCCAAAGTTCCTGGGCAGTGGGCATGCGCCAACCGTTACCCAGAAGTACTGCGGCCGCATCATCCTCTGGGTCGAGAGTCTCCTTGTAATCAAGCGGGTATTTTGCTCCTCCCCACTGACCGGGACTGGTATAGAAATTATACTTGGTCATTTCATTCGTATATTGGCCGAACTTATAATTCTCGACGTTGTAAAGACCCGGCTTGGGAGTTGTCTCGCCCCAGGCAAAATAACCGCCCGCCTCATCGGGTGCTGAAGCGCCCAGATTGGCCGATGCCCACATCACGCTGAGTCCCAGGTCAACCGCCTCCGGTACTGGCAATGACACATTCACCGTCATCTGAGCCTTACGTCCCTCAGTCTCTGCGGTAATCACGCATGTGCCCTGTCCCACAGCGGTCAAAAAGCCGTTTTCATCGATGGATACAATCTGTGGTGCCGATGAACTCCAGTTGATGGAGGTTGGTTTGACCTGACGTCCGGAGGGCATCATCACAGCCTCCACATTGCGAATGGTACCATAACTTATATCCATACTCTCCGCGGGCAGGGATAGTGATGTGAACATATCATCGGTAAGGGAGCGCACGGGACGTATATTCATTCCCATAAATCTGCTTTCATAACCGTTGAACATGAAGTCAAATGCCATTCTCAGTACTTCAACCGGGGGCAGTTCCGACAAACCTCCCCTCATTCCGTTTACTGAACCTATAGTACTGAAACAGCTTCCTCTGGTACCACTGCCTGGAATGGATGTCCAGAGAGAGAACTGTTTTCCTATTTCAATAGGCTCATTGCCGTTCATCTGACCTGAATAGGGAATGAATATGCTGTGTCCCTCAAATCCGGGAACATTGCTTGTAAAACGTATTCCATGGGCGCCGTTTACTGTAACGGTATCATAAGTGCAGTTTGATACCAACTCTACAATCTCATCGTTGGTAGGCATACGCCAACCGTCACCTAACAATACTGTGGCTGCGTCATCGGCCGGCTCAAGACGGTTAAGATTGTCGGCCTTGAGGTATTGATGGGACTGTCCCTGGGCGGTATATTTATCCATACCGTTTTCCTGTGCAAAGGAACTGTAACGGTAGTTACCCCAGGAGAAAGACTCCTTGGGTTCAATCTCGGCCCATGCGTAATAATTACCGTAACTCTCAGGTGCCGATGCTCCCAGGTTGGCATTAGCCCACAGAACGCTCAGTCCCAGATCCACGTATTCAAACTCATGAGGAGTTACGGTTACGGTGCATCGGGCTGTCTTGCCGTATGCGGTTACCTGTACCTTACAGCTGCCCGGACCGGCGGCCACCAGAAGGCCGTCTTCAACAACTTTTATTACGTTTTCATCTGAGGATTTCCAGGTGCAGGCGCTGTTTACGTCACGCTTTCCCATTGTCACTTTCAGTCTGGTGCCTGTGCCCTGCTGCATGGACAGTCTGTTCTTTTCCAATTTTATTCCGGAAACCTCTTTGCCTGACAACGGCATCACCATTCGTACCGACTGTTCCGATTCACGGTTCTCGCTGTGCCACTCATCGGCTCCGCGCTTGAAATTGAAACGGTATGCGGCCTCATCATCAGGCTGGACTCCCGGGGTGGAGCACCAGTATGATGCGTATGTGCCTACCTGCATCAGCTTGCCGTCCTGAAGCCAGCCTGCAGCGGGCAGGAATATGCTCCGGTCCGTATATCCTTTTATCTTGCTTGTTACCAGATAGCCGCCTATGCCGTTCTGTTCTGTCCACTTCCAGGTGCAGTACCTGCGCAGTTCGTCCCACTCTGCCTTTGAGGCCATTCGGCTGCCGTCGGTAGTCTTCAGCGCCATTGCATCGGGCCAGCGGTAATACCAGCCTACAGGTCTGTCGGCAGTTATACCTGTATTTAAGGTACTCCACTTTACACTCAATCCCAAATCAACAAAATCCTGTGCAGACACTACGCTGCACAAGAAACAGAAATAGACAATTGCAGAAAGACGTATTCTCATAATCAAACTGGTTGCATAATTGATAATTCTGAACACATGCCATGTTAAATCGCATTACCAATCTTTACGGCATCGGTTACGGGACAAAAGTATCACACCGGTATCATCAAAGCAACAAAAATGCGCTGCAAAACCGTTGCATCTTGCGTTTCCCTAAAAAAGGTTGACTCGGACTGTCTTATTCCTGATAGAAGTTCACTCTGGTTATTCTTATTACTGCTATAAGTTGACTGGTGGTTGGTTTGATTCGTATGCAACCAGAGTTGGTTGCAAAGGTAATGGGT
>JBGUVW010000049.1:0-49402 GCA_045220475.1 Bacteroidaceae bacterium
CATCACCCACTATCCGCTCATGTACATGCAGATGAGTTGGGTAGCCGATCATCAGGATGCCCCGTTGTGGCAGCACGTGTCCGTATCGGCCGGAGTATTCTTTATGGCCATAATCCTGGCATGGGGTCTGCTGAAAGCCTACGATGAGCCCGTCCGCGAGTGGCTCAAGGAGAATTGGCTCAAACGCAACAAGTCTATTTGATGTGTTTTAGCCCTATATTAAGATTATGTTACAATCATTCTGAGGTGTTTTGAAGACAAGAGAAATGCCTTATATTTGCCATGAAAACAAAATGTAAAGGATGTTAGTTGTATTGAAACTACTGGGCTCTATCGCCCTGCTCATTTACGGTATGAAGGTCATGAGCGAGGCGTTGCAGAAGATGGCAGGCCCGCAACTGCGTCACCTGTTGGGCGCAATGACCACAAACCGTTTCTCTGGGGTTGCAACAGGAGCACTTGTAACAGTAGCCGTGCAGTCATCGGCAGCTACCACCGTAATGACGGTGTCTTTCGTAAACGCGGCACTTCTTACTCTCAGCCAGGCCATATCGGTCATAATGGGTGCCAATATCGGTACCACTCTGAGTGCCTGGATCATGTCGGCAGGATTCTCATTCAACATTGCAAATCTGGTTTGGCCGGCATTCCTTATAGGTATAATTCTTATTCAGATAGGTAAGCACAGGTATATAGGCGATTTCCTGTTCGGTATCAGTTTCCTGCTGTTTGCGCTGGGTATGCTTAACCAGACTGGCCGCGAGATGGATTTGGCCAGCAATCCCGCCGTTGTGGATTTCTTTGCATCATTTGACTCTGGCAGTTACTGGACAATCCTGCTGTTCCTGCTTATAGGTGCCATACTGACATGTATAGCTCAGTCATCGGCCGCCCTGATGGCCATCACAATGGTACTTTGCTCTACCGGAGCGATATCCATATTCCAAGGTATTGCGCTGGTTATGGGTGAGAACATAGGCACCACGCTTACTGCAAACCTGGCAGCCTTATCGGCCAACACTCAGGCCCGTCGCGCAGCTATGGCGCACCTGCTGTTCAACGTGTTCGGCGTTATCTGGGTATTGATCCTGTTTTTCCCGTTTGTCCGTATGGTCTGCCGCTTTGTGGGCATTGATGTTACGGCCGATAAAATCGATCCGGCGCGTCTCACATTTGCTCTGGCTACGTTCCATACCGCATTCAACGTGATAAACACCTCACTTCTGATAGGTTTCATTCCGCAACTTGAAAAGCTGGTATGCAATATCATCAAACCCCGCAAGAGTGATGAGGAGGATGAGTTCCGCCTGCAGTTCATACGCGGCGGTATCATGAAAACCCCGGAAATATCGGTTCTGCAGGCTCAGAAGGAGATTGTCATATTCGGCGAGAAGATGTTGCACATGTTCCAGCTTGTAAAGGAACTTTATGCTACTACCGATGAGCAGGCTTTCAAGAAACTATTTGAGCGTATAGAGAAGACTGAGGACGGCAGTGACCGCATGGAACAGGAGATTGGCAAGTATCTGGGTGATGTAGGCGATGCACATCTGTCCGATGACACAAAAGACAAGATACGAGCCATGCTCCGTCAGATAGGCGAGCTTGAATCCATTGGTGACAGCTGCTTTGCCATGGCACGCATAATGCGCCGCAAGCACGAAAACAAGATTACGTTCAATGAGGATCAGGATGCCGGAGTTCAGCAGATGTTCAGCCTTATAGACAAGGCTCTGACACGCATGAACGAGCTGCTGGCCGGACGCCGTGAGGAGTATGACATAACCCAGTCAGAGGAGATTGAGAACAGCATCAACGCATGCCGTAACCGTCTCAGACAGCAGAACATAAACAATCTGGACCAGCACTCATACGGATATGGCAGCGGAACCGTATTCTCAGACCTTATAAGTGAATGTGAGAAAAACGGCGACTATATCATCAACGTAGTTGAGGCACGTCTGGGTGCAACCCGTAACGGCATCAGGTTTAAAGGCATACTGATTGATACGGACAGCAAGGCTGTGACTGTGGATGGAAATCCCGTCTCATTCACCAAAACCGAGTATGAACTGCTTAAGCTGTTCATGATGAACCGCGGTATAGTCTATTCACGTGAAGAGTTACTCCAGGCAATCTGGCCGGATGATGTGATAGTAAACACCCGCACGGTTGACGTGAACATCACCCGTATCCGCAAGAAAATTGAGCCCTACGCCGATTACCTGACTACCCGTGCAGGTTTCGGGTACTCGTTCCAGGAATGATGATGGTGCCAAAGGGGACGGTTCTGTTTGGCCCATTTGTGCCAATATAAAAAGAAGCAGTGAAGGTAAACATCTTCACTGCTTTTTAATATTTGAAAATGGGGGGCCAAACAGAACCGTCCCCTTTGGCACCCTCAATCCTTATCAGGATGCAGCTTCTTATCCAGCTTGACACTCAGACGCATAGACTTGATGGATGACTTGAGCAGGTCAGCCTCAGCCGAACGCTTGCCGCTGGTAAAATGGAAACAGAGCCTCTTGCTCTGCAGGAAGCGTTTTACTACAATACATGTGGCTGTAGACTCCTCACCCAATCCACCGGCTCCGGTTGTCAACCTGCACGGGAATTCAACGGTTGTACCCACCGGTTTGTCAAGCAGTTCCAGATATGATTCAAGATTTTCAATAACCTGATCCCTTGTGGTTCCCATAGGGAAACAAACCTCATCAATATGTGAGAAAGATGTGTTTGTAATATCATCACGCACCAGACTCAGCAGTTCAAGGTTATAGGCTACCCCCATGTAATAACCCGCATCACCGTTCTTGTCCTTATACTGGAATATTGAATACTGGTCTTTGCTGTCATCATCGGATTCAACAATCTCCATACGGATACCGGCAGGAATATCCTGGGCAAAAACACAAGTAACCATCATTAAAGAGGCTACAATTGACATAAATCTCTTTCTCATCATTAGTCCTTTATTTAATCTACGAGTACAAAATTAACGTTTTTTTTAAAAGAACAAAAGACTTGCTTATCTTTGCATTCCCATTTATCAAAACAGATACTTTTCTGTGCATGAAGAAACTCTGTCAATTAATATCCAAGTACATGGGTGTGCTGGTATTGGCGGCGGCAGTACTGGCTTTTGTATTCCCTGATGCACTCTCTAAGATACGTCCCACCGTTATAAACTATCTGCTGGGTGTTGTCATGTTCGGCATGGGCCTTACTCTCAACCTGCAGGATTTCAAGATTGTATTCAGCCGCCCCAAGGATATCATCATAGGTTGTCTGGCACAGTTCACCATCATGCCCCTGCTGGCATGGACACTGGCACGTCTGTTCGGACTTGATGATGCACTGGCATTGGGCGTGGTGCTGGTGGGTTGCTGCCCCGGCGGTACTGCATCAAACGTAATCACCTATCTGGCTAAAGGAGATCTGGCGCTGTCAGTTGGCATGACCGGCGTTTCCACCATTCTGGCCCCGTTTCTTACACCTCTGCTCACATGGGCGCTTGCCGGTGAGAGTATCAACGTGGATGTGCTTGGAATGCTGCTGAGCATTCTCTGGGTGGTGATTCTACCCATTGTAGTAGGCCTTATCATAAAGAGTCTGTGGCCTAAGTTTACCGATAAGGCCGTAGATTATCTGCCCGCTTTCTCATCATTGGCCATTGCATTTATCGTGGCAATCGTAATTGCGGCCAATGCAAACAAACTGTTGGCGGGAGGTCTGATAATCGTGCTTGTGGTGATACTACACAATATCTGCGGACTGGGGCTGGGTTACATCATAGGATCTTTGCTCAGGCTTTCCGAGCCCAAGAAACGCGCCATATCCATAGAGGTGGGCATGCAGAACTCCGGTCTGGCATCATCACTGGCCACCCTGCACTTTGCCGCCTACCCTCTGGCCACCATACCCGGCGCCATATTCAGCGTCTGGCATAACATAAGCGGCGCAATCGTAGCATATCTCTTCCGGAAATGACCCATTGGGGACTCTGTACAGGAAATAACGCATCGATTTTTGTGCAATTTTTCAAATATTCTGCACTGCTTTTAGTGCAAAGTGTTATATTTGCAAGAAAATTGACCGATTATGGAGAATCTGTACAACACTTTCCGCATCAAGCTCTCTCTCACCCCGATGAGCTATTTCCGTAGTTTCCATGATAAAATCAACTGGAACAGCCGCCTCATCTGTATCATGGGTCAAAAGGGTGTTGGAAAATCCACCCTAATGCTTCAGCACATCAAACAGTATGATAATCTGGATGAAACCCTCTATGTATCGGCCGATAACATGTACTTTGCGGGCCATACACTTTATGAATTGGCCGGTTCTTTCTTTTCTCAGGGAGGAAAGCGTCTTTATATAGACGAAATCCATAAATACAAAGGTTGGTCCACCGAGATCAAGAACATTTACGATGACTATCCTTCTCTACAAGTTGTATATTCCGGCAGCAGCCTCCTGGCTCTCAAGCAAGGCAACAAAGCTGACTTGAGTCGCCGCAGCATCCCTTATGAAATGCCAGGTCTGTCATTCCGCGAGTTCCTGAACATCCGTAACGGATGGAACCTCAAGACTTCTACACTTGAAGAGATTCTTCAAGGTAAAGTAGATTTCCCCTATGGTGAGCATCGGCCCATAAAATACTACAAGGAGTACTGCCGCATTGGGTTCTATCCATTTTTCAAGGAAGGCGATGCTGAAATCCGTCTCCAGAACGCTATCCTGGCTAACGTTGAGGACGATATTCCCAAATACGCAGAGATGACAGTGGCCGCTGCTGCAAAACTCAAGAAACTGATGTATATACTAGCCAAAAGCGTCCCCTTCAAACCCAGCAACGAAACACTCGGCAGGGATTTGTCACTTAGCCGCAACGTAGTTCCGGATTACATTGGCTATCTGGAAACATCAGGACTGTTCAATGCCCTTAGAGATCCAGGCTATAGCGACACCATACTAGGAAAAATAGAAAAACTGTATCTGGGCAATAGTAACATAGCTTATTCGCTCTCAGAAGACGGAATAATAAACGGCGGAAATATGCGGGAGACCAACTTCCTGGCCTGGACCAGACAAGTCTGTAAACCCACATCTTCAAAAATATCTGATTTTGAAATAAACGGAATCACTTTCGAGGTTGGTGGCAAAAACAAGAAAGGCCAGCAAATCAAGGAGGCTCAATCAGGTTACCTTGTGAAAGATGACCTGGAATACGCATCGGGACATTCCATACCGATATGGATGTTCGGGTTCCTGTATTGAGAGAAAGTAACTATAGCATTAAAAAATGAACGCCGGTAAGCTTTGAAGGTTTACCGGCGCTTTGTTTTTTTCACTTCCAGTGTTTGAGTTGAGAGAGATGAGTATTGTAAAAAGCTCTACGCTCTGTATCCGACTGATTATCGGGATTGGGCATATGCGCAATCAGGAAATCCAGGAGAGCATCCTTGCTGTCATAAGTAAACTTGCCGTCAGTGTAGCACCATTTGCAGTAATCCTCGTTGAAACTGCCATCGGTCTCACGGCTAATCATGGAATCGTCTGAGAGTGGCATTCCGCAGCACTGGCAATAGAGTGTACGGGGTGCACCCAGCAATGTATTGATAGATACTCCAAACTCACGAGACAAGACCTTAAGCATCTCCGGGTTAGGTTGAGTCTGACCTGTTTCCCAACGGCTTACGGCCTGACGGGTTACATTGATGCGTTCTGCCATCTGGTCCTGTGTGAGATTGTTACGCTCACGCAGATTCTTAAGTATTTCTTTTACCTCCATCGTTGTTTTAATTTTGATTCACGATGCAAAATTAGCATGTGGGAAAACACTTGTCAAGAAACATGTTGTTGCTATTGCGCTACAACTATCTCAGAGCTATTTTTCTACGCTGCGTTTTTTTAGTTTCCTCATTATCTTGTGATTTAGCGCCTTTAAAAGGAAGGAACATCTCTCAAAGTGCAATTATTTCACCAATGCTGTCTCCAAAGTGCAAAAATTGCACTTTGGAAGAGATTGCCAGCTTAAATCTCATTCAAATTCAGGTTTTAAAGCAAACTTTTTTCAAAAAACTCTTGACTCGTACCCTGCGGCATGGTTTATTTTTGCAGGCGAATAACATAAGTGCACGATTTGTTATGATTAAAAACAAGTTGAAAATCGGGGAGTTTTCACGCCTGGGCAGGGTTACGGTCAGGGCACTGCGGCATTATGAGGAAATAGGCCTGCTGGTTCCGGAAATTGTGGACCAGTTTACGGGTTACCGCTATTATGCCGTAGGGCAGTTACAGAAACTGCAGAGCATCACCACACTTAGGAGTCTGGGATATAAGCTGGAGGAGATTAGGGACTTATGGGATGATGAGAGTCATTTTCCTTCAGTAGAATCACTGGAACAGAAAATTAAGATGTGTGAGGATGAACTGGAGATGCTGAAAGAGCGTAAACGTATGCTCAAGGCGGTGGTAGCTTCCCAAAAGAAATTACACAAAATGGAAAAAGTTTATTTTGAATCGCTTCCCGCCATCACAGTGGCAAGTCACAGAACTGTTATCGCCTCTTTTGCTGACCTTGGACGCCTATGCGTTGAGGTCATCGGCCCTGAAATGGCCCGTCTGGGCTGTGAGTGCCCGGAGCCGGGTTACTGCTACACCATTGAGCACGGCGGTTATAAGCCGCAGGATATTGACATTGAGTACTGTGAGAAGGTATCGGCCAAAGGCAAGGACTCCGATATCATCAAGTTCAAAGATATACCTGAGGTGCCGATGGCAGCGTGCCTTAAGGTATTCGGCCCATACGACAGGCTGTATCAGAACTACGTGGACCTGTTTGCCTATCTTGAGAAAGAGGGCTACAAAATTGTGGGGGCTCCACGCGCCTCTTATATAGACGGCATCTGGAATCAGGAGGATGAGCAGAAATGGCTCACTATCATCCAGGTTCCTGTTGAGAAAGTGTAACTGTGGCATAAAAAAAACGCCGGTAAGCTTTGAAGGTTTACCGGCATTGTTTCTTTAGAGTGGCTTAGTCATGCGGATGAAACAGAAGAAGATATATATTTCTTTCCTACTGCATTCTATTACGATAGTCTGTCGGAGACATGCCTGTATCTTGTTTAAAATATCGGCAGAAGAAGGAGTCAGTAGGGAAATTCAGAGCGTCTGCAATCTCATGTATTGTCAAGTCACTTGAACGCAGAAGGGTCTTGGCCTCAATTATCACGTATCTGCGTATATGTTCCATTGGAAGTTTACCTGAAGCCTGACGTATAAGTCTGGAGAAATGCTTGGCAGTAATGCATAGTCTGTCTGCATAGAACTGAACTGTACGCTCACGGCCTGCATATATCTGTAGGTCATCCTTAAAGCGGAGGAACACCTCTTCCTGTCTGGATAACGTGCCCGAAGGACGCAAATTGGCATCTGTCATTTGAGGTATGGAAAGGAATGACGCAACGGACATGGAAATAAAACCTTTTACAATCTCTTCTTTTAACGCCGATGCTGCCTCTCCATGAAGTTCCTTTACCAGTTCATATAGATGGACATATCGCTGCAACTGGTCCTCATCCAGATGGATGGTTAACGGAATGGAACGATGACTGAGCCAATTGCCCATCTCCTGAGCCGGACGGTTAAACAGACGGGACTGGGATGAATCTGTAAAAACCATAGAGATGGTACGGAAATTATCTGATGATTTGATGCTCTCCACTATGGAACCGTATTGGGTGATTATTATATCCCCTCGGGACGCTTCCAACTCTATCTGGTTTATAACAGCTCTGAAATCTCCTTCTATGCAGACTATGGCCGATGTAAAACCAAGCTTAAAGGGAAACGGTAAACCTGTTGGGAATATAAAGTCATCGCAAATACGGGCGGACTGCCCTATCGACAGGCTTTGTTCATAGATATTGAAGCGATCCAATTGAATCTGAGTAATAGGACTGACAGGTAACATATTGCCGATTTTTCATCAAAGGTAATTATTTGCAATGAATAACAAGCATTTCTGCATCCAAATGCGAACTATCGGACATTAGTTGCGATTTACCGGCAACAGCCGTATTACTATGTCCCTGTACCTTTGTTTCCGATAAAACAAGTGATATGATAAGTACATATATTATTACAGGCGCCAATGGTCATGTGGCACAGACCATAATAGGAAAACTCAAAAATGAAGAATGTCAGGTTCGCGGTCTTATCCTACCGTCCGAATCAAATAATGATCAGGATAATGTCAAATATTATAAGGGAGACATAACCAAACCGGATACATTGAAGGATATATTTACTGGTATAGATAGCCAGACCACAGTGGTAATTCACGCGGCAGGTCTGATTACTATAGGAAATGAGATTACCAAGGCTCTGTACAATGTGAATGTAACGGGGACAAAAAATGTTATTGATGCTTGCCGCGAGTATGGTATATGCCGTCTGGTATATGTGAGCAGCGTTCATGCCATAAGTGAGGGAGACGGAGTACATGTTATCAGGGAGACAAGCTATTTCTCAAGTAAAAATGTTGAAGGAGCATACGCCAAGACAAAAGCAGAGGCTTCACAGGCGGTTATGGATGCCGTTCAAGACGGTATGGATGCTGTCATTGTCCATCCATCGGGTATATTAGGACCTGGCGATGACGGGCGTAACCATATAACCCAACTGATTCTTTCATATATGAACGGAAAACTTCTGGGCGGTGTAACCGGAGGATATGACTTTGTCGATGTAAGGGACGTTGCCGACGGAATTATTGCCGCGGCTCAAAAAGGAAGAAAAGGGGAATGCTACATTCTATCCAACAGGTTCATACCTATTCCGGATCTTATGATGTACCTGAAGCGTGTATTAGGAGGAAGGAAAAAGATATGTTTCCCTTTAGGTATGGCCAAAGCTATGGCACCGGTATTTGAATGGATTGGAAAAATCACACATACAAGGCCACTTTTTACAAGATATTCCTTACGTACTATGGAGTCCAACGGACGGTTCTCACATGACAAGGCAACGATGGAACTGGGATACTCACCCAGAGATATGGCTGATACTATCCGCGATACGGTAGCTTATCTGCAAATCAAAACCAGAACTTGCTTATGACAGGAGCCAAAGGGGAAGGGCGCAAAGGGGACGGCAAGCGATATCCGTAGTACCCGTCGGCCCAATGCAAATGCGGCGGCATACTTTTTCATGCCGGTAAGATGCCCTATCGCGATTGCCCCACCCTGTGCAGCGGCAAGTGAGAACAGGAACACAAATGTGGTTATGGTCTGTCCGTAGGTACGCGTGGCAAGTTCATCGTTTCCTAGGAAATTGATAAAGTAGGTTACAACCGGCAGTCCGAACTTACCGAATATAAGGGCGTAGTTACCCAATATGTTTATGACATTGACCAGCCCAGATACAAACATCGGATAATGAGCCTTATCTACACTTCTTAAAGCAGCTGCAGCTGACAGCGAAACTGCCTGAAAGAAAGCAAACGCTCCCACAATACGCATATAGGGGAATCCCTGAGCAAACAGTTCCTCCCTGGCTCCCATCATACCCAACAAGGCCGATGCTTTGCCGTACAGGAACACGCTGAATGCCACACCGATAAGGAAATTGAACAGGACTGACACACCCATCACCTGCAACACACGGTTGCGCTGCCCTGCCCCAACGTACTGTGAGCAGAGAATGGATGTGGCCATCGATATGACCTGAAATATTATGAATACTATGTTTACAAGCTGGTTGACCAGACCCACAGCCGCCCGGAAATCAAGCCAGGATGCGAGTACCGCATAATGATAACAAGTGCCCTCAAGGCCGATGAGATCTGGGCCCAGAAGGGTCACGTGATGGCCTGGGACCAGTTGGAACTCCCCTGGCGCCAGCTTGCCATACCATCTGACAAGACCGCAGGAAAGGCCACACTAAGCCGCAACAATGACACCATCGTGGTAAGCGGCCAGGGATTCACCTACTCATTCACCCCCGATGGCCAGCTCTACAGTATCCGTCAAGCCGGAGAGGAACTGCTCAAATCACCGCTGCAGATGAACGTATGGCGTGCCCCGCTGGCCCTTGAACTGGATGGTTGGGGACAAGGCAACATAACCTACACCAACCGCAAGAACTGGAACGGATCACAGATAGCCAATGAGTTCTATAGCAACAACCTGAAGGACATAACCCGCATACCAATCTCCTGCCAGGCCTTTGAGGCTGCACCACACACTGGAGCCTGAGGGATCTATGCCCACTCTGCTGCCCCGCATCGGCCTTACAATGACACTGAATGACCGTATGCAGCAGGTCAAGTGGTACGGCCGCGGACCTGAGGAGAACTATCCCGACCGCAAGACCGGCTACGCCATAGGAATTTATGAGAACAGCGTGGATGATATGTTTGAACCCTACCTCATTCCGCAGGACTGCGGTTTGCGCTGTGACAACCGCTGGCTCATGATGGGCAACGAATCCGGCCACGGACTGCGTTTTGCGATGGATGAGCCGTTCAACTTCAACGCATATCATTACAGCACAGATAACCTGACAAAGGCGGTCTATACCTACCAGCTCCAGAAGCAGGACGGCATAACCCTGAACCTTGACTACAATACCACAGGCGTAGGTTGCACCGCATGCTACGTACTGCCCGGCTATCAGGTCAAGCCCACCCGCTACGAGCGTTACATCACAATCAGGCTGTTCTGACCGGACTGGCGCATATCATCCGGGCTATGGCGTATAATAGATGAAGCGCCCTTGCCCGGATGATAGTTTATACGGATTCTTGCTGTCCCTTCAGCAGGGTCACCGGGTAAAGGAGACCATGATCTCTCCTTGAAATAATCCGAATCAATAATCCGGATATGGAGAACACCCTTCTCAAGTTTATAATCATCTGTGTATATGGGATGGTTGTTCTCGGGATATAACATCTGCTCCTCAAAAGTAACACTTGTAACCACCTCATTCCCGTTTTTGGTAACCAGTTTGCCGTCTTTATCAGTTTCTACATCGGGCAGCAAGGAGAGCAACTCTTTCACCGTAGTACCCACAGGTATTATGCTGGTTTTTACGCCATCAGGATATTCCTTGTATTCAGGCCTTGCACCTGTTTCATCCGATATCGGCTCAATCTCAATGACATACTCCCCTTTCTCAAGTTTATAGTAATAGTTTCTGTCATAAGCCTTGACCTTTTCAATCAATTCGGCCGGAATGTCCCTAAGGGGCACAGTGGAATCACTCAGTGACTTACATACAGGACGGATAGGCAGCTGCCAGTTGCGGTAGCAGTAGCCCGGATGTATGTTACCATCAAAACAAATCCAAAGGCTGGCACAACCGCCATCGGGGCTGGCATCAAACGAACCCGACCAGTAAGCCACATCTCCGGATGTACCGCCATAATAGTAAGGAAGGAAAATGGAGCGGTCAGTATAACCGCGCTTATTACTGGTTATGAGGAAACCAATCTCACCTTTTACTGATGCCCAACTCCAGGTGCATTTTTTTACAAGTTCATCAATCTCTTTAGTTGTGGGCATGCGCCAACTGCCGCCCCATTTGACGTGAGCTACATCATCTTCCGGGTCCAAAATTCTCTTTCTATCATTACCGTTGTACTTGGTGTAACCTCCCTGACCGTCACTGAACTTATAGGTTAAAGAACTCTCTATACCTTGTCTGGTTTCTGTTTCACCCCAGTAATAAAAGCCACCTATCTCTTCCGGTCCGGCAGCACCAACGTTAAGCGTAGCCCATTTTACGCTCAAACCCAGGTCAACATAATCTGAGCTGCCACCTACCATATCATAGGAGACATTCTGATAATACTCTATTATGATCTCAGCTCCTGGTTTACCTTCTGTCTTTTCCTTTATTCGCACAAAAACAGTTCCACTGCTGAGTTTAGAATCTTCTGTATACTTCCTGCAAGGTGAATCTCCAAACGGTGCCGTTTCCAGTTTTTGATCATTTGTATAATATGAATCACTGGAATCATCAGGAAATACAGGTTGTTCATTGAAAAAAACAGAGCGTACAATCTTATCCCCTTCTATTGTGACTAACCTGCCCGATTTGTCTTTTGTTATACCAGGCAGGCTGAATAACAGTTCTTTAAATGTTATCCCCTCCGGTAATATATTGGCATCTTTGATGTAATCTTCTTTACCTTTGGGTCTTGCCTGTGTCCCTTCCTGTAAATCTCCAATCTCAATGACATACCGGCCCAAGACTTCCGGCATCACATAAGGCTGCTGGGCAAATGTTGGAATGCAGAGTGACACCAACACTGACGCCAATGCAAGCAAAAGGTCTTTCTTTCTCATAAAACTGTTGATAGGTTGTTTACTATCTAAACTGATTTATATGGAAAATGCGTCCTGGGTTTAAGGCTTATTTTGTATTACGGACATACGGGGCGGACAGGTTGTTGCCAGCCGCGGTAGCAGTAGCCCGATCTCATGTAGCCATCAAAACAGATCCAAAGGCTGGCAGTAGCATCATTATCATTGGAGTTGGCATTAAACGAACCGGACCAGTAACCTACTTCGCCCGAACTCCCGGCATAGTAATAAGGAAGGAAAATGGAGCGGTCAGTGTAACCTGGCTTATTACTTGTTATGAGGAAACCAATCTCACCGTTCACTGATGCCCAGGTCCAGGTACAGTTCTCTATGAGTTCAGTTATTTCATCTGATGAAGGCATGCGCCAAGTGCCACCCCATTTCACGTGAGCCACATCATCTTCCGGGTCCAAAACGCTCTTTCCATCAGTACCGTCGTACTTGGTTAAACCTCCCTGACCGTCACTGAACTTATAGGTTAAGGGACTACGTTTGGTTTCAGTTTCACCCCAGGAATAATATCCGCCTATTCCTTCCGGTCCGGCAGCACCAACGTTACGCGTTGCCCATTTTACGCTCAAACCCAAGTCAACATAATCTGTGTTTCCACCAACCATATCATAGGGGACATTCTGATAATACTCTATTACAATATCTGCACCATGGCGCCGCCGGCTACTCGACCTATTCTTTATTTTCACAAAGGCGGTTCCATTGTTGAGTTTAGTATCTTCTTCATAAATCCGACAAGGTGATTCATGAAAGTACGGTGTTATTTTCAGTTTAGTATCATTTGTATAATACAGATGTTCGGTGTTATCTTCAAAAACCCATTGACTATTGAAATGAATACAGCGTATAGTCTTTTTACTTTTTTTTGCTACAAGCCTGCCCAAGATGTTTGTTTTGATACCCGGCAGGCTAAGAATCAGTTCTTTGATGGTAATCCCTTCAGGTACCTGATAGGTCTTTTTAGTGAATTCTTCCCTGTAAGCAGGTCTTGCCCTGTTCTGGTCCGATATCGCTCCTATTTCAATGATATAACAATCTGTTATGGTCTTGTCTTTTTTTACACGTTCCTCACTAGCCATATCATAAGACTTGATCTTTGCAATCACCTCATCTGAAAAGACCTGAATGGAATCACTATGTATATACTGGGCACAGGCTGGAATGCAGAGTGACATCATCATGGATGTCAATGCAAGCAAAAGGACTCTTTTTCTCATAATTCACTGTTTCTGTTTGCTATCAATAATGACACAGGTAAATGATCCTACTCTGTCACGGGACGGACTGGCAGCAGCCAGGAACGGTAGCAGGAACCAGATCGGATGTAATCTTCATACACATTGATCCAGAGACTGCCACTACGGCTGGGAGAGTTGGAATCAAAAGAACCGGACCAGTACCCCATGTCGCCTGAAGTACCGAAAAATACGTAAGGAAGGAAAATGGCACGGTCTGTGTAACCGGGTTTATTACTTGTTATAAGGTAACCTATCTTCCCGTTCACTGATGCCCTGGTCCAGGTACAGTTTTCTATAAGTTCATTTATCTCATCTGTTGTGGGCATACGCCAACTATCGCCCAATTTTACGTCAGATACGTCACCCCAGGTATACAATTCTCCCATCTCTTCCGGCCCGGCTGCACCTAAGTTACGTGAGGCCCATTTTACGCTCAAGCCCAGGTCAACATACTCTGAGTTACCACCTATTGCGTCATACGACACATTCTGATAGTATTCTATTACAATACTTGCACTGTTGGAGTTACTTATCGGCGATGAATTGTTTTCTATTTTCACAAAAGCAGTTCCATTTTTTATTTTAGAATCTAAAGTGTAAATAGGTTGTTTATCTTTACCAAACACCTCTAATGGAAGCCCCCAATAGTCAGTGAATGCCAGATGACGATTGAATCCAATATTGTCAACAGTATCTTTTCTTTGTGACGTGATCATCTTACCGTCCTTATCGGTTTTCACACCAGGCAGTCTGGAAATCAGTTCTTTCAATGTTATCCCCTCCGGTACCTTATAGGTCTTTTTGTTGCTGTAGTTTTTATATTCCTCAGAGGTTGCCTTTGTCTTTTTGGATATCTTCCCTATCTCAATGACATACTCAGATTCTACTAACTTCTTATTAAATTCTATCACTTCCTCATGGGTCATATCATAAGACTTGACCTTTTCAATAAGATCGGCCGTAATGTCTTTAAGGGCCACAGTGGAATCACTCTGTGACTGTTGTGCACAGGCTGGAATGCTGAGTGACATCAAGGCCGATGTCAATGCAAGCAAAAGGACTCTTTTTCTCATAATGCCATTAATTTGGTAATTGTTTACCATCTAAACTGAGATATACCGAAAATGCGTCTTGTGTTAAAAGGATTTTTTCAGGATGGCCACAATGGTAAGGATCTTGGAAAAGCCAAGAGTCACTTGGGGGCCGAGCGTAGATTGGCGGTCACACAAGTGACTTGGTGGTCCAGCGACGGGATTTCCAGCGACGGATAAAGATTAGGCCACGGATATTTTCATCCAGGATCAATGCACACCAGAGGGCTATCAGACCGCCATTAAGGCCGATGCCCAGCACCCAGCTACCCCCTACCGCTACAATCCAGCATACTATCATGCCAATTGTTACAGGATAGTAGATATCACCGGCCGCACGCAGGGAATTCACTCCAAAGAAATTGATTGCGCGGCCAACCTCAACCATTATATCAATCCACATCACGATTGTACCCATGCGTATTATCGCGGCGTTATCGGTAAGCATGGAGAATATGGTATGCCCCATGCACGCTATGGTAAAAGAGAGGATGAACGTGACTGCTACCGATATGCGCAACACCCTGCGACCCAATGCAAATGCGGCATCATACTTTTTCATTCCCGTAAGATGCCCTATCACTATGGCACCACCCTGTGCCGCAGCCAGTGAAAACAGGAACACGAACGTAGATATGGTCTGGCCGTAAGTACGTGTGGCAAGTTCATCATTTCCTAGCATGTTTATAAAGTATGTCACAACCACCATAGAGAGGCTGTATGACATCTGCTCACCAGCCGATGGGATACCCACCTTGAAGAGTTTGCCAGCCTCCTGCCACGGGAACGGACGGAACAGTCCCTTAGGCAAATGCCCTATGTACTTGCGGTAAAGCAGATAAAGCAGCAGGGCCGTTGAAAGAGCACGGCATATCACCGTAGATATGGCGGCACCCCTTACTCCCATTGCCGGCAACCCGAACTTACCGAATATGAGAGCGTAGTTTCCAAGTATATTAATGACATTGACCAGCCCTGATACGAACATAGGGTAATGTGCCTTATCAACACTCCTCAACGCCGCTGCAGCTGACAATGAGACAGCCTGGAAAAACGCGAACGCCCCTACTATACGCATGTAAGGGAATCCTTCGGCAAACAACTCATCCCTTGCACCCATCATATTAAGAAGGTCCGATGCCTTATAATAGAGGAATGAGCTGAACGCCAAACCTATAAGAAAGTTGAACAGCACAGATACACCCATAACCTGTAACACGCGGTTACGCTGCCCTGCCCCAACATACTGTGAACAGAGAATGGATGTGGCCATTGATATGACCTGGAATATTATGAATACTATGTTTACAAGCTGGTTGACCAGGCCCACAGCCGCTACGCTCTCATCGGAATAACGGCTCAGCATGAAAGTATCGGCCGCACCCAATGTCATGACAAGCAGAGTGTCAATGAAAATGGGCAATGCAAGAACAGTAAGAAGTCTGGTTAGTGACCCGTATCTCATGAATCAATCACAAATTCAGCGCAAAATTACAAAATTGGCACAAAAGTGGCACAGGGGGACAGTCCCCATTGGGTCACTTTGTGATGTGCAGGACAAGATACTCTGAGCGGGTGCCGATGCGGATCTTGGGGCCCCAGATACCTAAGCCTGAACTGATGTAGTAACAGGTGTTGCCGCGGGTGTGGTGGCCCCATGATTTCTCATACATGGCATCGGTTATCCATGATAAAGGCCAGAACTGGCCGCGGTGGGTATGACCGCTGAACTGGAAATCTATGCCTGCATTCTCTGCCTCCTCAAGATGATACGGCTGGTGGTCCAACAGGATGGTAAATGCATCGGTATCCTTAACCAATGCGCCCAGTGGTTTGCGTCTGTGGTTTGTGCGGTCATCGCGGCCTATTATCTGTAAATCGCCAAACTCCGCAACACTATCTCGAAGCAGAGTGATTCCGGCATCGCTCAGGAACCTGCGGGCACCATCCACATCGCTGTAATACTCATGGTTGCCCAGGATAGTAAATACAGGGGCCTTGAGCCGTTTGAATTCATCGGCAAAACCGCATTCAAGGACGGTCCTTACGCTGCGGTCCACAATATCGCCGCCTATCAGCACCAGGTCCGGATTCTCGGCATTCATCAGGTCTATCCATCGGCCCAGTTCAGCCTTACGGTTATGGTAGCCTATATGCAGATCGCTGGCCAGAACTATGGTCATGGGGTTGCCTATCGGCTTGTCCGTATGAATGGTCAGCTCCTCCCTGTATTTGTGGTGATAGTGTATGCAGCCGGCAGTCATGATAATGGCTATCACCCCCACTACACTTACAAATCCAGTTACGCTGTCATGCAGGTATGATTTAGGCAGAATCCTGCAGACCGATGCGATATCGGCCAAAAGGAATATGATAAGCAGGTAGACGAATGCAACCAACCACGGATTACCCACCTCATAGAGGAATGTGGCAAACCTCACGGAGAAACGCTCCGTATAGAGGAATCCCGCCATCATGATGCCAAACCACAGCACAAACAGTCCAGTAACCGCAAGTTTCATGGGCCATCCGGCCGGAGTAAGCCGCCACAGGTGCCAGACCTCATACGCAAGCCCCGCCACAATAATTGCAAATAGTATCAGGAATGTTGTTTTCATACTCTGCGAAAATACAAAAAATGGCACAAAGGGGACTGTCCTATGACCTCCTTTAATTTTTCTTGTGTGGTTTGGGGATTATCTGCCACAGCCTTAAGTATGGCCAGTTACTCAAAAGAACATTTCAAAGTATCAAATTGAGACTTTGGAGATTCAACATTGATACTTTAGGGCACAAATTCCGGCCATATATCCTCAATTTCACTAAGAAAAATGGCACAGGGGGACTGTCCCTAATGTCCCATTATTTAGTATATTCGCAGAAAGAAATCAATTACGGCCTTATCATTTACAAGTGCTTATGAAAAGAATGAACCGTTTAGTTGGCATTACACTGGCATTATGTGCAACATTTGTATCCTGTTCAGAGAAACAGTCAGAACCATCCAGTGTCCTTAAGCCCAGAATCGTGATTATGACCGATATCGGACCGGCAGAGGTTGAGCCCGATGATAATGAATCGGCCGTAAGACTGTTGGCGTATGCAGACCGTTTTGAAATAGAGGGAATCATCACCACGATAGGCTGGAACTGTGACCCCTACCCAACTGACTGGGCTGTCTATCTTACTCGAGTCATAGATGCTTACAAGATTGATGTTCAAAACCTTATGAAACGCTCCAATCAGAGCGGATTCCAGAGTATAGAGCTGGAAAACGGCAAGCAGGAACTTGGTTATTGGCCCAGTTACGAGTACATCAGCAGCCGAGCCATGATGGGCAGCACCCGTGCCGGCATAGGCGTGATTGGCCCCGATAATGACTCACCCGGCAGCAATCTCCTGATACGTCTGGCCGATGAGGACGATGACCGCCCCATCTGGCTCTGCTCATGGGGAGGCGCCAACACATTTGCCCAGGCCGTATGGCGCATAAAACAGGAACGCAGCCCTGAGGAACTCAAGAAGTTCCTGAACAAATTCCGCCTTTACACCATCACAGACCAGGATATGCAATGGAGCATGCGCATGAACCGCGCCTACAGCTCACACCAATGGCTCAGGCGTGACTACTCACAGGATCTTATGCTGGTCTGGGATGAAAGCGCCTGGCTCAACCAGAATGATCTGGGTAAAGCCAACTGGGATAAGTACGCAAGCCTGATTCAAGGCAAGGGTGCTATGGGAAAGGTGTATCCCAAATTCCTTTGGGGCGTTGAGGGCGATACCCCCAGCATGCTTCACGTAATGCCTAATGGTCTTAACGACCCGGATGATCCCACCCAGATCGGTTGGGGCGGTTGCCATCAGTTTGGCATATCCCCTGACCGCGAGACATACGCCTGGACCAACTGGCAGCAGCCTCTCAAGGATATATCAAACCTTTACGAGCACAAATTCTATCACGATGAGTTCAATGACTTTGCAGCCCGTATGCAATGGGCAGATACCGGCACAGGCAACCACAATCCCGTTGCCGTAATAAACGGTTCACAAAGCCTAAAGCCAATGGAAATAACGGCCAAATCAGGCCAGAAACTCAAGTTTGATGCATCAGACTCCTTTGATCCCGATGGAGATAAACTCACGTTCAACTGGTGGTTCCAGGAGTTCCCGGATGAAACCGTTTATCCCACAATAGACAATCCGGAAACAGCAAAAGTCTCAATAACAGTTCCGGACAATGCCTCAAGCAAGACTTTCCATCTTATATGCGAGATACATGATAACGGTCCATTCAATCTGACCGCCTACCGCCGCATAATTATCAGCTGCAAGTAAAAATGTGGAAAAGGGGACAGTCCCCTTTTTCACATTTTCAGTTGATAATACACGCAGTCTGCATCGCGGTAGAACTCACGGGCACCCCATCGCTGCCAGTATAGGTGGGTCTTAAGGCGGTGCAAGACGGGTATGAAGATGAAGTCATAGTTGGCTTTCAGTTCCGGCATGATCTCCATCAGCATATCATAGTTAAGGCGTGTACCGCGATACTCTTCACATACTATGAATGAGAATACGGCCGTATAACGCTGACTGTTAAGCTTGGCCAGAAGTTCAGGGTTATCCTTCTCAATCTGAGCGGTTTCCTCCTCAATGCGGTAGTCACTCATGTTGAGCAGTCCTATCACGCGGCCTTTGTCATCAACAGCCTTGACGCTGAGCGGCCAGTTGAAATGCAGGTCACGCACCCAACGTTCCACCTCATCGCAGTCAAACCCGTACTGCCGGGTCATCCACTCTACGGTCAGCAGGGCATCGGCCGATGTCATTCTTTGCAGTGTATAAGACATTGCGTATCAGGAATTAAGGGTAACTACATTATATGTAAGCAGAATCTCCGGGTGATATGAGAGCTTGGCCTTACGCAGACCCTCCAGGCCCATATCCTCCTCACGGTTCACATAGGTGAACTGCTCCGGCAGATGTGCGCAGAACTGCTGGTTGATGATGCTGAAAGCCCCCTCCACATTACGGTCAGCCTTCTCCACGCAAACGTCAAATGTGTCATCGGTCACGGCCGATCCATACGTGAACGCCACCATCCGGCCATCCACATAGATGCTGCCGCCCAGCATGCCCAGTTCATTCCAATGGGCAAATATGGTCTCCATCACATCATGCTCAGCCTGGATGGTATCACCCCATGACGGATTCTCATGATCCTTCTCATCCTGCCACAATGTAACAACCTTACGGCAGTCATCAAACAGGTCCGGAGTCAGGGGCCGATACTCAAAATCCGGGTATAACACCTTGAAACGGTTCACATGATTACGCTTGGCTTTGAGCTTTCCTCCCTGTAACGAAGCCAGTTCAGTGCGCCTGTAGATGTAATCATATTGGTCACGCATAGACTCCACATTTATGCTGACACCTTCACGGCAGGCATTCTGCTGTAACTGCAATGCAGCATCATCCTCCAGCCCCAGCAGTATAAGTTTATGACAGCAGTCATCACATAACGCACGGAGCAGTTCACATGGAGGAACTCCCGGCATGCAGAGCATATATGCACGCTCACCATCCAGATTGAATCTGAGCACAACAGCATCCTTAAGCACGCATACCTCAGTCCCAAACCACGATTGCCAACCTAAAAGATTGGCAAAAGTGAAGTTGCAGTTGCGACGCCCTGACTTAAGGCTTACTCTCTGTATCTCTTCGCGGTCAGAAGCCGCCAATTTATGGAAATCAAGTCTCATACACTTTATGGCTTTGATAGAACCATATGTGTACAAAAGTACAAAAAAGAATTTGATAGAACTTACCAGCCTCCGGGTCTGCCACCGCCGCCTGGACCACCACCGGGAGCAAAGCCACCGCCACCAAAGCCACCGCCACCAAAGCCGCCACCGCTGCTGTAGGATGCCAATGTAACATCTGTGCCGCCGCTTACAGTAGCATCGGTTGTAAGTATTCCCTCAAACCAGCTGGTGCCGCCTGTAGCTGTCACGCCGCTTTTTAGGGCCGGCTGTGATGCACCTGATACCACCAGCGTAGTTCCTCCACTGGATGGTGTCCTGAATGCAAGGACCTCACCGCCCACTGTCATCGAGTACCATGTGCTCCTGTTCCATGAGGAAGCTGAGTAACAGCTTTGTGTAAGGCTGGCGCCTGATTCCAGACCGCCTATGGCGATTATGGTGCCGCCATTGACATACAATCGGTAACCGCCTTCAGTATTGGCATCAATGGCCAGTTCCGGAACACTTGAACCAATGGCATATATCAGACCGCCATTGATATAGAAGTTGCCGTTTGCATCAAGGCCGTCGTTACGGACAGCATATCCGCATACCTTACCGCCGTTTATGGTGAAAGTTCCGGCAGAATTTATGGCATCATCGGCAGCAGAGTAACTGTATACCACACCGCCGTTCACCACAATGTTTCCTTTTGATTCTATGCCCTCATGCGCTTCACAGTTAACCGTTACTGATCCACCCAGGAAAAACAGGTTGCCGTCAAACTTGATACTCTTGGCCGATACGCTGTTTGACGAACTGCTACCCCAGCGATTTGAAGATGACTGTCCGTAATTGGAGCCGGTAGTTGTAACACGCACAGTGCCGCCGTAGAAACAGCCTGTAGCATCACCGCTTATGCCCTTACCGCCGGTGCCGTAGTTTACCACATCAACAGTGCCACCTGTAATACAGAACAGACAGTCGGCCTTGATGCCTGACGTACCTTTATACTCTGCATCCTCATCATCATAAGCAGCTGCACCACTGATATTTATCACCGTAGCACCTGCAGTAATATATACCAGTGAGTCCGATGTGATACCTTTCTTCATATCGGCCGATACATTCACGCCTATGGATCCGCCCGATATGATAACCGCATCCTTGCCGCGTATGCCATGTCCGGCGCCGGAGACAACGTTTATGACCGGTGTTTCCATGATATGTACGTAATCATCGCTGGTGATGCCTGATTTGCCGTTGGCGGTTACGCTGAGTGTACCATCACCGCTAAAAATGAGCTGTCCCTCACTGAACAGGGCCGCTTTCTCATCCTCATTAACAGGAGTAGACGTATATGAAGCACCGTCCTGCAGGCGGTTGGTCCCTTTTATGACTATAAAGCAGCTTTTCTTACCCTGATTGTTTATGGCAGCGCCGTTTGGATTGGTAAGTTCCAGCCCGTTAAGTACCAACGCCTGTTTATATGAACTGTACAACTTTAGAGAGCCGTTCTGTGACGATCCGCTCAGTTCATACATCACCCTCTCAGTTGTATTATTGTCCACGGTCACGTAGTTACCGTCAACGCTCACGATACCGTTCACATCGCCCTCAACCTGAGCTCCGCCATCGGCAAACACTATACTTATGGTACGGTCAAACTCCGTTCCCGATATACTGTCATCGGCCCATCTGGAATAATCAATCCTGGGGGCTACGGTTGTTGTGTCTGTTTTGCCCGCAGAACTGTCATTGCCCTGTTCTGCCGTATCAAATACGTTGGCCAGGCTGTCAGTTGTACAACCCGTACAGTTCAGCAGAAGTAACGCAAGCAGATAATATACATTTCTCATAACACAAATTGTTTTTGCTTTCTGTCGCTAAAGTATCATGAGTACCCAGTTCTATCAAACAAATTCAACGAACGCCCCATTTTCTTCAACAAACCGGGGTTATGTGACCACAAAAAAGAGTACCTTCGCGTCTATGGGAATAATAAAGAGAAGACATCTCATATACATACCATTCATTGTTGCGGCACTGGTCGTTATCGGAATCTACCTGTTTCAGACTGCAAATCCGGATGATTCAAGACCGTTCGGCCCCGGTATGTTACAGGGACCGCCACCCATGATGCAGGAGGGTGCAGCACCACCGTTCCAGCCAATGGACGGAATGGCTCCACCACCCCAGGATATGCGTCCGCCAATGGGTGGTAACCGTCCCCCTATGGACGGGATGCGTCCCGACCAGAAGCCTAAGGACGGCTTCAGGCCCATGCGTCCCGAGACCTTGAAACTGATCATATCCCTCCTGACCATAGCAGTACTTTGGGGTATCATGTATTTTATCCGCAACCTCAAGACTGAAAGAAAGAACAGGGAGCTGAGCATGTTGAACCAGCGCAACCAGGACAGGATTGAAGAGCTGAACCGAGCTGCCGGCAATGCGCAGAAAGCTGACAGCGAGCTGCTGTTCAAGACCGATTACAAACAGGTGCGCATCAAACCCGATGACATCCTTTATGTGGAAGGTATGGCCGAGTACCTTAAGATCTTCCACACCGGTTCATCCACCCCGCTCATAATTCACCTGAGCATGAAACGCCTTCTGGAACAGCTGCCCGATGACCGTTTCATGCGCGTGCACAAGTCATACATCGTGAATATCAACCGCATATCGGGCAACAACCGTACGCAGGTATTCATAGGAAATGATACGATCATACCTATTGGGGAATCTTACCGCAAAACTATCATAGACCGTTTAAATAAAGAAGGACATTAATGGAACAGCTATTGCCTGTAAAAAGCATTGCCAACGCAAGGAATCTGGGAGGTTACAGCGTACCTGGCGGGATGCGTCTTAAAGACGGACTCTTGCTTAGAGCCGCCCATCTGGCCGATGCCACCGACGCAGACCTCAGTTATCTTGCATCACTTAACGTAAAGAAGGTGATTGACCTTAGGAAAGAGGAGGAGAAACTGGACCGTCTGGACCGCACTATTCCCGGAGCAGAGTATGTGAGCCTGCCCATCGATGCCGCCGGCAAGGACGGAATAGGTGCCACTGAGGAGGAGAGAAAGAAACTCTTGGAAGGTAAGCGGTTTGACGTAGGCCGAATCATAGTCATAGCCGCATTCAATGAGAAAGCCAGACGTGTGGCACGTGACATGTACCCCACCCTTATAATGGACTCTGAATGTCAGCAACAGTATGCCCGTCTGTTCAGGCTGGTCATAGATACACCTGATGGAGCAATCCTGTTTCACTGCACCCAGGGAAAGGACCGCACCGGTATTGCATCGGCCCTGCTGCTGGCTGCGCTGGGAGCGACCAGAGAGACCATTGTAGCCGATTTTGATTTCACCAACAAGATATATGCCGAGGATGTAAAGAGACATTCCAGACGCGTAAGGTTACTGGGCGGCGGTGAAGAGGAGATTGCAACCGTAAAATCATTCATAGGAGCCAATACGGACAACTTTAACAAAGCGCTGGATATGATTGATAATCAATTCGGTAATATAGATAATTATCTCAAGGGACCCATGCAGTTGACGGATAAGGATATTGCAACGCTCAGGGAACGTTATCTCGCAGCAGAGTGACAGCACAAAAGAGATGGATAATACACGATACCAAAAATACGCACTGTTCTTTGATATTGACGGAACGCTTGTCAGTTTCAAGACCCATGAGATTCCGCAGTCAACCATCAATGCACTGGCCCAGGCCAAAGCCAATGGCTCCGAGGTCTATATAGCCACCGGACGCCCGCCGCTCATTATCACCAATCTTGGGGCGATTGAGCATCTTATAGACGGATTCATCACCACCAACGGCGCGTTATGCTATGTAGGTGATGACGTAGCCTGTTATCAGCCCATATGCAAGGATGATGTTCTTACCTGTGTCAATGACTCCAGGAACAAGAGATACAGCCTTATCGTGGTTGGCAGCAAGAAAGTGGCCGTACTGGACCCTACAGGTGATGTTGACCGCATATTCCGCCAGTATCTGAACGTAAAGGAACTGGACAAGGCCTCGCCTCTGGATGATGTGCTCCAGGGTGATGTCCTGCAGCTTACCCCGTTCTTTCCGGCAGCATATGAGCCGGACCTTCTGGCACGAATGCCCAATTGCGTATCGGGCCGATGGCATCCTGAGTTTACGGACATAACATCAAGCAGCGCCGATAAGGGCAAGGGAATCCTGGCGATGGCCCGTCACCGCGGCTTTGACCCCAGCCGAACCATTGCATTTGGTGATGGCGGCAATGACCTATCCATGATATTACAGGCAGGTATAGGCATAGCCATGGCAAATGCCACCGATGAACTCAAAAAACATGCAGATTACATTACAGATTCAGTTGACGATGACGGAATCCTGAACGCACTCCGTCATTTCAACGTCATCTGAACTTAAGCGTATGAGTGCATTCCGCCCAGCAGCAGGTTCACCCCGAAATAGGTAATCAGCACCGTCAGGAATGCCAGAATAGCATAAATATGAAAGAATCTGGGGCGGTTAAAACGTGACATCACGCCACCGTGGAGCATTGCCGAGTAAACCAGCATGGTTATCAGAGCCCAGGTCTCCTTAGGATCCCATGACCAGTAGCTTCCCCATGATATATTGGCCCAGACAGCACCGATGAACGTACCTGTGGTAAGTATGAACACCGCAGGATACAGTATCGTAAGGCTTACATCACGTAACATGGCGCGAGAGTCATCACCCTTCTGGATAAGTCCCATGATACCTATCAGTGCCACCAGCCCGAACAGGGTGTAAGATACCATCATACAGAGTACATGAACACCCAACAGAGGCGAATTGAGTACCGGAGCCAGGTTCCCGGAATCGGGATCGGCAATGGAAAGTGATGCCACCAGCATGGTAAAACCGGCCAGGATGAATCCCATAGGCTGTATTATGGGCAGGCTCCTGCGCAATGCGGTCATAGCGATAGTTGTAAGCCATGCCATAAGCATCATCACGGAGTATGTACCCACCAAAGGCGCATGGCCCGATATATACCAGCTGAGACCAAGCACCAGAGTAAGGTAGCAGAACAGCAGGATGGTAAGCACCTGCATAGCCACCCTTACAGGCTTGGAGAAACCGCGTCCGCGTGACAGCAGCAGTCCGCTTATGATAAAGAGGATTAATCCCAGCGTTATGGATGCCATGAACGGCACCATGGGGCGGCAGATACTGTTATAAAGTGTTTCCATGGTTCTTAAGACGTTTTAATGCGTTCCTGAAACCGGAGTTTTTCTGGAAGAAGAAACCGGCCAGAGATAATAACAGAATCAGATATCCGGTGTAGGTAACCCCTACTCCCCACGGATCATGGCTCACGGAGAGGATACTGCCGTGCAGGTCCTCATCATAGTCAGACTGATAGAACCGGTATCCGTCATACTTGAGGATATGGTTCATGGATATGACATATTCAGTCTCAGTATCTGTACGGCTGTCTATAACCAGCACCCTACTCTTGTAATCCGACGGATCCTCTGATCCGGGATAGTACTCAATACTGAATTCCTCAAGTTTCAGGGTAAACGGCAACTGGCGGCGCATACCCTCATCTGTTGACCATTTGGCATTTACAAAGCCCTGACGCAGATGTATCATACCCATACTGCCGGTCAGCATCGTTATAAGCGCACCCGCCAGTATCAGCATGAAAGATATGTGAATCAGGAATGTGGCAGGTTTGCGTATGGTGCCGCGTCGTATCAGCATCCATAGTCCGGCAACCGCAGCCACGGCCCACAGCGCAATAAAAACGGGGCTGTGATAGAATCCGGTCAGAGCCCTCTCTGTTCCGTACAGCTTCTCAACAACGGTAGCGGCCGCCATCATCAGAATGACGGCTGCCGCTGTACCTATTGCTGTGTATTTAAGAATCTTGTCTGTTTTCACACTACATAGTTTAGTCTATCCAAAGTTAGATAGAATTGATGAATTCCACAACTGCATCACGCTCCTCTTTGGATAGGTTATAGAATTTCTCGGTGCACCAGTATGCATCACTTTCCCTGCTGTAACCGTGCCACATTATGGCCTCTATCACATTACGTGCGCGGTTGTCATGCAGACGGTCCTCAGCACCGGTATTCTCACGGGACAGGCCGCGTCCCCACAACGGGGTCGTACGGCACCAGCTGCCATGGATGCCGTTTTTCATATAAAGCCTATGCTGAATCATATCAGTATACGGATATATGGTCTGCTCCTGATACTGAGGCAATTCCTTATCGGCATATACGGCAGGTTTCCAGTAGTTATCCTCCTTGGTCTTCCATGATGCACGGTGACAGCTGGCACATCCTATACGGTTGAATACCTCCTTACCTTTCTGCACCTCCTTGCGGTTCAGGTTACGAGCACGCGGAATAGAGAGACCGCGGTGCCATACCATGAAGTTGTAGTACTGATCATCATTCATCTCAGGCGTAAAGTTGTGCCATGGGTTGTCAAACTGGTTGGTGTTTGGATCAAGCAGATTCAGGACTGCCTCCTTTATACCCTCATCGGTACCATCGGCATAGTAAGGTGATTTGGGATCGGCCTTGATAGCGGCAATGACCTGTGCGTTCTCGGACATAGCCTTGGCCCAAGCTGCAGTAGTATAGAGCTTGGGGCGGTCACTGCGGCTTACATTTGTGATGTTCCAGATGGCGTTGGCACCGGCTCCATCCTGCAGTGATGCGCGTGTCATGGCATATGTGAAACGCTTGAGCAGCTTGGTGCCTGCAGGTGCGGGTGTGCCGTCTGCAAACTGTCCGTCGGCAAGACTGTACCATGCTGAGGCCGCAAAATCATTGGCATCCTTATCCCAGAATGCAGGATTGAGATCGGCATGCTGAGCCTCCTTGCGGTACTGCTCACGAATGCTGTCCTGCGGTATGGCATCCAGCAGGCCTGAGCCGATGATACCGATAGTTGACTCCAGACGGAATGCAACAGGACCGCTCTCATACGGTGTAGGACTGGTGTTGAAAGCACTTGCCGGAATGGTCAGTTCCGGATAGATAAGGCTGTACTCCTCACCATCGGGGAATTTCATGGGCAGACCGCTCTCCATCTCTGTTATGGGCAGCCACTCAATCTCTATCTGCTCCTCATCAATAGGAGGCAGGAACGGATATGTGGCTTTTGTCTGCGGCATACCGGTAACCTCACTTACATAGGGACCGTCATCGCTGTTCTGTCCGTCTACAGGATGATAGATAACCAGCAGATATCCGTTACCGAACTCGGCACGATACTGGGCCTGACGCTTGCCGTGTCCGTAACCCGGATGGCAGTCCAGACATGATGAGCGTACATATGCCGGACCAAGTCCCTTGAACGGGGCAGTTGAGGTTGTGTACTTGCGCTCAAATGCAGCCTGCCCCAGATTGAATGCTGTCATAAGACCCTGATTGGCCACTGACGGGGTCTCATCCTCATAGCAGCCTGCGGTTACATTGGTGGTTGTTCCAAGTTCACCGCCCGGATACCACTCACTTGCGCTGAAATTACCTACAGCCTGGCCTACATACTTGGCATCGGGCTCACGGTTATTGACACTCTCCTTAATACCGCTATTGCCGTCGGTGCATCCGACGGCAACGGCCAACCCTATAAGGGCTGTACATATTCCTTTTATTTGCATATCAGTTTACTGCTTTACAATCCACTCTGCAGCCTTGTTAAGTTCCTCATCAAGTTCATTGATCACGTCCATTGCATCCTGAACAGAATTATCGGTGTAGATATCTACAAAGGCACCCTTCTGCTGGCATACCTTAAGGGCAGATACTGATGCGTTCAGTTTCTCCTGCAGAGTCTCTACGCCATCATAATTGTGGTTCTTGAGAACGTTGATGATTGAATTGCTTACAGGAGCTTCCACATTTGCCTTGCCATAGAGAGAATACTGAATACTGAGTATGTTGTCAATGAAATCCTGGAATGACTTCTTGCTGTAAGGAGACTCGATGTAGTTTACATCCTCACCGCTGTGTGCGTTACCCATCTTAACGTTGGCAACCTCATTGCAGATATTTGAGCATCCGGCAACGAGAATTGATGCAAGTGTCTCCTGCCATGTAGCGTATGTGCTTCCGGCTTTTGCAGCTCCAAGCAGATTCTCGCCGTAGGTCTTGTCAGAACCGGTCATTGAAACCGGAACCTCAAGCTCCTCGCAACGCTCCTTATATGCCTCAGGTGCATCGGGGTTCCATGATACAATCAGACGGTAGCAGTTGTCACGCAGGTCACCAGCTACAGCAGTTGCATAGATAAGTTCCTGCTCACCGGTTACGGTAATACCGCTGAATGCCTCATCATCCTCATTGCCACGCAGAGCCTCTACAGTACGGTTCTGACCGTCACGGAAAAGGATGAACTCTATACCGTGGAATCCCAGCAGCTCGGCACCCAGTTTGGCCGATGCATATGCGATTCCGTCCTCACCCTCAAGAGCCTGAACCTGAGCAGCATTGCTCAGTGCAGTAGCCAGAGCCTCTACATCAAGAGGCCATGTGTCAATGTGCGGATCGATACCAAAGTCTGTTGCTGCACCATAAAGGAATGCCTCAGACTCCTCCCATGACTGACGTGCCTGCAGGAACTGTGCGCAGATTGCGTCAATCTCATCCTGGCTTATTGCATTCACGCCCTTCTCTGCTGCTGCAGCAAGCAGATCATAAAGTTCCTCTGACTCACTGGCCAGATCGTTGTAGGTCTTGTAAATGACACCCGGAACATACTGCTCAACGGCAGCCTTGATGTCATTGTCCAGAGCTACAGAGTCATCACTCTTTTTCTCATCATCACAGGCAGTGAGTGCCACAGCAGCTACTGCCATACCTAAAATCAGTTTCTTGTTCATTATGATTAGTATTTATTTGAAAAATCCCATGTATGCAATGCCGATTGATACTGACGGCTCATTGTTGTAACGATCCTTACGGAAACGCTCCGAGAACTCTGCCTTGACTGCGATCTGCGGTATCGGGAGCCAGTTTATTCCCGCTGCTATGCGGTGTACATCAGTATATGTGTAATCCTGCTGGTCTGCAGCCGGCATGTAGGGGTCATAGTATTCATATCGGCCAAACAGATAGAGCTTATCCTGGATACGGTCCGCATGGCCCAGAATGTCATATCCTGCCTCGGCACCGTATGTGATAGCGGACTTGCCTACAGGTGTCTTCTTGTACGGAGCGTTGTTGGATGTCATGTTACGCTTTATTGTGCTGATGGTAACGGCATCATCCACATGTCCGTAATCAAAATTGCCTCGTACAATCAGATTCTCACCTTTATAACTGAAATCAAAGCTACCTACCCATGTGCTGCCCTTGAGATCCTTGTATCGGGTATCCTTAAGGTCATTGGGGAAAGAGTTGTGCATGCTGTTTCCGTAATAACCGCTTACGCTAAGGCGCAGATTTTTTATGGAGCGGTTGTCTATCCTGGCGGCAAATCCGTAGTTGTTGGCCACCTTGAACTCATAAGGTGATGCCGCACCGTACTTTATAAAGTTGTCACGGTTGAACATGAACGCATCCAGACCTGCAATCACCTGGAATTCATAACTCCAGCTGCCGGCGTCACCCCACAGGCTTATGCCCGTATCATGCCATGTTGACGGCAATATGGTGAATTCACCCTCAGGACGGTATACGGTAAAGAAATTGAGAGGCTCATGGGCATTGTTGAGCGCACCTACAGGTACCACGAAATGTCCCACACGCAGGTTGAGCCACTCTCTGAATGATTTCTGGAGCCAGAACTGCTCAAGGGCAACCTCACCACCCTTCTCTATCTCGGACTCCCACTCGCCGGCCTCGGTAAACTCCTTCTCCACGGCACTGCCGGTACCTGTATGCTCAAACTCAATCTCGGTCTGCATACTCCAACCATGACCGAAATCATAACCCAGGTATATTACTGCATGGGGAATATCAAACCGTCCGTGACTTGGATCATCCTTATATTTAGTGGGATTGGAATAGCGGTAAACGTTATCGCTGTAGTAGTTTCGGCTCATGGCTACCTCACCGTATCCGCCAATACTCAGACCTTGGGCGGATGTTATGGAAAAGGGTATTACTGACATGACCATTGCGGCCAGTGTTCTGTTCATTTCAAATCGTGTTTTAAGACGCTGCAAAGGTCTCTATAAGCCATCACGGCCACAATACCCACTTTTAGTGAAAACCATACCCGCCCCCAATACTCACTTTTAGGTATGAGTATATATGTCCAAAACTTGTACTTTTGCAGTCGGATACTCATTTGTAGTTATGAAAACTGAATACACGCTTCAGGATAAGATGAGGGATCTGATTGATGACAACAACCTGATTCTTCTGGTATTGAGCCGATTTGGCATACATTTCGGATTCGGCGACAGCACAATAGCTGATGTATGCCGTGAGAATGATGTTGACTGCCCCACCTTTCTGGCCGTAGCCAATTTGATAGCAGGAAAGAACTATACAGGATACAGCGTATCGCTCCCTGCACTTATGGACTACCTTAAACGTGCCCATACCTATTTCAGTGAATTCATACTTCCCGGTATCCGCCGCAAGCTGATTGAGGCGTTGAACTGCAATGATGTGAATGATGTGGCATTCCTGATACTCAAATTCTATGATGACTACACCGTTGAGATTCAGAACCACATGAAGCATGAGAATGACGTAGTATTCACATACGTGGAGAAACTGCTTCATGGACAGCCTACAGGCAGATTCAACATAGCCAAGTATTCAGTTGCCCATGACAACGGTTCACAGAAACTAAAGGAGCTCAAGGACATTGTGATACGTCACTACCGCCAGCCCAACAATGACCAGCTCAACTCGGCTCTGTATGACATCATAAACTGTGAGAATGACCTTATATCTCACAGCGAGATTGAGGAGCGTCTGTTTGTGCCCGCCGTAATGAAACTTGAGGAGTCTGTACTGACAGGTAATGAGCCCATCCAGAACAAGGCACCCGAGTACAGCGCCGGGACGATGGCAATTCTCAGTGACCGTGAGAAAGACATAATAAAATGTGTTGCACGCGGCATGTCCAACAAGGAGATTGCCGATAAACTGTTCCTGTCCATCCACACAGTAACCACTCACCGCCGCAACATCACCGCCAAGCTCCAGATTCACTCACCGGCAGGTCTGACCATCTACGCCATAATGAACAATCTGGTAGATATAGCCGATATAAACCTGCAGTGATAACACAAAAGCTCCGGACGGATGACCGCCCGGAGCTTTTTCTATATGAATATACCTATTATTACTTCTTAGGTGTAAGACGGTACATTGCTACATCATGACCGGGAACCGTTACCTTGAGAGCCTTCTTGGTAGTACCAACCTTAGCCTTCTTGGCATTGAACTCCCACAGGTTCTCAATGTTATATGTTATGGCATCGAATGATGTGGAAAGATGGCTAACCTCATCATCGGTCAGGTTCAGATCCTGCCAGTTGATATCGCACTCCACAGGTTCCGTACCACGGTTAAGCAGGCAGAATGCCCAGTCGCCGCCCTCCAGAGGCTTGAACCAGTACTCTATCTCATTCTCTGTCTTGAAACGCAGTCCCTGAACACCCAGCTTGTCCTGGTCAATGGCAATCACCTTCTTGTTCAGGATGATGGCACGGGTCTCATCGGTCATCTTGGAGAGGTCATTACCAAGAATGAGCGGAGCGGCCATCATGCACCACATGCTAAAGTGGGCGCGGTCCTCATTTACGCTCATGCCGTTGCCAACCTCAAGCATATCGGGGTCATTCCAGTGGCCCGGACCGGCATACTTACGCAGGGGGGCGTTCTGGTCAATGATGCTCAGAACTGTCTGGCCCCAACCGCGCTGACGGGGATTACCTGCAAAACGGGCGGTGATATCACCGGTGGTACGCCATGAGTGACCTACATTCTCTGCCCATTCCCAGGGTTTGTTGGTACCCCACTCGCACATGCTGAACAGAATGGGACGTCCGGCGGCACGCAGAGCGTCACGCATCAGGGTGTATGCACCACGCGGATTGATATTCTCACTTGAGCACCAGTCATATTTAAGATAGTCTATTCCCCAGCGTGCATACTGCAGGGCATCCTGATACTCATGACCGAAACTACCTGTACGGCCGGCACAGGTCTTGCGTCCTGCATCGGAGTAGATTCCAAGTTTCATGCCCTTGGAGTGAACATAATCGGCCAAAGCCTCTATACCTGAGGGGAATGTCTTGGGATCAGGCTGAACGAATCCGTCGGCATCGCGCTCGCCATGCCAGCAGTCATCCATATTAAGATAGATGTATCCGGCGTCTACCAGACCTTCGGCCACCATTGCATCGGCCTGCTCACGGATAAGTTTCTCACTGATGTTCTGTCCGAACTTGTTCCAGCTGTTCCATCCCATCTGGGGTGTTTCGGCCAGACCCTCCCATTTCTGTGCTGCGCTCCAAGCCGGAACCAGCATGGCTGCCATAAGCAGCGCTCCTGTAAGTTTTCTCATAAATTTTTGTTAGTAAGCTGTGAATGGCACAAAGGTAAAAAAAATTACCTTTGCTGTCCAAAATATAATCATATGGAAGATCAACTGTATTACAATATGTTCCAGGACCGTCTGGAGAGGGAGTTGCTCAAGATATGCACCGATGCCGGAATGCTTGAAGGCATTCTTTTGCGGTCCGATGACATAGACCTCAAGTGGAAGGAGCTGGCGCCCGAGTATATTGCCGACGGCGTAAAGGAGATTGCCGCCTACCCCACGGTATCAGTTGCATGGGCCGGATACATAGGCATGGCTGTTGCCTGCTGGTGGAACCGTGACTGGAATAAACTTAAAGACCAGCCTTACAGCGTCCTGCTGGGCCCCAACGGTTTTGATGATATGGATGATCATATCCTAAAAGACATACTGGGCCTGTTTCCCGATGGAAAACAAGCCCAGCAGATTACGTCTCTTATGCAGACCTGCGCCCAGACCGCAGTGACTTTCATTCGTCAGGAGAAGATTGAACCTCAGAGTCCGCGCGCATTCTACGTCTATGCCCGTGCCGTCCAGGTAATGTTCAGCGTCGGTGCCGCCATTGAACTGCACCGCCTGGGTTACGAGATGAAGAAGTTGCAATAACCCAATAGGTGACCCAAAAGGGACAGACCCCCTGTGCCATATCACATGGCACAGGGGGTCTGTCCCTTTCGGGTCACTCAAAAAATGAACAAATCAGAATGAGATTCCTAACACCATATAAGCCATCTCTGAACAGGGGTTAACTGTAATTCCGGCCGATATGGGAAGGCTGAACTTATCCGTTATCTCCAACTCCTTTGATGCAGTCAATGTAAGGTTTGTTACTGCAAAACCGCTGGTTCCATACAGTTCACTCTCCATGGGAACGAATCCTGCTGTTGCACTCCAGTCTGCACCAAATGCGCTGAACGGAGCTGAGAGTTCAACATATGTACTGTAGTCATCATCGTTGTAAAAGTTGGTGTAGACGCCCAGCGACAGGAAATCAAGATCATATCCCAGGAATCCTTCAAACGTATGGTTTGAGGCTCCGCTCTCATATTTCAGGTAACGTCCCAGAGGCTCGCTGCCGGTGCTGAACCAATAGTCTGTGATTCCTGCACTGAAACCTCCTATTCCGTAACTGAGTGTAATGTCAAACTCTTTTGTATCGGCCGGGTCAACAAGTCCGTAACTGCCCCAGAATGAGAGTCCCAATCCACTGCATTCCAGTGAGAGAGAGGGCTGTATGGCTGCGCTTCCGCAATCGGTGCCACGCCAGATGTAACTGCTCACTACGTCGGCTCCTATGGTTGTTTCAACTTCGGCACTTACAGGTGCCACTACTGTCATCGCTAAAGCTACTACTGATAAAATCTTTTTCATAATACTATAATTTGTAAGGTTGTTAAATAATGGAAGATTGAGGGTTGGGAATTGAAATGCAGGACACATAACATGTGCAGTTTCAACATTCAGATAGATGTTTTAATAATTACGAATCAAATTCCATACCTTCCTATTCTCAACCCTCAATTCCGTTGTGTTTTTCTCTATTTTTCTCTATTGATTAAACGTTGTAAGCGGTTTCTCCGTGCTCATAGATATCAAGTCCCTCCTCCTCAACGCGGGCCTCAACGCGGATACCGTGAACCTTCTTGAGGATTACGAATGTGATCAGACCGAGAGCGAATGACCAAGCGCAGGTTACCAGTGAACCAAGAGCCTCAACGCCCAGGAAGTGCCAGCCACCACCGTAGAACAGACCACCGTCAAGAGCGAACATACCGGTCATGAGAGTACCAAGGATACCGCAAACTCCGTGAACTGATACAGCACCTACAGGATCATCAATCTTGCAGACCTTATCGATCAGGGCAACTGAACCGACCATTGCAATACCGCAAACGGCACCGATGATTGCTGCACCGCCTATTGATACAAGGTCGCAACCTGCTGTGATACCTACCAGACCTGCCAGGATACCGTTGCATACCAGTGAAAGTGAAGGTTTGCCGAATACCAGCCATGTAAGGAACAGTGCTGCAAGTCCGCCTGTTGCGGCAGCCATGTTGGTCGTGCACATTACATGAGAGATTGCGATAGCGTTCTCAGAACCTTCGGCAGCCAGCTGTGAACCGGGGTTGAAACCGAACCAACCGAACCAGAGGATGAATACGCCCAGAGCGCCGAATGTCAGGTTGTGGCCGGGGATAGCACGGGATTCGCCGGTCTTGGAATACTTACCGATACGGGGACCAAGTACCATAGCACCTGCAAGAGCAATCACGCCACCGCAAGAGTGAACAACGGTTGAACCTGCGAAATCATGGAAACCAAGCTCTGAGAGCCAGCCACCACCCCATGTCCAGTGACCCTCAATAGGATAAATCAGGACTGAGATAATGATTGAAATAAGTACGTACATAGAGAACTTGGTACGCTCAGCCATACCGCCGGAAACTATAGTGGCAGCAGTGGCGCAGAATACAGTTTGGAAAATGAGTGTGCACTCTGCAGGAACGTTTGAGTCACCTATGAATGACCAGTCAAAAAGGTGGAGACCACCAATAAATCCGTTGTTTGTTCCGTGCATCAGACCGAATCCTATCATCCAGAAAAGGAATGATCCGACCATGAAATCAACAAAGTTCTTCATCAATATGTTGGCTGTGTTCTTGGAACGGGTAAAACCTGCCTCAACCAGCGCGAAACCGGGCTGCATAAAGAACACAAGCATAGCTGCTAACAATACCCAGACTGTATCCAGTCCGCTTATACTACTTTCACTAACTGTTGTGATAATGTCTTCCATAACTCGATTGATTTAATAGTTTTACTTCTTGTCGGCCAACACTGTATCACCGTGTTCTCCGGTACGGATTGACCATGTGTCATCCACGGGACTTACAAAGATTCGTCCGTCACCCACCTGACCTGTACGGGCAGCACCCATGATGGCTTTGATTGCAGGCTCTACGAACTGGTCACGGCAGATAATCGTAATCTCAATGCGTGAGATGATGTCCGTACTGTACATGACTCCACGGTAGATTCGGTCCTGACGGTCCTGGCCTATGGCATGTACCTCAGAGTACGAGAACCAGTTGATGTCAGCCTCAAAAAGTGCTTCCTTGACATCTTCAAACCGGGTTTTCCGGATGATTGCTTCAATTTTTTTCATAGCTTTTTATTTTTGGTTGTTGGTAAAAATGATATCAAACAAAAAAAAGACTGATCAAAAAATGACCAGTCTTTTTAATTCTCTATTAATTAATCTACGACGTTTAGCTTACCTGCTGGTCTAAAGGTATAACCATCGGAACCTGATTATTATTCTGGTTCTGATTATTATTCTGCTGGTTATTATTCAGCTGAACAGTGGTTATATTTTTAAAACCGATAAACATAAACTTTTCTGTTTGTCTCTGATTTACGCTGCAAAGATATGCACTATTTTGATACGTTGTTCTCAAAATCGGCATTATTTTTACTTTTTTCTATCAAATTTCCAAAATTCCCGACAAATAGAAAGCTCAACTTGCAAGTTTGCAGCATTTTGCCAAATGTAAAATTGGAGACTGTCCCCTTTTTTCACGTATTAAAGTATGCGACAGTTGATAAATTAATCATGTGGAAAAGGGGACTGTCCCCAATTTCACATTTCAAGCGCAGCCTTGACAAAGCTCTTGAACAGGGGATGCGGTGTCTCCGGCGTGCTCTTGTACTCGGGATGGAACTGGGAGCCTATGAAGAAGGGATGAACCGTCTGCGGGAGCTCCACGATCTCGGTCAGGCCGGTCTGGGGATTGTGGCCTGATGCAACCAATCCGGCTTTCTTGAAGTCCTCTGCGTACTTGGCGTTGAACTCGTAGCGGTGGCGGTGACGCTCTGATATCAGGGTCTTGCCGTATACCTTATATGCAAGGGTGTCCTTGCTTATCTCACAATCGTATGCACCCAGACGCATGGTTCCACCCTTCATGGTAGTTTTCTTCTGATCCTCCATCATGTCTATTACGGGATGTTTGGTATCGGGATTGACCTCGGTTGAGTCGGCATCCTTGAATCCTAGGACGTTGCGGGCAAACTCCACCACGCTCATCTGCATTCCAAGACAGATTCCCAGGAACGGGATCTTGTTCTCACGGGCATACCTTACAGCCTCTATCTTGCCTTCCAGGCCACGTGAGCCGAATCCGGGAGCAACCAGGATACCCCTCATGCCCTGGAGCTTCTCAGCCACATTGGCGGCGGTTATCTCCTCGCTGTTTACGGAATGGATGTGAACCTTGCATGAGTTTGCGGCTCCGGCATGGACAAGAGCCTCAAGTATGGATTTGTATGCATCCTGAAGGGATACGTATTTGCCTACCAGTGCAATGTCAACCTCACTCTTAGGATTCTTGAGACGCTCCAGGAACTCCTTCAGGCCCGACAACTCAGGCTGGTTGAAGTTCTCAATTCCCAGTTTGCGTACCACAAGCTCATCCAGATGCTCCTGATGCATGTTCAGGGGCACCTGATAGATGCTCCATGCATCAAGGCTCTGTATCACATGACCGGGCTTTACATTGCAGAACAGGGCGACCTTGCGGCGCAGTTCATCTGACAGAGGATGCTCTGTACGGCAGATTATCACATCGGGCTGGACACCTGCCTGCTGCAGCATCTGTACGGAGTGCTGTGTAGGCTTGGTCTTAAGTTCCTTGGCTGCACTAAGATAAGGTACCAGAGTAAGGTGTATTGACATGCATGAACCCTCGGGCAGCTCCCACTGCAGCTGGCGCACAGCCTCAATGAACGGAAGTGACTCCATGTCACCCACCGTACCTCCTATCTCGGTAAGCACCACATCAAACTCTCCGGTCTGACCCAGCAGAAGCATGCGGCGCTTGATCTCATCGGTAATGTGAGGTACAATCTGGACAGTCTTGCCCAGATATGCTCCCTCACGCTCCTTGGTTATCACGGTATTGTATATCTTTCCTGTAGTGACGTTATTGGCTTTTGATGTATACACACCCAGAAAGCGCTCGTAGTGTCCCAGATCCAGGTCCGTCTCTGCGCCATCCTCAGTTACGTAGCACTCTCCGTGTTCATACGGATTCAGGGTTCCAGGGTCAATGTTGATGTAAGGATCAAATTTCTGGATTGTAACTCTAAGGCCTCTTGCCTTAAGCAGTTTGGCAAGTGATGCGGCGATAATACCTTTTCCGAGCGATGAAACCACTCCTCCGGTAATGAAAATGAATTTTGTCTCCATTGTGTGCATACTTAAACAAAAAAAAAGGCCGGTCTAAAAAAACCAGCCTTATTTCAATCAATTCAATAACTTTAAACTAACATATTGTCCGGCTGGATGAACAAAACTGATTATTCAGAACCTGATTATTATTCTGGTTCTGATTATTGTCCACCTGATTATGGAAACTGCTATGTGTAAGCACCATATCCATTGCCTTAAACAAATACGCCGCAAAGATATGAACTAAATTTCATATTGCAAGCAAAACAATCAAAAATATTACAAAATGTTAGTTAGAGCTTGTATTGATCTCTGATCGGTAGCTCCTGCGGGGAGTCTCCTCTACCGGAGTGTCATCATGTGCCTTGAAATCCTCCCAGTAGTCTATCTTGGCCTGATAGAACTTGCGTACATCCTCCCATCGGTAATACGGGCGCTGCTCTACCCCTTTGGCGTCTTTGTAGAACGGCACGCTCTCAGGCAGTGTGGCCTCCTGCTCGTTAAGCAGGAATTTTACTATCACCTCACCCTTCTTGTTACGGAAGAACACCCACTGCACATTACCTCCCATATAGGCCAGATTATAGGCAGCCCAATGGTCTGCCACGCTCTCAAGGTCATCAGTGCTGTAACCGGAGCCGTTCAGGTCCAGGAGTGAGAAGTATGACATGAGAGTAACCTCATGACCGTAACGCAGAATGACACTCACGCCATTGCCTGCCAGAGCTTCATCGGCAAAATCCAGGAAGTTCTGCAGGGTCACGCAATGACCGTAAGGCACCACATTGTCTGTAAGCGGTGAGAAACCGGCCTGTGAGTACCAGCGCATGTTGTTCATAAGGAACAGGTCATACCACTCATCATAGGTAAAGACGTCATTAAGGTCAACTCCCGGGTCTGATCCCTGCGCATATGAAGCCACATCATAAAGTGAAGAGTAAAGGCTGCTGCTCTGGTCACGGCCGCCAGCGGTCTTGATGTACTCAGAATTCTTGAATAAGGCCTTCATAAGGCGCTCCGGATGAGTGTGACGCTGGTTGAACTCCTGGACTGCGGCGTTGATCTTGCGTTTATGGGCCGATACAGCCTTATCCTCAGTATACATCCAGGGCTCATCGTGGTTACTGGAGTCATAGTCAATCCTTATTTTGGGGCGCATGCGCAGTATCTGCATCAGGGCCGAGTACTCACTCACCAGCACACGGTGCGATGTAGTGGAACGTGCCATGATTATCTTGTCATTGGTAAACAGCTCCGGATAGTTCTCAACCATACGGCGGGCAATGTCACGATGCTGCTGCATACCCTTAGGCGTAAGGTCACCGGCACGCTGGTCAGCCTCGGCACGGATAATCTCCAGGCGGCGCAGCACATCCAGACCGAAATCAGTCAATGCACCTGAGTCTGCCGCCTCCTTAAGGATGTTGTACGGACGGTCATAGTTGGACGCATTGTCCAGGAAACGTGACCCGTGACGCCCAAAGTGCGTAAGATATACCGGTTTGAATCCCTTTGGAGCCGGTGTGAGCGGTTCCGTAGGTGCCTGATACGCATATACGGAACCCGCCATCCTGGCTAAATTTGATTCATTTACCTCACCTCTTTTGATTATCCCGGCTCTAAGGCCCGTAAGAGCCAGTAGAGCCAATACAATGACAAATAATCTCTTCATGTAAATATGAGTATCCTTTTACTTTTTCACAACGACATTTATGACGCCATTCTCCTTACCGGGTATTACCTGCATCTCAAGATAACCGGTATTATTGGTGCCCTCGCCCAGCAATGTCAGCTTAGCTGTTACGGTAGGCTTGGGATTGGCCTCATTTGATATCAGCTCCTTCTCGGTAAGCTGACCGGACCACAGAACCGGACCGTATGAGTGGCTCAGGGTCCATGTTCCGGGAGTTACCTCACCGAATGAGTACTCAGTAGCGCCGTCCTTAAGCATGATGTACCTGGTACCTGCACCCTGTGCATAACCGGCATTGCCGCCTCCGCCACGCTGTGCCAGCTGAATCTCGGCACCCAGGCCGATGGTCTCAAGCGGGTTCTCACGGTACTGCGGCAGACCGCTGCTGAATGCCTCAACCTCAAAGTAATACTGCTTGGGCGCGGTATTCAGGCTGTGCATGTAAAGCTGGTTCTTACCGTATACTATATAGCTGTTGTAGAGTTTCTTCTTCTCAATGCCGTAGCGTACAATATAGCCGTCGGCACCGGCCACGGGCTCCCAGATGACATTGGCCTCACGCAGGTCATCAGGATTGCGTACGGCAAGGAACTTCTTGACCTTCTGGGTCTTCATCTGCGGTGTGGTACCGAATATGCGCAGGTCCTTGATTGAGAACTTGGCGCCGTCATATGTAGCCACGTTGACAACCTTCACGTAACGGGCCTGTACCGGTTTCTCCAACTCGTTGTAGTCATGCTTGAGCTCCATCTTGTTCTGCGGTTTGCTTATCACCTTGGTCCAGTTGGAGTTATCGTCCGATACAAACACCTCATAGCACTGATAGAGCTGCTCTGCCTGGGGCTGCTGTGTTCTAGCTCCGCCGCCCATCATGCCGCCGCCCATTCCGCCACGGCCACCGGCTGCACGTGCCGCACCTATATGGTCCCAGTTAAGCTGGATTGCGTTGATGCTGGCCTTGGCTCCAAGGTCCACGGTAAAGAACTCACCTGCATCGCCTGTTGCGGCCACCCAGCAGGTCTTGAAATCCTCATCCAGGGCCTGAGCGGGAGCATAGTTCTCAAACGTTGATGAAACAATGGCTTTCTTGCCAACAGAGAGCAGTTTCCAGTCAACATAGTTGTCTACGCCACCTGCAGGACGCTCATCGGGATAGAACTGGGGATAGTCACCCAGAGCGGTATTGGAGTACATAACACCCTGCTTATCTACAGCCGTGGGATAGATGGCCAGTTCCGATCCGCGGCCACCCTCACCGTACTGTGCCGGAATCATGCAGATGGTCCACAGGTTACCCTTCTTGTCATGGAACGTGCTGCCGTGTCCGGCACCTACCTGGAAGCCGCTGGTCTTGAATGTAAGCGGGTTGTGCTCACTATAAGTAAACGGGCCTAACGGGCTGTCAGACACATAGATACCGTGTGAGTATGAGATAAACTCAAGACCTATTGCAGCATACTGCAGATAGTACTTTCCGTTATGCTTGATCATATACGGACCCTCTATCCATGGCAGCTCCTCGGGGCCGTATTCACGGCGTCCGTTGAATATGGAATATATCACATCCTCCGGCTTGCGGACCTCAAATCCATGGTTCTTTATATCGCTCCAGAACAGCTTGACGGGCTCACCCTTCTCCTTGAAAGTCTCCTTGTCAAGCTCCACCACCTGGAACGGCATTATCTGTGACCAGCCAAAATACATATACAGGCGGCCGTCATCATCCACAAACATGTTGGCATCGCCGTAACGGTCACTTGAAAGCTCGCCTATCTTCTCCCACTCGCCTTTGCGCGGGTCTATGGCACGGTATACGTTACGGTTGTTCATGGAGCAGCCTATCAGTTTGCCGTCCATCTCCACTACCGATACCACACCGGCCGGATAGCCGGGAGCATCCACATATGTCCAGTTTCGGAAATCGGGAGAGTACCAGTAACCGCGTCTGTGTGACACAAAGAGGAAATAGTCATCCTCATAGATGATTACCACAGGTTCACCGCCGCGTACGGCGCGTTCATTACCTACCACTACGTCAAGGGGATTGCAGAATGTGTGTTGTGCCTTTGCCGAAATGCCGGTCAAAGCCAGAGCAACGCCGGCGATAGTCCATTTTAGAATCTGTTTCATATAGGTTGTAATAAGGTTAGCAATCAGTACCGTTTTTGCAAATATGAGAAAAAAATAGCTAACTTTACATCTTGAATTAGTTATTTTCAATAGTACAGGCGTTATGAAGAATTCAACCAATTTCTGGGGATTGCTGGCACTGGGTGTCTGCATTATCCTCTCTGTCGGCAAGTTTACCGGCACAAAACGTGTTGTAAATGTGAAAGGCCTTGCTACCCAAGAGGTTATGGCCGACCATGTTATCTGGCCCCTGGTTATCCAGGATGTAGATAATGACCTTGTTAAGCTCTACTCCACTATGGACAACAAGAGTAAGGAGATAGTTAAGTTCCTAAAGGAAGGCGGAGTCCAGGAGAGCGAGATCAGCATAGCCGCTCCCACCGTTTATGACCGCAGCGCCAACCGTTACTCGAACGAATACATCGCATACCGTTATCAGATGCAGCAGGTTGTAACCGTAAGCTCAAGCAACGTGGAGCTTGTACGCCAGCTCATACTCAAGCAGGGTGAACTGCTCAAGAAAGGCATTGCCATCAGCGGTAACGACTACGAGCATCAGACCCAGTATGACTTTAACGGCCTGAATGACCTCAAGCCCCAGATGGTCGAGGTTGCCACACGCAACGCACGTGAGGTAGCCCAGAAGTTTGCCGATGACTCAGGCTCCAAACTGGGTAAGATACAGACCGCGTCACAGGGTCAGTTCTCAATCTATGACCGCGACAGCAACACCCCGTGGATCAAGAACGTGAGAGTTGTGACATCAGTTACCTACTACCTCAAGTAAATGGAAAAGATAAAGAGATATTTCCCTGAACTCACAGACATCCAGCTGACTCAGTTTGAGCAGCTGGGTGCCTTGTATACAGACTGGAACAGCAAGATCAACGTGATATCGCGCAAGGACATAGAGAATCTCTATGAGCACCATATACTGCACTCTCTTGCCATTGCCAAGACCATCAAATTCGTACCGGGCACACGTCTGGTCGATGTTGGTACAGGCGGAGGACTGCCCGGAATCCCGCTTGCCATCATGTTCCCCGAGTGCAGTTTCACGCTTATAGACAGCATAGGAAAGAAAGTTCGCGTGGCACAGGATATCGCTTTGCAGACCGGGCTCAAGAACGTGGTCTGCCGTCATGAGCGTGCCGAGGAAGAGAAAGAGCATTTTGAGTTTGTGCTCTCACGCGGCGTCATGCCCCTGCCTGATCTTTGTGCAGTTGCCAACCGCCTTATTGACCATAAGGTTCAGCGCAACGCCTACCCCAACGGCGTGATTTGCCTCAAAGGCGGTGACCTGGGCGCGGAGACTGCCAAGTTCCGCAAGGTTGCTGAGATTAATGAGATAGGAAAGTATTTCAACGAGGAGTTCTTCAAGGACAAGAAAGTGGTTTACGTACAGATATGATGAACGTCAAGTGCTTTGAGTTCAATTTTCTCCCCGTAAACACATACGTAATCTGGGATGAGACTCTTGAGGCCGCGGTTATAGACCCCGGCTGTTTCTATCCCGGCGAGACGGAGCAGCTGTCAGCATTCATTAAGGAGAATGGTCTGACAGTCAAGCTGTTGCTTGACACGCATCTCCATTTTGACCATGTGTTCGGCAATAACTTTGTTGAGGACACCTACGGCATCAAAGCACGGGCCAATGACCTGGACAAGCCTTGGATAGATAACATCGGCTCCAGGCTGTCCGTATTCGGAATAAGGTATGACGGCCATGTAAACCCCATAGAGCCGCAGAACGTACTGCATGAGGGTGATACCGTAACGTTTGGAGGCACCACGCTCCATGTGCTCCACATTCCCGGCCATTCACCCGGCAGCATAGTATTCTGGAATAAGGAGCAGCAATGCGTCTTTACAGGCGACGTAATGTTCCAGGGCAGCTACGGCCGCACAGACTTCCCTGACGGCAATCATCAGGCCCTCATGGACGGAATCCGCACCAAACTGCTCACCATGCCCGAAGAGACCATTGTCTACCCCGGACACGGACCTGCGACCGATATCAAACACGAAAGATTATATTACTGACTAAATAAATGAAAGCAAGAACCTTACTTACACTGATCCTGACACTTATGTTCAGCGTATCCCAAGCACAGGACGAGCCTACATCGGCCATGCTGTTTGAGACATATGAATGGGATTTTGGGGATATTGAGGAGGCTGACGGCCCTGTATCCCATACATTCCGTTTCATGAACATATCCAATAACCCCATACAGATTGACAATATCGCCACCAGTTGCGGCTGTACCACGGTACAATACTCCGTAGAGCCTGTCAATCCCGGCGACCAGGGTGAGATCACAGTCGTATTTGACCCGGCACGTACCCAAGGCCGTGTACTGCGTGAGGTGGAGGTGCTCACCAGGGACCGCCGCAACTACGCAGACATTATGATTACCGCCAATGTCAACCCTATACCCATGGGATTGGAGCAGCTCTACCCTCACCTGCTGGCCGGAACCATAAAGACAAACGCAATGCGTTGCCCGTTCGGGTACGTAACCCAGGGCGAGAGCGTGACAAAGGTGGTACGTATAGCCAATCTGGGTGACAAGAAGGTTAACCTGGCTGTTGAGACAACCGGTAACCGCTACGGAATGAGCGTACAATGCCCGCAGGAGATAGCTCCCAAGGAGGTTATAAGCATAAAGATTACCTATGACGTACCTACAGGCAAGAACGGCTTTGGAATGGCCCGTGACAGCGTTTGGGTAATTGCCGATGGTGCGAAGAGCGAACAGCCGATCGTCGTTAACGCTCTTCGCGTAGAGAAGTTCTCCAAGGACGAGAATGCGCCCAAACCCGTAATGAGGATTGAGCCCAGCTATGTGGACTTTGGCGAGCAGGAACCCGGAAAGATCTACAAGAAGACCATAGTCATAGAGAATACCGGAAATACGGACCTTATTTTCCGTCATGTCGAGACAACTGACGGCGTGGCTGTAAGCATCAAGACCGGCACCGTCATTAAACCCGGCAAGATGCATAAGAAAACCGTGACAGTGGCTATTGCCAACTCACGTGAGCCGCACACCGTCACCATGGGATCCATCAACCTGACCACCAATGACCCCACCCGTCCGTTCCGTGAACTCAGGCTGCAGGTTGACACCAAATAAAGAATTGTTTTATCTTTGCAGATAAACCACCTAATTATTACCCGATTATGCTTACTGAGGATATTGCAATAACCCGAATTCTTATCAGTGCCCTGCTGGGATGCGCCATAGGCGTAGAGCGTTACATTCACAAACATCCCGCCGGAGTACGTACATTCATGCTTATCTGCATGGCATCCACACTTGCCACCCTGGCATCAATCTGGATTTGCCAGACCAACCAGCACCTCATAAACGGTGATCCGGGCCGAATTGCAGCCCAGGTAGTGACCGGCATAGGTTTCATAGGTGCCGGACTCATAATCAAGAACAAATATGATGTATCAGGTCTGACAACCGCCGCCAGCATATTCTGCACCAGTATAATAGGTATCGCCGTAGGTGTAGGTCTGATCAAGGTATCCATACTGGTTACCGTAATCGTGATACTGGTGCTGGCATCGTCATTCCTTTTCCATGACAACAATTCCCGTCAGCTTGCCATTGAGCAGGAGGAGAAGGAGAAAGCCGATAAGGAGAAAACAGAAAACAAATAATACTAAACCTAAAGTTTATAATGAAGTACAGATTACTGACTATCGTAGCGGCAGTGCTCATGGCGCTCCCGCTCAAGGCTCAACAGCCTGACCCCAATTTCTTTATCTATCTCTGCTTTGGACAGTCCAACATGGAGGCTGGTGCCACACCCGCCGATCAGGACAAGGACTGGAACGACCCCCGTTTCCAGTTTGTATCGGCCGTTGATATGCCGCGTTACAACCGTGTAAAGGGCGAATGGTACACCGCCACACCCCCTATCTGCCGTCAGAGCAACAACATGGGCCCGGTTGATTTCTTTGGCCGCAAGATGATTGAGGAGCTCCCCGAGCAGTACCGCGTAGGTGTCATCAACGTATCCGTAGCCGGCGCCAAGCTGGAACTCTGGGACAAGGATGCCTGTGAGGAGTATCTGGCAATGGAGGCTGCCGACCAGAGCCGTGCATGGCTTGTAAATATGGCCAAGGAGTATGACATGAACTGCTATCAGCGCATAGTTGATATGGCTAAGATAGCCCAGAAGAGCGGTGTCATAAAGGGTATGCTGGTACATCAGGGAGAGTCAAACCCTGACGATGACCAGTGGTGCGCACGCCTCAAGAAGATACATGATGACCTCTGCGCCGACCTGGGCCTGAACCCCGATGAGATACCTCTGCTGGCCGGTGAGCTCAAGCAGGCTGAGCAGGGTGGCGTTTGCGCCGCTTTCAATGAGGTTGTACTGGCCAACCTGCCCAAGGTTATGAAAAACGGATATGTAATCTCATCACTGGGCTGCGAGAGCACCGGTGACCAGTTCCATTTCAGCACTGAGGGTATGCGCCTTATGGGTTACCGTATGGCTGAGAAGATGCTCCAGCTGCAGGGATTCAAGCCCGTACAGGAGCGTGAAGTTACCCTGAATCTCACCAAGAAGGGGCTGGGTATTGAGGTAAGCCCCACTCTGGCAGGTATATTCTTTGAGGATATCAACCAGTCACTTGACGGCGGTATCTGCGCCCAGCTTATCCAGAACCACTCATTCCAAGCATACAAAGTACCTGATGCCCCCGAGAAGGAGTTCTCACAGTCCGATACCGTATTCTTTGGTTGGACAGTTCTCAAGGGTGAGGGTTCTGTAGGTCAGGCTCACGCAGTATCTGACAAGCCCCTTGTAAAGGATATGCCCCGCTACTATGACTATGATCCTAATGACAAATACGATGATGAACTGCGTTACCTGCAGTACAGCGTACGTTTTGACATTGAGGATGCAGGCCAGGGATTCGGTATTGCAGCCAACGGCTACGGCACCGCTCCTTACGGTAACGAGCGTCAGGGCAACTACTACTCAAACAACACACAGAAGGCATCCATCCCTGCACAGCAGGGCGTAAGCTATGACCTGACCCTCTATCTGGCAGGTCAGTCTTATCCCGGCACCATCACCGTTCAGCTGGAGGATGCCAACGGACAGGCCAACTCAAACGCCATCACCATCAGCAACCTTAAGAATGATTGGCAGAAGTATACCGGTCAACTCAAGGCCGAGCGCTCAGTTGACAGCCGTCTGGCCATCAGAGCCAATGCCGCCGGTACATTCTGGCTTGACTTTGTAACCCTGCTGCCTGAGTCATCACAGCTCTGGATGGAGGGTAAGTACGGTCCTTTCCGCAAGGATCTGATGCAGGCTCTGGCCGATCTGCACCCCACATTCATGAGATTCCCCGGCGGATGCGCCAGCGAGGGTACCAACTACTTTGGCCAGCCCTTCTGGAAGAACTCCATCGGCCCTGAGGAGGAGCGTATAGGTTTCCGTAACCACTGGGGTTACTGGACATCACAGTACGTAGGTTTCTACGAGTATCTGCTTATGGCAGAGTCTCTTGGAGCTACTCCCCTGCCCGTCCTCAACAACGGCGTTACCTGCCAGTTTGCAAGACACGCTTACATAGCACCGCTGGAGACCGAGGCTGACCGCAAGCGTTTCCATGACATATTCGTTTGTGACGCACTTGACTTCATTGAGTTCTGCAACGGCGGCACCGATACCAAATGGGGCAAGATGCGTGCCGATATGGGACACCCCGAGCCCTTCAACCTCAAGTACCTGGGCATAGGTAACGAGAACCAGGGAGCCGAGTTCTGGGAGCGTTTTGACATTATGTATAAGGAGATTCAGGCCAAGTATCCTGACATCATCATAGTATCAACCGCCGGCTCTGCAGCCGATGGCCGCGAGTTCAACGCCAACATGCATGAGATTGATGAGAAGTATCAGAACACCGTGGTTGATGAGCACTACTACCGCAACAACCAGTGGTTCTACACCAACGGTGACCGTTACAATGCCGATAAGGTTCGTGGTGCCGACGGTCTGACATATGACCGCCAGCGCCCCACCCGCGTATTTGTAGGTGAGTTTGCCAATAACAACAGCAACAACGATTATGCATCGGCCATGGCCGAGGCCGCTTACTGGACCAGCCTGGAGCGTAACAGCGATATGGTTGTAATGGCAGCCTACGCACCGCTGTTCTGCAAGAAGGGATTCAACAAGTGGAACTCCAACCTGATCTGGTTCGATAACCGCGGCATGTGGCGTACCACCAACTACTACTATCAGAAGTTGTTCTCCGAGGCCGGAAACCGCGCCTTCCAGATGACCGATGTAATGAACGGCACAGAGGCCGATAAGACCGTCTACACATCACCTACCGTTGATACTAAGACCGGTGAGGTTTACATCAAGTTCGTAAACTCTGAGGCTGTTGACAAGCAGCTTACCATCAACATGGGTAAGGGTCAGAACAAGAAAGCCTACACTGCAACCGTAGAGTTCATATCATCACACGACACCAGCGTAAAGAACCAGGGTGACCAGAACACCTATGCCGGTGCACAGCCCCAGGCACAGGCCCTTGGCCCCGGCGGCCGTCCCGGCCAGTTCGGCGGATTTGGTGGCAACCGCAACCGCGTAAGCTACACCGAGGCTGTTGTTCCCCACACCAAGGATCTGGGCACGGTTAAGAAGCAGTTTGAGGTAACTATGCCGGAGAATTCGATTGGTATAATAAAGCTGACGCCTGCAAAGTAACCGCCATTGGGGACGGTTCTTTTTGGCCCGGCAAATTATGAGAAACCATCTGACATGATAAAGTGTCAGATGGTTTTTCTATCTCCGGTTATACGCCAAAAAGAACCGTCCCCATTGGCTAGCGATGCGCACCTAGCCTCCAGCCGTTAAAACGGCTGGCTACCCCTATCTAATGCCTACGGCATTAACCTGTGCCGTTAGGCACATAATAAGGGTAGCCAGCAGTTTCAACTGCTGGATCTATTCAAATATAAATACGTTTCCCCGTGCGTGTCCCTAATCCGCACAAGTTTTCCAGTTGCACACACCAGCACGGTTTCCAGCTGCAGTTAAGTAAAACTAAGGCCTCGCGAGCAAAGCTAGCGAGGTCTTAGTTTTACCCGGCCTGGAAGGCCGGCAGAGCGGAATGGAACGTAGTGGAATGAAGCGGGTTTGGGGCGTCGCCGCCCCAAACTGGGTTTGGGGCGTCGCCGCCCCAAACTAGTACTTATGTTTGAAATCCAAATAAAATTGGAAGAGCCCTATCGGGCTCAAGGTGGTTTGTGTTTTTCATGGTATTAAGTT
>JBGUVW010000050.1:0-98062 GCA_045220475.1 Bacteroidaceae bacterium
CCTCTCTTTTTCGTTGTAGCGGGACCCGGGATTGAACCGGGGACCGGGGGCTAAAGCCCCCTCCTACCTTTTTTTAATTTGCTTCGCAAATGGGCGGCCCTCCGGGACCGCGGTCTCGCTCCAAGCATTCGCTCGCACCGATACTATTGAACCTGCGTAAGTACATGCGTATTTTCATTTTTACCAGCCATTGAAATGGCTGGCTACCATTATCCGATACCTATGGCATCGGATTTATTAATTATTAAGGTGGGGGTATTGGGAAAAAGTGTAATTTTGTGGCGCTTTTGCTAAGTGGAGTTTACAATTTAATATATATCGTTATGGAATTAATGGAGCAGATTATTGCGCGTGCTAAGGAAAACAAGCAGCGCATTGTGTTGCCCGAGGGTACCGAGGAGCGTACACTCAAGGCAGCCGACAAGGTTCTGGCCGACGGTGTGGCAGACCTTATCATTTTGGGTAACAAACAGGAGATTGAGGGACTTGCCGCACAGTGGGAACTCAAGAACATCTCAAAGGCCACTATCATTGACCCCGAGAACAACCCCAAGAAGGATGAGTATGCAAACCTGCTGTTTGAACTGCGCAAGAACAAGGGTATGACCATTGAGGAGGCTCAGAAGAAGGTTCTTGATCCCCTCTACCTGGGATGCCTCATCATCAAGAGCGGTGATGCCGACGGTCAGCTGGCCGGTGCCCGCAACACCACAGGCAACGTTCTGCGTCCTGCACTCCAGATAATCAAGACTGCTCCCGGTATATCAGTGGTATCAGGTGCATTCATCATGCTCACCAAGACTCCGCAGTACGGTGAGAACGGCATCATGGTATTTGCAGACTGCGCCGTAACTCCGGTGCCCGATGCAGACCAGCTGGCTCAGATTGCCGTAGCATCAGCAGGCACAGCAACTGCAGTAGCAGGATTCGCCGAGCCCCGCGTGGCTATGCTGAGCTTCTCAACCAAGGGATCTGCCAAGCATGAGGTTGTAGACAAGGTTACAACCGCTCTTGCCAAGGCAAAGGAACTGGCCCCCAACCTCAAGATTGACGGTGAGCTCCAGGCTGACGCTGCCATCGTGCCCTCTGTAGGTGCAAGCAAGGCTCCCGGTTCAGAGATTGCCGGCAAGGCCAACGTACTTGTATTCCCCAACCTTGAAGTTGGTAACATCGCCTACAAGCTGGTTCAGCGCATAGGTAACGCCGAGGCCATCGGCCCTATCCTTCAGGGTATTGCACGTCCCGTGAACGACCTGTCACGCGGCTGCTCAGTAGATGACGTTTACAAAATGATTGCAGTTACCGCCAACCAGGCAATGGCTGCCAAGAAAGCATAAAGAAAAGATGAAGATTCTGGTTCTTAACTGCGGCAGCTCGTCAATCAAGTACAAGCTGTTTGACATGGATAGCAATGATGTCATTGCACAGGGTGGTATAGAGAAAATCGGCATGAAGGGATCATTCCTCAAGCTCACTGACAAGAACGGTGAGAAGGTAATCATTGAGAAGGAGATCCCCGAGCATACCGTAGGCGTAAAGTTCATATTTGAGATACTTACCGGCAGCCAGTACGGCGTAATCAAGTCACTTGATGAGATCAACGCAGTAGGTCACCGTATGGTACACGGAGGCGAGAAGTTCAACAAGAGCGTAATCCTTACTCCCGATGTACTGGAGGCATTCGCAGCCTGCAATGACCTGGCTCCGCTGCACAACCCTGCCAACCTTAAGGGTGTGAACGCAGTAAGCGAGCTGTTGCCCAACGTTCCGCAGGTAGGTGTATTTGATACCGCATTCCATCAGACCATGCCTGATTATGCATATCTGTACGCCATCCCCTATGAGCTCTATCAGAAGTATGGAGTTCGCCGTTACGGATTCCACGGAACATCACACCGTTTTGTATCGGGCGAGATCTGCAAGTACCTGGGTATCAAACCTGAGGGCTCAAAGATAATCACCTGCCATATCGGTAACGGCGGTTCTATCACCGCTGTAAAGGACGGTAAGAGCGTAGACACCACAATGGGTCTGACTCCGCTGGAGGGCATCATGATGGGTACCCGCAGCGGTGACATTGACGCAGGTGCCGTTACATTCCTTATGGAGAAGGAGGGTCTGGACAGCACAGGTATGTCAAACCTTCTGAACAAGAAGTCAGGCCTGCTGGGTATATCAGGCGCATCAAGCGATATGCGTGAGGTTACAGCTTCAATGGAGGCAGGCAACGAGCGTGCCGCTCTGGCCAAGAAGATGTATGCTTACCGCATCAAGAAATACATCGGCGCATTTGCCGCTGCAATGGGTGGCGTTGACGTGGTTGTATTTACCGGTGGTGTTGGTGAGAACCGTCATGAGGTTCGCGAGGCCGTTTGTGAAGGTCTGGAGTTCCTGGGCATTAAGCTGGACAAGGAGCAGAATGCTCAGATTATGTTTGGCAAGGACGGGGTCATCTCTACTGCGGACTCTAAGGTTAAGGTGGTTGTGCTGCCTACTGATGAGGAGCTGATGATTGCTCAGGATACTATGGCGTTGGTTAAGTAATAAACTATAGCCATCCGGCGGGTTACTCGCCGCTTCGCGGCTCGGGTGTTTTTGACTTTTTGGGCCCGTAGGGCCTCAAAAGTCGCTAGCTGGAAACCGTATTTTGTATTTGAAGCATTTTACCTTATTTTAGTTTGGGGCCGGCCACGGCCCCAAACCCGTTACGCGGTATTCCATTTCATTTCATACCGCTCCACTCTGCCGGCCTTCCAGGCCGGGTAAAACGAAACCCCGACAACGCTTTGCTGTCGGGGTTCCGTTTTACTGGGTGCAGCTGGAAACCTTTGTGCTCCTAGGTGCAATAAGTTGGAAACCTTGTGCAAGTTAGGAGCACGCACGGGGAAACGCAGGTGCGATGGTATTGTTTTTACCTAGTGCAGCTGGAAACCGAGTGCGGATTTGGGACACGCACGGGGAAACGCAGGTGCGGTGGTATTGTTACTTAGGGATTGGTTTCGCCTTCCAGGTAATTGTGCATGGTGAGGGATTTGCCGTCGAACATGACGTAGGTGTATTGGGTGATCCAATCGCCGATAATTAGGAGGCGGCTGGTGCGGGTGAGCATGAGGTCTAGTTCTATGTGACGGTGGCCGAATATGAAATAGTTTATGTCGGGATGTGACTTTAGGTAATCCTTGGCATAGAGGACCTGGAACTCCTTATCCTCACCCAGGTACTTGTCAACGCCGTTCAGACGGTGATCCTGCATGCTTTTCTTAGCCCATTTAAGACCCAGACTCATGCTCCAGCGGGTTGGCAGAAGTGAATAGAGAAACTGGCAGAAACGGCTGCGGAATATGCCGCGCATGAAACGGAACACAGGATCAGGATCACCCATGCCGTCGCCATGAGCCAGATAGAACTCCTTACCCATAATCTCGACGGTAACAGGCTCCTTATGCAGTATAACGCCACATTCACGCTCCAGATACCCGAACATCCAGATGTCATGGTTGCCTATGAAATAGTGAACCTCGACGCCACTGTCAGTCAGTTCCGATATCTTACCAAGGAAACGGGTATAGCCTTTGGGCACTACATATTTGTACTCATACCAGAAATCAAACATGTCGCCCAGCATATATACAGCCTGAGCCTTATCCTTGATATCGTCAAGGAAACGCACAAGACGACGTTCCTGCATACGGCGGTGGTCAATAGCCCACGACCCCAGATGCGCATCGGATATGAAGTAAACGTTTTTCATAACGCCTTAAATTAGTCCCAGTTCAAGTTTGGCCTCCTCACTCATCATGTCCTTGTCCCATTCCGGTTCAAAGACAAGATTTACGGTTGCGGACTTGACACACTCCAGCCCCTCAACCCTTAGGCGGACATCCTCAACGATAAAGTCTGCCAGAGAGCATCCGGGTGCGGTCAGTGTCATGTCAATCGCTACATTGGCATCATCATCGACATCCACCTTATATATAAGGCCCAGGTTATAGATGTCAACAGGTATCTCAGGATCATAAACGGTCTTGAGTACCTCAACAACTTTCTCCTCTATCTCAAACTTCTGTGCCATCCTTTTTTCAAAGCCGACCGTGGTCAGCGTAACTGTAATAACCGTTATCCGTGAATATCACATGATCCAGCAATGAGATATCCATTGTGTAACATGCCTGTCGGACTGCGGTTGTAAGCCCGTCATCCTGATGACTGGGCATCAGGTTGCCCGACGGATGATTATGACACAGCGCAACTGCCGTGGCCCTGCGCACAATCGCCTCACGAACTATAACCCGGACATCGACCGATGCACTTGACAATCCTCCCTGACTTATCATCATGCTGTCTATCACCTTGCTGGCCTGGTTGAGCAGAAGCGCGTGGCACTCCTCAACCTGCTTATCGGCCAGGACGGGATAGAACCAGTCATAGATATCACGCGATGTCCTTATTACGGGCTTACGCTCTGGATCCTCCTCCTTGCGGCGTCTGCCCAACTCACATGCGGCCAGGATCGTAATTGCCTTGGCCTCACCTATTCCTTTAAAAGAGCAAAGCTCCCCGACGCTAAGTTTTCCAAGTTCGGAAAGACTGTTGCGGCAGGAAGCCATCACTTTTTGTGTCAAAGCCACCACCGAATCTTCAGTGTTTCCAGTGTGTATCAGAATCGCCAATAACTCAGCGTTTGTAAGCGCGCCTGCGCCCTTTTGCTTCATCTTTTCACGGGGGCGATCCTCTTTGGCCCACTGCTTAAGATTCAGCTTGTCCGGCTTATCCATTCATTTCTTATGCCTTTACGCGGCCCTGGTATGATCCGTCGCGGGTATCAACCTCAATAAGCTCACCTTCATTGATGAACAGAGGTACGCGAACCTCGCAACCGGTCTCAACCTTGGCGGGCTTGGTAGCGTTGGTAGCTGTATCGCCCTTAAGGCCGGGTTCTGTGTATGTAACCTTAAGTACAACCTTTACAGGCAGATCTGCGAACAGGATTTCACCGGTATTGGCGTTTGTAACAACATCAACAACCTCACCCTCCTTAAGGTAATCAACACCGTTGATAAGGTCCTTGATGATAGTAACCTGCTCAAAGTTCTCCTGGTTCATGAAAATGTAACCCATGTCATCCTGGTACAGATACTGGTAGGGACGACGCTCTACACGAACATCCTCAAGCTTGAAACCGATCTGGAAAGTACGCTCCAGCACGCGGCCGTTAACCACGTTCTTAAGTTTGGTACGTACGAATGTGTTTCCCTTACCGGGCTTTACATGAAGGAAATCGATGCAGAAATAAAGCTGGCCCTCCAGGTTAATGCAGGTACCGATCTTGATGTCTTGACAAAGAATCATAAATAACTGTTTGTTCTATTATTAATAATAAAATACTTTTCGGACTACAAAAGTAGTGCAATGGGACAAATAGACAAAACTTTAGACAAAAAAAGAGATGCAATTTGCATATTAAGAAAAAAGAAAGTACCTTTGCCCTCCGATTCCAAAAACCGATAGGAAAACAATAAAAATATATAACGATGAAAAGAACATTTCAGCCTTCCAACAGGAAGAGAAAAAACAAGCACGGTTTCCGTGAGAGAATGGCCACAGCTAATGGCCGTCGTGTACTTGCATCACGCAGAGCTAAGGGCCGCAAGAAACTGACAGTATCTGACGAGTACTGCGGAACCAAGAAGTAACCCTTAGTTACCAGTAATAGAATAAGAGCCGGACAATTTGTTCGGCTCTTTTCTGTTTATTTCAGGCTGCATCAACCAAAAAGATGTTTGAATGCCTCCTCCACTTTGGTTACGGGAACAAGTTCAATACCCAGCTTGCGTTTCTCAAGGCCGTGGATATTGCTCTTGGGTATGATGATGCGCTCAAATCCCAGTTTGGCGGCCTCCGATATACGCTGCTCTATACGGCTTACGGGACGGATCTCGCCTGACAGGCCCACCTCACCCGTCATGCAGACGGTACGGTCAACCGCAATGTCCAGGCTGCTTGAGAGTATGGCGCTTATTACCGCCAGATCAATTGCAGGATCACTCACCTTGAGGCCTCCGGCAATATTCAGAAACACGTCCTTCTGACCCAGTTTGAATCCAACACGTTTCTCCAGGACCGCCAGCAGCATGTTCATGCGGCGCACGTCAAAACCTATGGCGCTGCGCTGCGGCGTTCCGTACACAGCGGTGCTGGCCAGAGCCTGGACCTCAATCAGGAACGGGCGTACACCCTCAATGGTGCAGGCAATGGATACTCCGCTCATGCCCTGATGGCTGTCAGTAAGCAGCAGCTCACTGGGGTTATTCACCTGGCGCAGACCATCCTCGCGCATCTCATAGATGCCCAGCTCGGCCGTGCTGCCGAACCTGTTCTTGATGGGACGCAGTATGCGGTACAGGTAGTGCTGGTCACCCTCAAACTGCAGTACGGCATCAACAATATGCTCCAGTATCTTGGGGCCTGCTATCGATCCGTCCTTGGTGATATGACCAATCAACAGGACCGGGGTCCCGCTCTCCTTGGCAAACTTGAGCAGTGATGCGGCGCACTCACGCACCTGCGTTATGCTTCCGGCCGATGAATCCACATACTCGCTGCTTATGGTCTGAATGGAGTCTATGACCACCAGTTCCGGTTTCTCTTTCTTTATCTGGTCGTAGATGTTTTCAAGTGATGTCTCACACAGAATAAGCAGATTGTCACTCAGCTCACTTGTGCCGGCGGCTGTTGCCAGACGCTCGGCTCGCATCTTAATCTGGCGGGCGCTCTCCTCGCCCGATACGTACAGTACCCGGAACCCTTGCAGTCGCATCATGGTCTGCAGCGTAAGGGTGGATTTGCCAATTCCCGGCTCACCTCCCAGCAAAACCAGTGATCCCTGGACCAGTCCGCCTCCAAGCACGCGGTTCAGCTCACCGTCCTGCATGTCTATGCGCGGATAGTCAGAGCTCTGGATCTCGCCCAGGGTGTGGGGTTTGCTGTCATCGGTCTTGCCCGATGCCTCTTTCCTGGCGGTGACGCTTGCACTTTGAGTGGCCTGCGGCTTTACGGTAATCTCCTTCATGGTGTTCCATCGGCCGCAAGAGGGACATTTGCCGCTCCATTTGGGCGAGTCAAATCCGCACTCGGTGCAGACAAACATGGTCTTGTCCTTGGTCTGTGCCATATGCTATGCCTTTTTTGACATTTTGCTCCACCACACTATTCCGTAGATGGAGTTCATCATGTAGAATACGTATTGAACCACCATGATGGGCGCAAACTGCACGCCGCGGGTGGCTGCAATGGCCCACATCACCAGATTGGCGCCGTTTACCACAATCCACATGAACCACTGCTCAATGAATGCGAAGGTAAGCAGGAACTGGGCACCCACGGCAACCGTCATGGCCAGTGCATCGGATACGGGCAGGGGGTCATCGGTCTTAAGAAGCAGGCGGCTGATACCCCATACTGCAGCGGTGCAGAGAACAACCAGCAGTATTCGCTGCGGCCAGGTCATCCAGCGGGTCTTTATACCATCGTGGCCTCCGCCCAGCGCACGCTTGCGCCATTGGGCCCAACCTATGAACTGCATGGGTACGTTGTAGAGCAGGAACAGGGCGGCGTTGGCATAGAGTCCGCTGCGCAATGCCATATAACCCTGGATGCATGAGCCCAGGAATCCGAACAGGAAGTTCAGAACGCTTCCCTTTACACCGAATATCACACACAGCACACTGCAGGTACCAGCAATGAAACTCAGCACGTTGAAATTGCCATTAAGCAAACTCACGGTCACGCTGACCGTCATGAATCCCAGTATCAGAAACCAGTCCCACCATGTGAACCTAGGTATCTCTATTTTCAGTTTTTCACTCATATCTGCAAAGTTAATCATTATTCTCGCGCGACCAGGTGACGGCGCGGTTTATGAAGTCAAGGAAGGGTTTAGTGGTCTTGAAAAGTGCGGCAACGCGATCGGCAAGCCCCGGCGCTAGGATGAAATCATCATCGGGCATGTAAGCTATACAGAAACGCTTGAGTCTGTAATAGTCTGAATCAGGGGTATCGGCTGGGAATCCGGCCGGCACTTTCTTGAGCGCGCCCTCATAGTCCAGTTCAAATCCGGGAGCAGCCTGAGAGAGGATCTTGCGGAACCCGCCGTCACTCATCTCAATATCCTCACGCAGAATGGCCAGCACCTTGGGGTCACACCAGTAGTCACCGGCTGCAAGCATATGGGTTCCCTCCCAGCTATCCTTGGCCGATGCACTCACCTGGAAATAGTACCCGCTGTAAGGAGACTTCTTGCCGCCAGGGCAGATGTACACACCCATATGGGTCTTGTATGGGGATTTATCGGCCGAGAACCTGACGTCACGGTATATGCGGTAGGTTATGTCATTAAGCTGCAAGTCACCTATTGAAGGGTCAAACTTACGGATAGCGGCCAGCAGTTCCAGAGCAAAGGAGTCAAACCGCTCCTTTACCCGCTTGTACTCATCCTTATGAGCCATGAACCAGTCACGCTCATTATTGCAGCTCAACCGCCTTAGAAAATCCAGTATCTCTTTCATTACTCGGGTCTGTAAACTGAAATCTGAGCCTGGATGGATTTACCGGCGGACTCAGCCTCAAGCAGGTCCTGAGCCAGTATTACCAATACAAATCTGTCACTATCCTGATATATCTGGAAGCGCTGGGTCACATATTGGCCATGTCCCATGGCAAGCAGGCTGCCATCTCTGTCAAACCAGGCAAAAGTGGGTTTGAAGTTACACCTATAACCAACCAGTGTCTTTCCGTTTATGGAGAGGGCCTTAGCTACACCTACACCGCGGGTGCCGGTCAGATTATCATCGGGCTTGATTGTAGATTTCCTGGTAAGGGTCTTGCCGTCATAGAGATATATCTCGTTGGCATTGGGATAATAGCATTCAATCTTTCCGTCAGCATCGGGATAGAAACAGTTATCGGTATAGACTACACGGAACACCTCCTCACCCTCTGTGTATACAGGTTCCTCATTCAACTCCAGGAAAGAGGCCTTCTTTACTCCCCTATCATCTGTTACCACAAATGCTCCTATCTGTGTATCCTCGGCCGAATTCAGGAACATGAAACCATCCTTTGTCTTTAGGAATGATGACGGAGACGGAATATACTCCACATTGAACGCATCCTGATGATTAAGGTCCAGGTCATATATATGGACTCTCTTGCTCATATGGTCCAGCAGGTAGAGATGCTCGCCATCGCCCGATATGTTCACGGCTCTAAGATAATCCTGAGGGCCACGGCCCACCTGACATATCTGCTTCACAATCTCACCGGTCTTAAGGCTGACCTTTGAGACAGCCTGACGGGAATCAAGCAGGAAAATATAATCATCTGTAAGGAATACATCGCTCACATCAGACAGGAAACAGTCTCCCTGATCGCTTATATCCAACTTATTTTCCAATTGGAAATGATCAGCTATGGGGAAAACGCTCTCTCCCGGATCCTGGAATCTGATGTTCACCTCATCGGCAGCATTCCTGTTCCCGCCGCAACCGGTCATTACACTAACAAGCAATGACAAAAGCAATACCGGAAATACACTTTTTTTCACGATCGTAATTATAAATGTTTATGGTTCAAAGATATTACACTATCCTCTGCTTTCCAAACAGAAATAGTAAATTTGCATTGATTTACAATATATGGTTAAGGAGATTCAACTTAGGGTAGAACCGCAGTTTGCTTATAATGAGCAGGTGCTCAAGCAAACCGTTTCAAGGCAGTGCGCCATTGATGTGCGCACCATCAATGCAATCCACACACTTAAGCGCAGCATTGATGCACGTCAGCGTACCATATTCATTAATCTCACGTTACGTGTATTTATTGGAGAGGAGCCGCCCAAGACCCAATATACCCCTATTGATTACTACCCTGTTGATGACAAGCCTGCAGTTATTGTGGTTGGAGCCGGTCCCGGAGGACTCTTTGCAGCCCTGCACCTGATAGAGCTGGGACTGCGCCCAATAGTGGTTGAACGCGGCAAGAACGTGCGCGACCGCAAGGTGGACATTGCCGCCATAAGCCGCACGCATAAGGTAAACCCGGAGTCCAACTACAGTTTTGGCGAGGGCGGTGCCGGTGCCTACTCTGACGGCAAGCTCTACACCCGCAGCAAGAAACGCGGCAATACAGACCGCATACTGAACATATTCTGCCAACACGGAGCCAGTGAATCCATACTGTCCGATGCGCACCCCCACATAGGCACCGACCGCCTGCCACGTGTGATAGAGAACATGCGCGGCACCATACTGCGCTGCGGTGGTGAGGTCCATTTTGAGACCCTCATGACCGGATTCATACTGGACGGCAATAAGGTGATAGGCATTGAGGCCACACATGCCGGCGAGCAGTGCCGCTTTATGGGTCCGGTGATTATGGCAACAGGCCACAGCGCACGTGACGTCTACCGTTACATGGCCGCTCAAGGATTCAACATTGAGGCTAAGGCACTGGCCGTAGGTTGCCGTCTGGAACACCCCTCACAGCTTATTGACAGCATACAATACCATAACCGTGCCGGCCGCGGCAAGTATCTGCCTGCCGCAGAATACAGTTTTGTAACCCAGGTTGACGGCCGCGGCGTATACAGTTTCTGCATGTGTCCGGGCGGATTCGTGGTTCCGGCGGCATCGGGACCGCAGCAGATTGTGGTTAACGGTATGTCTCCGTCGGGCCGAAACTCCCGCTGGAGCAACTCGGGCATGGTGGTGGAGACCCGTATAGAGGATGTAGCCAAGAGTGATGCCGATATGCATGACCCGCTCCTTATGATGCGGTTCCAGGAGCAGCTGGAACATGACTGCTGGCAAGCCGGCAACATGCGCCAGACTGCACCGGCCCAGCGAATGGCCGACTTTGTGAACCGCCGTCTGAGCTATGACCTGCCGGAGAGTTCCTACTCGCCCGGCCTCATATCATCACCCCTGCATTTCTGGATGCCGGAGTTCATAACCGAACGCCTTAAGCAGGGATTCCTGCAATTTGGCAAGAGCAGCCACGGGTTCCTTACCAATGACGCCGTAATGATTGCAGTCGAGACCCGTACATCATCACCTGTACGCATACCGCGTGACGGCGACACCTTACAGCACCTGGGCCTGGAGGGACTGTTCCCCTGCGGTGAGGGTGCCGGATATGCCGGCGGAATAGTATCATCGGCCATAGACGGTGAGCGTTGCGCAGACTCAGTAAAAGCCTACCTCTCATGACTGAGACGGGATATTACATAGTTGCAGAGCATCTGTTCGGTGTAGAGGCCGATGAGAGTCTGACGGCCCTCATGACCAACTATGAGCCGTTCCGCACAGCCGGTTCAGCCCCATCCGATGCGCTGTTCCATCTTACAGTGGACGAGAGTGATCCCATATCTTACATTGAGGAGTGGCGCCAGGATGAGGAGGGTCAGGATACCATTTGCGGACATACTGAGGATGGCAATCCGGTATTTGAATTCCGGTTTGGCCGCAAGACGGCGGGATGGCTGGTTTGTACACCGGGATACAGGAATGGAACGCTGTACCTGAGCGGATTCCAGTCAAAGGCTGCACTTGACAATGCTCTTATGATACTGTTTGCCATGGCATCGGCCTGCACAGGAACGGTGCTTTTCCACTCGGCAGTGGTGAGTCTTGATGGACGCGGATATATGTTCCTGGGCAAGAGCGGCACTGGCAAGAGCACACATGCCAGACTGTGGCTGCAGAACATTCCGGGAACGGAGCTGATGAATGATGACAACCCTGCCGTTCGGGTAAAGCCGGACGGGACAGCCGTGGTCTATGGTACTCCCTGGAGCGGCAAGACACCTTGTTACCGCAATGTAAGCGCTCAGCTTGGAGGTATTGTGTTGCTGAGTCAGGCTCCATACAATAAGATTGTGCGCCTTAAGGGCATCGGCGCATATGCAGCCGTGGTGCCCAGCATATCGGGCAAACGTTGGGATGCACGCATTGCCGACGGCCTGCATGAGACCGAGAATGCGCTTGCTACATACATACCGGTATGGCATCTGGACTGTCTGCCCGATGCCGATGCCGCGCACCTGTGTAAAGATACCATTGCCCTATGACCGATGAGCAGATCATACAGGAGGCCGTGCGCCTGGTGGCCGACGGAGTGAGCGTAACTTTCCCCGTAAAGGGCCGCAGCATGATACCGTTCATCATAGGCGGACGCGAGAGTGTGGTGCTGCAAAAGCCCGATGAGCTCAAAGTGGGACATGTTGTACTGGCTGAGATTGCCCCTGAGCACTATGTGGTGCATCGCATAATACGGATTAATCCTGACGGGCACATTACCCTGATGGGTGACGGCAATATACGCGGTACGGAGAGCTGCACCCGTGAACATGTGCTGGCACGCGCCACACATGTGGTTGATGCCAAGGGAGAGCGCCGTCCATTGGAGTCAAAAGGACAGATGTTCAGGGCCAGGGTTTGGTACCTGATACGCCCTCTGCGCAGGATCATACTGGCCGTACTTAGAAGAACAATAAAGAAATACGCGATAATATGAAGATAAAGAAAGGATACATACTACGCACCGTGTGCGGTGAGAACGTGATAGTGGGTGAGGGCCTGGATGCCATCAATTTCGGGCGCATGCTCTCACTGAACGAGACTGCCGCATGGCTCTGGAAACAGGCTGTTGAGCAGGGTAATTTCACAGCCGAGAGCCTGGCCAACGCGCTGTGTGATGAGTATGAGGTATCTCCTGAACAGGCATTAGCTGATGTAAAGGAGACAATAAACCAATGGGCAGAACTTAAAGTTGTAGAGTGAGGTATTCTGGCTGGATATGGCGTAACACACAAGGTATCCGCCTTAACACCGCGGTACGAATTGTGACAGGCACGGCACAGGTTGCCATGGGCCTTCTCATGGTTTGGCTGAGCCGCCGCTTCATTGATGAGACCATCCGTACCGGCACCACCCGTGACATCATTGTCATGGTCTCGTGGCTGGTACTGACCGTAGTGGGCGGCGTGCTGCTGCGTCAGGTCTATTTCCTGCTCACCACCAAGGCCGGCATCCGCCAGACCAACGCCATCCGGCTGCGTATGTTCAGCGGGCTGTTCCGCCGCCAGCTCTATGATGAGAAAGAGATACACTCGGGTGACATAAGTTCCCGTCTTACCAAGGATATCGAGGTGGTATCAGAAACCACTACCGATACCCTACCCCAGATGTGCATCACCTGCATCCAGGTTATAGGTGCGTTCCTGCTGCTGCATTACTTTGACCGATGGCTTGCCTGGGCTCTGCTCATAATGACTCCACTTGCCATACTGATGGCCAAGTTCATAGGGCGCCGCCTGCGTCAGATGACGCTTGACATACGTCAGGACGAGAGCCGCATCCAGATGCAGGTGCAGGAGGGAATGGAGAACAACGCCGTACTGCGTGCCATGGGCAGCCAGGAGTGGATGACAGGCCGCCTGGACACCATGCAGCAGCGCCTTAAGGGCAACATAATGCGCCGCACCCGCTTTACCATTATGATTCGCATCATTCTGGGCAGCGCGTTCGGCCTTGGTTACCTGCTGGCATTCGTATGGGGAGGCCTGCAACTGCGCAACGGCGCAATCACGTTCGGTATCATGACATCGTTCCTGCAACTGGTAGGCCAGATCCAGCACCCAGTAATGCAGCTGCTCAACCTGGTACCGCAGGTGATACACTCCACCGCCAGCATAGACCGTCTGGCCGAGCTTGAGAGCAATGCCGTGGCCGATACAGGCACGCTGCACCCCACCCTTAGCGGAATACGATTTGAAAACGTTGATTTCCGATACGCAGGCGGTGACCGTCAGATACTCACCGGTTTCAGTCATGATTTCCAGCCCGGCACCAAGACCGCCCTTATGGGTGAGACGGGCATAGGCAAGACCACCCTGTTCCGTCTGATGTTAGGATTCATCAGCCCTGACAGCGGCAGCATAAATCTTTACGGCTCCGACAAATCCCTTGCCGCAGGCGCGGAGACCCGTCCCGACTTTGTATTCGTACCCCAGGGCAACACCCTCATGAGCGGCACCATCCGCTTCAACCTGCAGGTAGCCAAGCCCGAGGCATCGGACCAGGAGTTACAACAAGCGTTGCATACCGCCTGCGCCGATTTTGTGCAGGAACTCCCCGACGGTCTTGACACCATGCTTGGCGAGCGCGGCAGCGGCCTGAGTGAAGGCCAGGCCCAACGCATAGCAATAGCCCGCGGCCTGTTGCGCCCGGGCTCCATACTGCTCCTTGATGAGATAAGCTCATCACTCGATGCCCCCACCGAGGCCGAGCTTTACACCCGCCTCTTCAAGGCCTATCCGCAAAAAACAATGATTTTCATCACCCACCGCCAGGCCGTCACCTCCCTCTGCGATGAAACTCTGACTCTTTAAAAAACGTTTCCCTGTGCCACTACAAGATGACACAGGGAAACGATACTATTGTGTTGTTTGTGCTTTTTTTATCCCAACCAGTCACCAAAAACGGGCGCGTCAGGACTTTCAGAACTTCCCACCAGTAGGTTCGTATGGTGCTGAAAGTTGATTACCATACAGGTTGGCTTCTCATATATCTTCTTTTCATCCATGGTCTTATTCTCCATATTTAATTGATACTTTCTTTCCATTGTTGATGTAAATGCCACTCTGAACGGGCTTGCCGTTAAGACGGATGCCATCAAGCGTGTACCAACCTTCGGCATCAAAAGTTATATCACCTGTGCGGGTGTCTATTTCACCGATGCCGGTCAAAACGCCGTCGGCACCTATCAGGCGCACGGTGATGCGCTGCGGCAGTTCTGTTTCGTCATTCGTTGCTGCACGGGTCAGGGCACGGGCATTGTTGGGTATCGAACCTTTCCACTTCAGGTAGGCGCACATCGGGCGGATTTTCGCTCCAGAGGCCACACGGACAAAGTCACCCACGTGGATGCCTATCTTCTCAACGGCTGCGAAGCCATAGACCTTGCCTATCTCGGCTTCACGCTCTGTGCTGTAGTCCTGGTCGCCAGTGTCGGAAGTCCACTTGATATACGAGTATGTTCCTATGAAGTCCCACAAATCGTCTTTTTCGTTAGAGTCTTCGCCCGCCGTGGTGGTGTTCAGCGTCACTGTGCCACCATTCAGATCGAAGGTGATTTTATCGTCCGTCATGTGTCCGTTGGGATAAATCAGGTATGGCGTGTTGGCTTTCAGCGGCGACGTAAATTCCGAAAGTGTTGCAACCCAATCCCCTTCTCCGTTATTCACTCCATCGAATTTGTAGAGTATGCCGCCATTCAGCGACTGCCCATCACCAAGCGAGAACGGCAGCATCAGTGTAGCACACTTGTTAAAGTTGAACGTGCGGTTCAACGTCACGCTGTTCACCGTGATATTAATGGGGATGCTCACCGTCTCGAGCGATGTGCCGTCAAACTCGGCAGAGATGTTGCCGGAGCCGTCCTTTGTCAGCACGACACCCATGACGGGCCGCAGCGTCTTGTTGAGGAGGCTGTTCTGAAGGTCATCATTACTGAGCGTTCCGCTCCAGATGTTCCCGCCATCATCGACCAGCGTCTTGCCGTCGGCTACGCTAATGGCGGTGCCGCTGTAACTGCTGGCTTGGATGAAGTCGCTGGCGCTGGTGCAACTGAGGGTGATGTTGCCGTTGTTGGAACGGATGCCAGGGTCGCTGTTATTGGTGACCTTGCCACCGTTGATGGTGATGTCGCCATCGGCGTAAATGCCGTTGGCGTTGACTGTGCCGCCATTGATGGTGACACCGTCAATACCATAGATGCCAACATCGCTGGTGCTGGTGGCGGTGACTGTGCCGCCGTTGATGGTGATGTAGTCATCGACCTTGATGGCAACGCTGGAGTTGGCGGTAGCCGTCAGCGCACCCGTGCCCTGGCTCTGGCCGTAGATGTGCAGCGGCCCCGAATCGCCGTAGATGGCAAAGTCTTCATTGCCCGTCCCCGTGTTCGTCACGCTCATCGTCTTGCCGTCGGCGAGGATGATGTTCACGTCGCCAGCGAGGGTGACGGTGCCCGTATAGGCCACGTCGCTGTTCACCACATACCAGCCCGCAGCGAGTGTTGTCATGGTGTTGTCCAGCGGGATGGCAACGACATTCTCGTGCAGTGTGCCGTCGGCCTCGACATACGACGTGGTGACGGGTGTCTTCGTGAATGTTGCGCCGATGGTTACGTTCTCGTCGGGCATTGTCAGCGTGTAGGGGTTGGCGTCGCCGCTGAGGGTGCCTACGCTGGCGCCGTAGCCGACACTATCTGTAGGCACGCTGCCGTTATAGCCCAGCGTGAGGCTTACGCTGGCATCTCTGGGGGCATAGATCACGCCGCCGTAGTAGAGGGCGTCGCCGTAGCGCTGAATGCCATTGAATTCGTAGATCGTGTCGGCACTGCCGGCGGGAGCCATGGTGACATATGTGCCTGCGCTCACGGTGTAGGCGCTCACGTTGTAGGTGTTGCTCGGAGCGCCATTGCCGCCCACGGTGCAGTCGCGGTGGTAGCAGTTGGTTTGAGTGCTTATTCTGGCGTTAATACTACCCGCGATGGCACCACTTTTGGTGACAGCAGGCATGGTGGCGTCGAGAGCCAGGCAGTCGGACATGTTACCCTCGAAACCGCCCACGATGCCGCCGAAATTTGAGATGTCAGTGAGGCCGTCGGCCACGGTGAGGATGGCGCTGCTGACGCAGCCGCGGATGGTGCCGTTCTGGGTACAGACACCCACCACGCCGCCGTGACAATCGGCGTAGTTAGTTGCGGCATGGATGGTGACATCGCTGCCTACGCGGCAGTTCTCCACGGTACCAGCATGTATCTTTCCCACGATGCCGCCTACATGAAACCTACCGGTGATGCGGGTATCGGCCAGGATGACGTTCTTGATGGTGGCTTCAGACCTATATATCCATCTGAAGAGACCCTGATCGTCATCGCTGCTGCTGTCGCCACCCTTGTAGATGCGTATGCCGCTGATGGTATGGCCCTGGCCGTCTAAGATGCCACAGAAACATTTAAATCGTTCTTGGATATAGACGCCGATGGTGGTGAAGTTGTTCTCGGTGTCTGCGCCCTCCTCATTGTCGGCCTTGTGGCTGTAGGTGATGTCGGCATTCAGCTTGAAGAACTTATTCTGAAACTCGTTGCCGGTGTTCACCAGCGTGGCCAGCAGGTCCAGACCAGCGGTGGAAGTGATAGTGTAGGCTTTTTCGACAGTGGTTCCGTCTTTGCCGGAAGCAATGCCCCACACATCGGTCAGTGTGGCGCTGACGGTGACATCAGCAGCAGGCATGGTAAAGGTATTGCCCGTGATGTTGTGGTCGGCACCATCGTTATAGGAGGTCACACTATAGCCTATTGTGGGAACGTTCAGCGTTACAGTTGTGTTGCTGGCATAGTATATGTCGGTGCCGATAGTGACGCTCTCACCAGTGGCGGTAACACCCGTCGGGAGGGTGACACTATGGACACTGCGGGCGCCGTCGCGATCGTGCGGAGTCCCGTTGTCATCTTCCCAGCCTATGCCGACGTTAGTGGTGGCACTGCCTAAGGTGCAGTTATAATAGTAGTTGTTGGTTAGAGTGTAGCTACTGTCAAATCTTCCTGCGATGGCAGCATTTCTATTAATAGCAGGCACGTTGGTGCCAATGGACAGGCAGTCAGACATATTGCCGCCAAGATCCCCCACTATGCCACCGTAAGCACTAATACCAGTAAAAGCATTGGCCACAGTGAGGGTGGCGGAGCTGACGCAGCCGCTGATAGTGCCGCGGTAACATTTGCCTACCACACCACCGTGATTAAAAGCATAGACAGCTACGGCATGGATGCAGACGTCACTGCCTACACGGCAGTTCTCCACAATGCTGCCAGTCCCGGCGTTATATGTGATATATCCCGCGATGCCACCCACATTTTCATTGCCGGTGATGCGGGCATCGGCCAGGATGACATTCCTGATGGTGGCACCACTTGTACTACCAAAGAGACCTTGGTAGCTGTCAGCATAGGTGGTACCGCGCTTGTAGATGCGGATGCCGCGGACGGTATGGCCCTGACCGTCAAACGTGCCGCAGAAATATCTATCTAAATTGTTAGTACGGGCACCGATGGCGGTGTAGTTGTTCTCGGTGCTGGTGGCATCGTTCCAATTGGTGGTGTGGGTGTAGGTGATGTCATTCCCAAGTTTGAAGTACGTGCTCTCAAAGGTGTTTGCGATATAGCCGTCGGTACCGTTCACCAGCGTGGCCAGCAGGTTGAGGCCGGTGGTGGTGGTGATGATGTAGGCGCGGTCGGCGGTGGTGCCGTCGTGGTCGGCGTCGGCGTGCCAGTGGGTGGCGTAGTCGGGGGCGCAGGTGGCGCTAACGGTGACGGCGGCGGCAAGGGTGAGGGCGGTGCCGCTGATGCTTCCGGCGGTGGCGCTGTAGGTGACTATGAAGCCTTCGGGCACGGTGCCGCTGTAGGCGACGTTGACGGTCTGCCCCTCTCCGCTATAGATGGTGCTGCCGCTCTGCAGGGCGGTGGTGCCGATGGCGGTGAGGCCGCTTTCGTTGTAGGCGGTCTGGGTGCCGCTGAGGGCGACGCCGGTGCCGAGGCTGACGGTGCGGGCGCGGCGGGCGCCGTCCCGGTCGCTGCCGTTGACGCCGCCGAGGTTGATGGCGGTGTAATAGTTGTTGGAGAAGAAGCCCTTGTTGTCATAGTCGCAGCCGACGATGGCGCCCTTGTCGTTGGTGGATGTGACGGTGTTGCCGGCGTAGAGGCAGTCCTTGACGGTGCCGTTGGCGTTATAGCCGACGATGCCGCCGTAGTTATAGGTGTTGCTCTTGCCGTTCACGCTGACGACGGCGGCGCTGTAGCAGCCGATGACCTTGGCATTGCTGGTGTGGTTATCGCCCACGATGCCGCCGTGGCTGTTGGCATAGTTTTGTCCGGCGTTGATGGTGACGCTGCTCTCCACGCGGCAGTTCCGCACGGTGCCGCCCCTGTTGTAGCCGACGATGCCGCCGACGGCGTCACTGCCGGTGAAGGTGCTGTTAGCGAGGACGACGTTCTTCACGGTGCCGTAGTCGGTAGAGGTGTTATAATGGACGTAGCCGAAGAGGCCCATGTGGCCGTCGGCATTGGTGTTGCCGGTGCGGCTGACGGTGATGCCGCTGACGGTGTGGCCCTGGCCGTCGTAGGTGCCGCGGAAGGGGGTACAGTCGCTGTTGCTGACGTAGTAGCCGATGGGGATATAGGTGGCGTCGCAGGTGATGTCCTGCGTCTGCCGGAAGGTGAGGCCGGTGCAGGGGTTCTTGGCCGCGTTGACCAGGAGGGCGAGGTGGCGCAGGTCGGTCTTGGTGGCTATCTCATAGGTGCTGCCGCCGAGGCTGTGGAAGTCGGCCTCGGTCCAGGCGTAGTCCGCGTCAAGGGAAGTACCATAATCTTTGCTGATGGTGCCGCTGAAGGCGTTGCCGGCGAGGTCCTTGATGGTGCCGCTATAAGAAGTGACGATGAAGGTACCGGCGGCGTCGCTGCTGATTTCGCCGCGGAAGGTGAGCACGTTGGTGCCGCTGCCGGCGCAGTAGCTGAGGGTGCCCCACGAGGTGGCGAGGGTGGGCGTGCCGCTGACGGTGACAATCTCGCTGAAGGGCACGCTGACGTAGATGACGTTGCCCTTCTGGTGGCGCCCGCCGCTCACCTTGTAATTGTTGAGAACGGTGGGGGCGGTGGCGTCGCAGAGGGCCATGCGGACGAAGAAGTCCTTGTAGCCCCAGGTGTCGTTATTCTCGCCGCCCGCATCAAAACGTGTCGTGATGTTGCTGACGGTGGGGGCAAATATCAGTGCGCCTGTATTAGAGGCACGGTAGCCGCTCTTGAACTTCTGCTGCCAGAGATGACCGTTGGTTTGGGAGAACTCAGTGATGGAATAGTGAGCTGTATTCTCCTCCGATTTGTTTGCACAATCATGGAGGTGAGGGAAATACTGCTTGCCCTCGGCGTTGCTGCCTTCAGAAAGCTCGAAACAGACCTTATAGACGGAGTTCGAGGGGTCGTTCACCGCGCCGTTGGGGTCGGCGCCGGTGTCGTAGCTGCTGCTGGCCGTGCCGGCGATAATCTGGATGTACTGGTAGCCGTCGTCCTTCTCCTTCTCGGTGAAGCAGACGGTGGCGTAGATTTTACAGCCCATTGTATTGAGGTAGCTTGTGGTGGCATTGGTGCTGTTGATGAGTGTCGAGGTACTCACGGTGGCGGGCTTCTGCGCGTAGTCGTAGCTGTCGTCAATGAGGACGTAGCCGCTGAGCGTGCCGCTGGTCTCCACCTGGCTGGTGGGCGGCGTGTAGCTCACGTCAACGTACTTGCTGCTCTCCATGTCGCTGGCATAGTCAGTACCTTTGAAATACACCATGTTTTGGATGTTCTTGCTCACCTTGGCGCCGCTGAACGTGGTGAGGCCGCTCGTGATGCTGCGGTCTTTCGACGCGAGGACGTAGCCGTCCTTGTCCAGCACCTCGAAGCGGTAAGTGCGCTCGGTGCCGGTCTGGTACTTGTAGGCGTCCGTGCCAGGCGTGCTCTCCGTCACGGTGACTGTCTTGGAGGTATCGTTGGCGGCGAAGGACAACTCCCCGCTCACGGCGGTGAAGTGCTGGCCCTCGATGGCGCTGAGGGAGACGGTGCGGTACTTTACCGTCTCAGTCGTTGAGGTGTTGGTTGTTCTGGTGATGACAAATTTGCTTGTGCCTGATGTATTCGTCACCGTGAAAGTACTAGCAGCATGTACTGTTTGTACTGCTAACAATGTTATCAACAACAATAATAAAGAAATAATCTTCTTCATACTTTTCGCATTATTAAATCTACAATTGCCGGACATAGACGTTGCATCTACGAGCCATCTACGAATCATCTACGAGCCTTCAACCTTGTTTCTGCGCTCGTCGTCATCGGACCAGCGGAACTCATCAGGGTGCTCACGCATATACCTGGTGGCTTTGTAAAGACACCAGATAAGATACGCGGCACTGAGTCCAAATACTACGGCCATTATAGCCTCGAGTGTAGTCATCAGGGATTTATTTTGTAACTATTGAGTCAAATACGGGCAGGCCCTTTATAAATACGCACGCAAATATCATTATTATAATAAAGAAAGACTTTCCTCTAACGGAAATTACCGTCAGAGGAAAGACTTTTTTCTGTTAGAGGAAACTTTTTTCCGTTAAAGGAAAGACACAATCTATTAAACCAACGCTATTTCAGCATCGACTACATACAGATCTCCGTCCTTATCTGTCAGCACATTGCGCGGAACTATATCCCATACAACATATTGGCCATTAGAGTATTTGCCTTCTGTACTGAGTTTTGAAAAGCCTAAGGCAGACATGTAAGCATCTATTTGAGACTGAGTGGCCGGTCTGGCATTAGATACTCTGTCTTGCTGTAAAACAGGCATAACACTACGCCCATCATACCCTGTAAAACCGTAAAAGCGGTAAGCTGTATTTGGAAAAATCTGATTGTGAAACAACACCCTCTTTAAGAGAGCGGTTATACTACCACTATTAAACAGGTTGTTAACCTTGAAAATGGTATCATCTGAAACATATGTATCATTCTCATTCCCACTGGGGCCAGGAACTCCAAGATCAAATATTGAATCTAACGGAATCCACATTCCATTAGTTTTAGCAAACTGCTCCGCAGCTCGTTGTTCTATTTCGAGGCGGCTTCCATTTGTCTGGCTATCTCCAGATTCTCCTTCATGTAAGCAGCAAAGTCTATCGAGCTCATCGGCGATTTTCTGGATTCTTTGATTTTCCTCATCGTACGCTCCATCGACTCCTTGTGGAATTGGTTGAAGAATGTCATAGTTCATAATCCATTTGATTTCCGATTACAAACATAATCAAAAAGAAAATAATCACAAAAACTGTTACTCCTGACTTTTGAACGATGAGGGAGCGGGCTTGCCCTGGGATTGGAAGGCCTTGGCCATTGATGAGGGCGATGAGAATCCGCATTGATCAGCAATTATGTGCAGACGCTCATCGGGGTTCTGGTGTATCAGACTGATGGCGTGACGCACGCGATGCTGGCATATCATATCATAGAATGACTGATAGCCGCTGCGGCGGATAATCTCAGTTATATATTTGGAGTTGGTGCCCAAACGCTGGATAAGCATATCAATGGTTATATGCTGTTCGGTAAAGATGTGCTCTTTGCTGAGCATCTCCTCCAACTTGTTGCAGAGTTCTTTGCTGCGCTTGTCACTCAGGCGGTAAACAGCGTTATCGGGTTGCTCCATCTGCTCAATCATTTCCTCCTCACGCCTGCTGAACGCCTTGCGCCAGGGATTGAGTGTGAATATGCAGAACCAGATGTTGGTAACGGTAAAGATTAAGTCACGTATGAATTTGGCCCATACGTTGTCAAAACAGAAGTTCATGAACATGAGCAAGCATATCATAGTTGGTACCCACTGGATGTATCGGGCAAATCGGACGGGAAAGTCATCACTATCGGAATATGCGGCCTCATTTACCTGCCTTACCATACGTCCTATCCTTAATGCCATGCTCACGTTGAGTATGAAATTGAATATGAACACGACCGATACCACCCCGAATATCCAGCGCCTGTAACCGTAGGGCAGTTCAATCAGGTGAACAGCCTGCAGGAACAGCGGCAGCAGGATTAGTATGCCGGGAATGAATACGGTGTATTCTCTCGTCTTGTGGACTGCGCGCGGAAAGAAATATCCCTCACACATAACCAGCATCTGGAGTGAGAATATGAGTACGCTGAAACTGTTTACGTAGAGCAGTGCATCCGGGTTGCCAATCTGAACCAGGTACGGAATCTCAAACACCTGCATGAGATAGATTACACCTACTGAACGCTGCGCCGGGAATAACTCATGGAACTGCTCCCTGTAGGCTTTTGGACGGTAGAACCATTTTAGCAACCAACCGTACAGATTGGTTACTATGAATGTCAGGTTAGCGGTAAACAGAATCAGATATATAGTCCTCTCATTCATCTAATTCTCAATTCTCAATTCTCAATTCTCAATTTTCAATTTCCTCTTGTAGCAGTCTTTCTTATCACAGATACCGCAAGAATATGGCAGATATCGGACATCGGGCCCCACCCCGATTACACCACTCACTGATTTCATGGGCAGCATCAGGCAAGAGTCCGTGAGTTCAATGCCGCATGGTCTGGGTTCACCGAACAGGCTGAACAGTGCCGGTTGGGCCGATACGTGCCAGCCGCAGTATCCCGGACTGAAACGGTTGGTGCGCTTATAGCCTGACGGATCTATCTCTTTCTGCAGCACGGTCTCCATGTAATCGGCCACGCTCTCTACTATCTGGCTGCCTACACAGTCCATGGCGTAGGTCTGGAACATGTCGTCACGACGCTTTACGGCATCGGACCACTGGAAATATCCGTTGCCTACGGTTGCCACAAATACAGCGTAGCGTTGTGCTCCGCGCAGTTGGAGGCATATTATCTTGCCGGCATCAAACGTAACGGGGCCCTTCTCCCCTATCAATGTGAGTTTATTGGCCTCAAGATCCAGCGATCCGTCCACAATCACATACTTGAACTGTGGGCGCAGGAACTGATATGACTCGCGCAGCAGGAATTCAACGGTACGACGGGTCTCAGCGTCAGCCTCGCTGTCCTTGTACCCCATAAAGGAATAGACCTCCTTTAAGGGTATCTCCAGACGGTTCATGCTGAGCTGTTCCCAGGCCATTGTTTACTTTGATTCGTTAAACAGGAAACTGCGGAAGTCTGCGTAGTCCTTGCTGATCTCAACGCTCTGCTTGGTGCCCTTCATGAAGGCCTGCAGGCGGGCGGGAATCTCAACGTTACCGCCGGTGATGGCATCGACCTTCTCCTTGAACTTGGCCGGATGCGCGGTCTCCAGGAATACGCCGTACTCACCGGGCTGCAGCTGCTCTCTGAGGGCGCGGTAACCGCATGTTCCGTGCGGGTCAAGCAGGTAACCGGTACGCTCAAAGCACTCCTTAAGGGTCTCCTTAATCTGCTCGTCGGTGTAGGTTGCACCGCTAATGTGACCTGCAATATCCTTATGTGAGCCGCCGTACAGGGCAAGCACACGTGCAAAGTTGCTGGGATCGCCCACATCCATTGCGTTGGCCAGTGTCTGGACCGATGGTTTGGGGCTATAGACTCCAGTCTGCAGGTAATTGTAGAATATGTCGTTGGCGTTGTTGGCGGCAATGAAACGCTTTACGGGCAGTCCCATGAACCAGCCGAACAGACCGGCCGTGATATTGCCAAAGTTACCGCTGGGCACGCAGATTACCAGGTTATCGGCCTTGCCCATAGCCTTCATCTGTGCGTAGGCGTTGAAGTAGTAGAATGCCTGCGGCAGGAAACGGGCCACGTTGATTGAGTTGGCCGATGTCAGTTTCATGCGCTGGTTAAGTTCTGCATCCATAAAGGCGTTCTTGACCAGAGCCTGGCAGTCATCAAACACACCGTCAACCTCGACAGCGGTGATGTTCTTGCCCAGAGTGGTGAACTGGCACTCCTGGATGGGGCTAACCTTGCCTTTGGGATAGAGCACATACACATGCACGCCCTCCACGCCCAGGAATCCGTTGGCAACGGCGCTTCCGGTATCGCCCGATGTGGCCACCAGCACGTTCACAAGCTGTTTCTCCTCCTTGTTGAAGTAACCCAGCAGGCGGGCCATGAAGCGTGCGCCTACATCCTTGAAAGCAAGTGTGGGACCGTGAAACAGCTCCAGTGAGTAGATATTGTCATCAACCTTGACAACGGGTGTGGGGAATGCCAGTGTATCATAGACAATCTTCTTAAGGTCATCGGCAGGGATATCCTCACCAAAGAATGCCTTGGCAACCTCAAATGACATCTCCTGGAAGGTCATCTTGTCGATGCTGTCAAAGAACTCCTTGCTCAGTTCGTTCAAGCGCTCCGGCATGTAAAGGCCGCGGTCAGGGGCCAGTCCGCGAACCACCGCATCACGCAGGGTTACGTCATCGGACTTATGGTTTGTGCTATAGTATTTCATTTAAGTGAAAGAAAAATCTTAGTGAATTCAATGCCCTCAATGTTGCCGTAAGCGCCCTGCTTGCAACTCTCCTCGTCAAAAGCGGTAACGCCGTCCGGCTCCATTCCCGGAGCATAGATCAGGAACGGAATGGGGTCCGATGTGTGCGTGCGGTGTGCGCAGGGCGTCGGGTGGTCAGGCAGAACTGCAATTGCCACCGGCTCATCCCATTTGCTTACCTCCTCATAGATGGGACCTATCAGGCGGCTGTCCAGATCCTCGACGGTGCGGTTCTTAAGGGTGAAATTGCCCTCATGTCCGGCCTCATCGGGAGCCTCAACATGCAGATACACAAAATCATCGGTCTTAAGGGCATCAATTGCAGCCTGTGCCTTGCCCTCATAATTGGTATCGAACAGACCGGTCGCACCCTCCACGTCAATCACCTTCATGCCGGCGTAGTGACCTATTCCCTTGATAAGGTCTACGGCCGATATCACCGAGCTCTTGCGAATGTTGGGGTACAGCTCATTTATGGGCTGCATGGCCGGACGGTAACCGGGTGACCAGGGCCAGATGCTGTTGGCAGGATCCTTACCCTCAGCTATGCGCTTAAGGTTTACGGGATGCTTGGCCAGGATCTCCTGTGAACGCAGTATCAGGTCATTCAGAAGCTGTGCTGTAGGCTCTGAATCAGGGGTTGCAGCCTTGATCATGAGGTCCTTGAACGGCTGTCCGGGCACATCATGAGGCGGGGTGCAGATAAGTTCCTTGCGGCCTCCGTCAATCACCAGCAGGTGACGGTACTGGATGCCGGTATAGAAATGAACACGGTCATTGCCAAGCTCCTTCTCCAGGGTCTTTACTATCTCATCGGCCTCAGGGGTTGAGATATGACCTGCAGAGTGGTTCTTGATGAGTCCGTTCTCAATGCAGATTATGTTGCAGCGCATGCCCATCTGTCCGGGCTTGATGTCTACGCCTATGTTGGCGGCCTCAAGTACGCCACGGCCCTCAAATGATTTGGTCACGTCATAACCCATTACGGTCATGTTGGCCACCTCGCTGCCGGGGTGGAACCCGTCGGGCACGGTCTTGAGCATGCCGGTACGGCCTTTGCGGGCCAGCATGTCCATGTATGGTTTGCGGGCGTGCTGGAGTATGGTCTTATTGCCAAACTCCTTGACGGGCCAGTCGGCCATTCCGTCGCCCAAAATTATGATATACTTCATTGTTTAGATATTAGCTATACTCATGATATCGGCAAATACGCCTGCTGCAGTAACGGCGGCACCGGCACCGTATCCCTGAATCATCATGGGATACTCCTTGTAGCGCTCTGTTGTGAGCAGTATGATGTTGTTGCTGCCCTGCAGGTTGTAGAACGGATGGTACTTGTCAACCTCGGCAAGTGATATGCTTGCCTTGCCGTCCTCAAGCTTGGCAACAAAACGCATGCGCTTGCCCTCCTTCTCAACACGTGCACGACGTGCCTCAAAATCTGCATCCAGCTGCGGCAGACGCTTCCAGAACTCATCAATAGTGCCGTCAAACAGCTCCTGCGGGATAAAGAGTGAGCTCTCCACATCGCTCTGCTCAATGGCGTAACCGCTCTCACGGGCCAGAATGACCAGCTTACGCAGCACGTCCTTACCGCACAGGTCAATGCGCGGATCGGGCTCACTGTAACCCTTCTCCTTAGCCAGACGTATGGTCTCGCTCAGTGGGCAGTCGGCACTCAGGGTGCTGAATATGAAGTTGAGCGTACCGCTTACCACAGCCTCGATCTTGAGAATATGGTCACCGCTGTTTATCAGGTCATTTATGGTGTTGATGATAGGCAGTCCGGCACCTACATTGGTCTCAAACAGATATTTGACACCACGGCGGCGTGCGGTCTGCTTAAGGGCCTGGTATTTCTCATACTCCGATGAAGCGGCAATCTTGTTGGCTGCTACAACTGATATGTTATGATCCAGGAAATCCTGATAGAGGCTGGCCACATCAGCACTTGCGGTACAATCCACAAATACTGAGTTGAATATGTTCATGCCGATAACCTCGTCATGCAGGGTCTTGAGGTTGCTGGCAGGAGCCTTGTCAAGCAGCTCGCGGTAATTGTCCAGATTTATGCCCTCACGGCAGAACAGGGCCTTGCTTCCGCGTGCTATACCTACCACGTTGAGCTTAAGGCCACGCTCCTGCATCAGTTTCTCACGCTGGCCGCGGATCTGCTCCAGAAGGCTGCCGCCCACGGTACCCACACCGCAGATGAACAGGTTGAGCACCTGATACTCGGACAGGAAGAAAGAGTCATGGATAACGTTGAGTGACTTGCGCAGTGAGCTCTTCTGTACCACGAATGATATGTTGGTCTCCGATGCACCCTGTGCGCAGGCAATCACGTTGATACCGTTACGGCCCAGCACGCTGAACAGCTTACCGGCAATACCGGGGCTGCGTTTCATATTCTCACCCACGATGGCAATGGTTGCCAGGTCCATCTCGGCCGATATGGGGAATATGGCACCCAGCGCAATCTCCTTGCTGAACTCACGGTTCAGGAGCTCACATGCGGGAGCTGCATCCTCATTACGTACACCGATTGATGTACTGTTCTCGGACGATGCCTGTGAAACCAGGAACACGCTGATGCCGTTCTCGGCCAGGGTCTTGAATATGCGGTAGTTCACGCCTATGACGCCTACCATACCCAGACCGCGCATGGTGATCAGGGCGGTGTCACTTATGCTTGATATACCCTTGATGGCCTTGGTTCCGGCGGGGAGCTCGTTCACGATCTCGGTGCCGCGGGCCGCGGGGTTGAATGTATTCTTGATCAGGATGGGTATGTTCTTCTGGCAAACCGGGTAGATGGTGGGCGGATAGACCACCTTGGCGCCGAAGTTGCACAGCTCCATAGCCTCCACGTAACTGAGCTCATCAATGGTGTAGGCGGTTGAAATCACGCGGGGATCGGCCGTCATGAATCCGTCCACATCGGTCCATATCTCAAGCACGCTGGCATCGAGCGCAGCGGCTATGAGTGATGCGGTATAGTCCGAGCCGCCGCGTCCCAGGTTGGTGACCTCGGCGGTCTGGGCATCGAACGAAATGAATCCGGGGGCCAGGGCCTTGACCTTCTCCTTACCGGACTTCTTGAACAGAGGCTGGAAGGTCTCGCGAATGAGACGGTAGGTCAGGTCGCTGTCTATGGTGTGTGTGGTTGTCTTGTGTTCTGTCTTTATGAACTGGCGGGAGTCATACAACTTGATATCGTCAATAAGCTGGGCCACGATCTGTGATGACAGGCGCTCACCGTAGCTTACAATGATATCCATGGTCTTCTCTGACAGGTCATGCAGCAGGTAGAGTCCCTGCATGATCTCCTTGAGTTCACCGAACAGGCCGTGTACGCCGTCAAGCGCGGCAGCTCTGCGCTGCGGGATGATGACGTCACTGATCATATTCTCATGACGGGTGAGCATGGCCTCCATCTCAGCCTCATACTGACGGTCGCCGCCTGCAGCCATACGGGCCGTGGCAATGAGCCTGTCAGTGATTCCGCCGAGTGCCGAAACCACTACTATCACATCATCCTGTTGTGACTCAACAATCTGTTTCAGGTTGGTGATGCTCTCCTTGGATCCCACGGATGAGCCACCGAATTTAAGTACTTTCACAGCAAAACTAATTTTCCGACTGCGAAATTACTCCTTTTTCAGCAAACTACACAATCCGCGTACGTGTTTGTTCCTTAAACAAAAAATATACTACCTTTGTGTACTCAAACTTAAGTAGACATGACTAAGGACAAGAAACGCGCCATAGGTTGGGTAATACTGAACGTGCTGTTCATGATAGCAGTTTCAATCCTCCTGATTATCATAACATTCCGTTGGATGCAATCATACACCCGCCACGGGCAGTACATAACCGTGCCTGATGTATCAGGCATGTATGAGGAGGAGGCCGGACAGGCTCTGGCAGCCGCTGGACTCAGGTATGAGGTATCGGACTACAAGTTTGACAAGAGCATGGTTGAGGGCGGAGTGATAGAGCAGAACCCCAAGGCCGGAGCTTATGTAAAGCAGGAGCGCAAGATATACCTGACCCTCAACTCCGGAAAGGAGCCCGTGAAAGCGGTTCCTGACCTGGCCGATAACAGCTCACTGCGTGCAGCCGAGTCACAACTGCGTGCTGCAGGATTCAAACTCTCTCCCACCGTCTATGTGGACGGAGACCTGGATTGGGTATATGAGATCCGCTACAAGGGAGCGGTGATTGAGGCCGGAACCGAGATCCCCGAGGGCTCCGTGCTGACTATCGTAGCCGGTAACGGCAATCCCGTTGAGATAATTGAGGAGGTTGACTCAACCACAATAGTAGACTCTGACTTTTTTGAGTAATGCTGGACCTGGAGGACGAGATTGAGGAGTCACTTGATGACCTGGAACCTACGCCCGATGCGGCCCAGCTGTTTGAGCATTTCCGTGTCGTAGCCGATAAGGGGCAGTCGCTGCTCCGTGTGGACAAGTTCCTGTTTGACCATCTGGAGCACTCGTCACGTAACCGCATCCAGAAGGCGGCCGATGCCGGAATGGTGATGGCCAACGGACGTCCGGTAAAGAGCAACTACAAGGTAAAACCGCTGGATGTAATTACGGTCATGATGGACCGTCCGCGTTACAGCAGCGACATAGAACCTGAGGATATCCCCCTGGACATAGTCTATGAGGACGAGAGCCTGATGGTGGTGAACAAACCGGCCGGACTGGTGGTGCATCCAGGGTGCGGAAACTTTCACGGCACGCTGGTAAATGCCGTAGCATGGCATCTGCGTGACAACCCCGATTATGACCCCAACAGCCCGCAGGTAGGTCTGGTACACCGCATTGACAAGGACACGAGCGGTCTGCTGGTAGTGGCCAAGACCCCCGATGCCAAGACAAGCCTGGGCAAGCAGTTCTTTAACAAGACCACCAAACGTGCATATCAGGCGCTGGTATGGGGCGTTCCTGAGCCGGCCGAGGGTACCGTCGAGAGCCAGATAACCCGTAACCCCAAGGACCGTCTGCAGATGACCGTATCATTTGACCCAGAGGTGGGCAAACATGCCGTCACGCACTACACGGTACTGGAGAGATTCGGGTACACATCACTGGTTGAGTGCCGTCTGGAGACCGGCCGTACACACCAGATAAGGGTGCATATGAAACATCTGGGGCATCCGCTGTTCAGCGACGAGCGTTACGGCGGTGACCAGATACTCAAGGGCACCACATACAGCCGTTACCGCCAGTTCGTGCAGAACTGTTTTGAGACCTGTCCGCGTCAGGCTCTGCACGCCAAGACACTTGGTTTTGTGCACCCCATAACGGGTAAGGAGATGTTCTTCAATTCAGAGCTGCCCGCTGACATGGCCACTCTCATTGACAAGTGGAGGGCATACGTAAGTTCAAGAGACTTTGAAAAATAACATATAAGAATGAAACGCATCATTGCAATCGTAGCAGGCGGTGACTCAAGCGAGAACCCCGTATCTCTGCGCAGCGCCGCAACAATCCTTGAGTACATGGACAAGGATAAGTACGAACCCTATATCCTGGAGATTGAAGGAAAGAAATGGCAGGTTCACGTAAAGGAGGGCGTTACCGCTCCCGTAGACCTGAATGATTTCAGCTTCACGTTCCAGGGCAAGAAGACGGTATTTGACTACGCATACATAATCATCCACGGCACACCCGGTGAGAACGGCGTACTGGAGGGTTACCTGCGCCTCATGCGCATACCCTTCTCCACATGTGACGTATTGCCGTCGGCCCTTACATTCAACAAGTTTGTGCTCAACAAGACCATGAAGAGCTGCAAGGTGAACGTATCGGACTCAGTACGTCTGCGTAAAGGCGATGAGATTGATACTGACAAGATTGTACGCAAGGTGGGACTCCCCTGCTTTATCAAGCCCACTGACGGAGGTTCCAGCTTCGGCACCACCAAGGTAAAGAGCGTAGAGCAGATCATCCCCGCCATAAACGACGCATTCAAGGAGAACAGCGAGATCATGATCGAGTCATTCATGCAGGGCATCGAGGTTACCAACGGCTATTTCAAGACCCGCAAGCGTGAGGTCAAGCTGCCCGTGACCGAGGTGGTTCCCAAGACTGATTTCTTTGACTATGACGCCAAGTACAACGGCAAGGTTGAGGAGATTACTCCCGCCCGCATTCCCGATGAACTGCGTGACCGCATCCAGGATCTCACAGCCAGGATCTATGACCTGCTGGGATGCCACGGAATAATACGTAATGACTACATAATCACTGACGGTGACAAGATAAACCTGCTTGAGGTGAACACCACCCCCGGCATGACAGCCACCAGTTTCATACCGCAGCAGATCCGTGCCGCCGGTCTGAACCTGACCGATGTACTGACAGAGATTATTGAGGACAGTTTCTAAACCTTAAGGACTATGATCATACCTGCCGAATTTGAAAAGATGCGCTCCTTTGAGGATGATGAGGTGCGCGGTGCCATACTCTCGCTTCTGGATGACCGCTCATTCAGGAAGATTGTAAAGGCCAATGTCAAGTTTATCCCTATCTGGCTGCTTAAGTTCTACACAAAGCGTTTCAAGACAGTAAACAGCTTCCAGCTGGGTATGATCTATCCCATACTTAAGAGGATTCTCAGGAAAGCAACTACCGGATACTCGGCAGACTTTGCGGCTCTGCCCCAGGGACGCGAGGACTTTATCTACCTCTCCAACCACAGGGACATAGTCCTGGACTCCGCATTCCTGGATTACCACCTGCTGCTCTCGGGCATGAAATCTGTTGAGATAGGCATTGGCAACAACCTGCTCATCCACCCCTGGATTGAGACTCTGGTCCGCCTGAACCGCAGTTTCGTGGTAAACCGCTCAGCCACCGCGACTGAACTGCTGGAGTCTTCACAGCAGCTTTCTCGCTACATCCGGTTTGTAATTGAGCAGAAAAAGGCTCCCGTCTGGCTTGCACAGCGTGAAGGACGTGCAAAAGATTCCGATGACCGCACACAGAAGAGCGTACTCAAGATGCTGGCCATGTCGGGCGATGACAGCATGACACTGTCAGAGAAACTGCAGTCGCTGCACATATGTCCGCTCACCATAAGCTATGAGTATGACCCCTGTGACTGGCTCAAGGCAACAGAGTTCCAGATGAAACGTGACAACCCCGGATTCAGGAAGAGCAAGCAGGATGACCTGATAAACATGAAGACCGGTATTTGGGGATTCAAAGGCCATATGCACTATCATGTAGCCGCCCCCATAGACTCTGAGATTGCCGCGCTTGACACATCGGTTCCGCGCAACCAGTTCCTGGACCAGGTGGCACAGATCATAGACCGTCACATATTTGAGGGATACCGCATATATCCCTGCAACCGCATAGCACTTGACATGCTCAGGGGCGATAATGCCGAATCAGCCAACTACACTCCGGATCAGAAGAGGGAGTTTGAGAACTATCTGGAGGGTCAGCTCAAGAAAATCAGGATACCCAATCCTGACTGGGATTTCCTTAAGGAGCGCATACTCACCATGTATGCAAACCCGCTTATCAACCAGAAAAGCGTGATTCAATAATGAGAAGACCCCCTATCCTGCTCTCCGTCATTCTGTCATGTCTCATGGCGGGTGCCGTATCGTGCGATAAGGCCGATGAAGAGTATGTTCCGGCCACAGTAAACGGTTTCTTTACCGCTCATGCCGGCAGTGACGGCATAATTGATTACATGACCGATGATTTTGGCCAGCAGTATGCCATTACAGGCAGCAAGCATCTTGCCCCCAACACCACCGCAAGAGCTGTCGGCACAATAGAGTTGACCCACAAGGATTCTCATGGTAACCCCTGCGGCAAGATAAGGAGTTTGACCTATCCCATGTCATATGAGGCTCCCACTAACCTGCAGATTCATGACTCGCTTAAGGTCAAGGATCCCTTAAAGGTCGTGTCGTCATACGTAGGCGGCGGGTATCTTAACGTACATCTTGAGGTAATGGTATCAAAGGAGGAGGCATATCATTCCGTCATCTACTGCAGGCACTTGGGATATCCCAACCCCACGTTCAAGATCTACCATAACGCGCGCGGTGACGCTCCCGTATATTCCCAGAAGGCCTATCTCTCCATTCCGCTCACATCATGCTCCAAGAATGACACCATCAGCCTGATGACCTACACTTTTGACGGCAAGTATGAGATAAAGCATGTATACAAATAAATAGCCAGCCGTTCTCACAGCTGGCTATCCGTATAATCAGTATTGACGCTTACTTAAGGCCCTCAAGAATTTTCTTGAGTACTACTGTTGCCGATATCTCACGGTTGGCAGCCTCGGGGATGACCAGAGAGCGCGGGCCCTCAATCACATCATCAGTCACGATCATGTTGCGGCGTACCGGCAGGCAGTGCATAAAGAACGCATTGTCCGTAACGGCCATCTGACGGTCACTGATAGTCCAGCTGCGGTCCTTGCTCAGGATCTCACCGTAATGCTCGGGGCTGGCGCATGACCAGTTCTTTCCGTATACAAAGTGTGCGCCCTCAAAGGCTTTCATCTGGTCATACTCAATTGTGGCACCTGCGGTGAACTTGGGGTCAAGCTCATAGCCGTGGGGGTGTGTGATCACAACCTCATAACCTGCGGCAACCATCCACTGTGCGAATGAGTTAGGTACAGCCTGCGGCAGAGCCTTGGGGTGCGGAGCCCAGCTCATTACCACCTTGGGACGCTCAACGGTCTTGTGCTCCTCAATTGTGATCCAGTCAGCAAAACTCTGCAGCGGATGACCGGTGGCAGCCTCCATGGAGAATACGGGACGGCCTGAGTACTTGATGAACTGGTTGAGTATCTTCTCCTCATAATCGTCCTCACGGCTCTCAAAACGGGCAAATGAACGTACGCCGATAACATCGCAGTAGCAACCCATAACCGGGATAGCCTCAAGCAGATGCTCAGACTTGTCACCGTCCATGATGACGCCACGCTCTGTCTCCAGTTTCCAGGCGCCCTGGTTAACGTCCAGTACAATCACGTTCATACCCAGGTTAAGACCTGCCTTCTGTGTGCTCAGACGGGTTCTCAGGCTGGAGTTGAAGAACACCATGAGCAGGGTCTTATTACGGCCCAGCTCAACGTATTTGAAACGGTCACGCTTTATCTCAAGGGCCTCCTGCAATGCCTGGTGCAGGTCACCCAGATCCTTTACACTTGTAAAATGTCTCATATATAGTTCAATTAACTTCTTGTCTGGCCATCACCGTTGATAAGCCATTTGTATGTGGTTATCTCCTCCAGGGCCATAGGGCCACGGGCATGCATCTTCTGGGTGCTGATACCTATCTCGGCTCCCAGTCCGAACTGGCCGCCGTCAGTAAATGCGGTAGATACGTTCACATAGACGCATGCGGCATCAATGTACTGCTGGAACATACGGCCATGGTCTGCGTTCTCAGTCACGATGCACTCGCTGTGATGTGAGGTGTAGTTACGGATATGCAACAGCGCCTCATCAAATGAGGGCACTGTCTTGATTGACATGCGGTATGCCAGGAACTCCTTACCGAAGCTCTCGGCTGTGGCATGTTCCAGAAGCTCTGCGGGATACTTGCCCTCAAGGGCTGCATATGACTGCTCATCGGCCTCAATCACAACATTCTTGGTAGCCAGACGGCTGCAGAGCTCAGGCAGGTCCTTGAGACGGTCTGCATGAAGCACTAGAGAGTCAAGGGTGTTGCACACGCTGGGGCGACGGGTCTTGGAGTTGAATATTATGTCGGCGCCCTTCTTAAGGTCACCCTCCTTGTCAAAATATGTATGGCATACGCCGGCTCCGGTCTCAATTACAGGAACCTGGGCCTGCTCACGCACTGACTTTATAAGACGTGCGCTGCCTCGGGGGATAAGCAGGTCAACCTTGCCCACAGCTTTCATCAGCTCTGCGGCTGCCTCATGACCGGCAGGCAGCAGTTCAACTACCGACGGATTGACTCCGTTCTGCTCAAGGACACGGTGTATCAGGGCAACGATAGCCTTGTTTGAGTCATCGGCATCACTTCCGCCCTTGAGAGCGCAGGTGTTGCGTGACTTGAAACAGAGCGAGAAGACGTCAAAACTTACGTTAGGACGGGCCTCATAGATGACGCCAATCACGCCGAACGGGACACGTACACGGGTGATTTTCATTCCGTTGGGACGTACACGCTCATCAATGACCTTGCCTACAGGGCTCTCCAGATTGGCGACATTACGCATGTCATCGGCAATACCCTTAAGACGGTCCGGAGTAAGCATAAGACGGTCATACATAGGGTTAGACTTGTCCATGCGGGCCAGGTCCAGAGCATTGGCGCTCAACAAAGATTCTGTCTCTTTCTCTATGGCATCAGCCACGCCGTTAAGTACATCCTTGATCTTGCTCTCATCAAGGAAAGCGAGGGAGTACGATGCGTCTCTGAGCTTGTCAAGTATGTTATCTATCATCATTTCTGTTGTTTGGAATGGAAACGGGTGCAGCGGGCATTCTCAGGATCGGAAAGTACATCCAGCAGCACATCCTGACGGCGGCCGTTGGCTATACGTACCTCAATGCCATCGGCAGCTACGCCCAGGGCGGTTTTCATCTTGGTCATCATGCCGCCGCGGCCGAACTTGGACTTGGTTCCGCTCACGTAACCGGAGTAGTCATCATCGGGATATACGTCATGAATGAGCTCAGATCCGGGTTCATCGGGATTACCGGTAAACACACCGTCCACGTTACTCAGTATCACCAGCAACTCTGCATTCATCATGCGGGCTACAAGACCTGAGAGTTCATCGTTATCAGTAAACATAAGCTCCTCTACCGATACCGTGTCATTCTCATTGATTACGGGAACCACGCCGTTGTCAAGCATGGCAGTCATACAGCGCATCTGGTTGGCATGCAGGGTCTCATTCACAAAATTCTCCTTTGTGGTGAGAATCTGGCCTACCGTTATGCCATACTCCTGGAACAGGTCATAATAGTGCTCAATGAGCTTGGCCTGGCCCACAGCTGCAAAAAGCTGGCGTCCGGTAACACTCTCATCCTTGAGGTTGGGCAGTGCACCGCGGCCCGATGCCACCGCACCGGATGAAATGAGAAGGACTTCAATCCCTCTGTGGCGCAACTCGGCAATCTGGTCAACCAGAGCTGCCATGCGTGATATGTCCAGACGGCCGTCCGGACGTGTAAGTACATTGCTGCCTACCTTGACAGCTATTCTCTTGGGCTGTTTCATCATTCGTTAAGCAATTGTAGGGCACGTTCCTTGTCCTGCGGGTTCACAAGCACGCTTACGGGACCTGCCGTAATGGTATATGTTGAGAATATGGCACTCATGGAGTTGTTCATGATCATAGCCGGGATTCCCTCTGATTCCAGACGTCCGCGTACTACCTCCGCCTCAAAGGGCTGACCTTTGAAAACGCTTACCAGATCCTGTTTTTCATTCATTGCAGTCCGTTTAACTATTGTGAACCTGCAAAGTTAATGATTTTTCCATACCTTTACACCGATATGTCATTCAAACACGCAGTTATACTCTCAATATTGTCCGTATGCACCACCTTGCTGCATGCCGCTACAACCACTTCCGCCACCCCGGCCGACACCATCCGTTTTGATGACGGTTCCTGGTATCTGGGCGAGATAGCCGACTCCCTGTTCAACGGTTACGGGAAGATGGTTTATGCAGACAGCACCATCTATGAGGGAGAGTGGAGAGACGGGATGTGGAACGGCAAGGGCTTTCTCTCATACCCGGACGGAGACTGCTATGACGGACAGTTCCTGGACCATGAGTTCTGCGGTTACGGCACATACTTCTACTCCAACGGAGCCACGTATGATGGTTATTGGGAGCATAACAAGTTCAACGGTGCCGGCACCATGGACTATCCCGACGGCAGCACCTATGCAGGCAACTGGAAAGATGACAAGAAAGATGGTCTGGGTGTCCTATACGACGCATCTACCGGAACACTCATGAAAGGCTATTTTGTCAATGATGAGTTCAGCCACCCCTTGATCAGTCAGGAGCAGGAGACTAAACCTGAGCCCGCATATTCTCCGGTCATCCAGAGCTGGCGCCCGGCACCAAAGAGAACTGAATTCCATTACAAAAATGATTTCCATGCGGGAATCACCTATGGCACCGAACAGATTTTCTCAATATTCGGAGACTATTACATTACCGACAGGTTCTTTACGGGCGTGGCGTTAGGATTCAATGTCATCACCTATCAGGTAGGCAAACCGTGCGAGAGTACCGATGACGAGACCGGCGAGCGCATAACCCTGATGGAATGGGATGATTATCCGGATGAGATAATGACGGAGACTGAATACTCGATGTTCAGGCTGGCAGCAGAGTGCGGTTACAGCTGGCGCTGGTTCTCAGTAGGTACCGCCCTGGGTATAGGTCTGCGCAATACCGTACGCAACTGCCGCAGTCTGGAGCACAATGACAGTTACTTTGCGCCGGGCACGCTTTATTTCCGTCAAAAGGCCTCAAACGTGATATTCAACTATGATTTCTTTGCGGATTTTGTATTGAACCGCACCATACCCCTCTTCTACTCATGCTCCATGCGCGCCGGCTGGGGTAAGATGAACGGCTTTTTCATGGGAGTGAGCGTTGCATTCTAAAAAAAACGGCCCAAGGTAATCACCCCGGGCCGTCTTAAGTATTGCGGTTATTCAGATTAAACCAGATGCTTTACCAGGTCATCCCTGTCACCATACAGATAGTCAATCACGGGGATCTCAATCATGGTGTAGCAACCGGGCTTCTGGAGAACTGATGCACGTGCTGCGCAAACCAGAATCTGACCGGTCAGTGCCGGGTTGTTGATCTTCATGTCAAACTCAAAGAGCTGGTTCTGAGTCTTGCCCGATACACCCTTGCGTGTCAGGTTAACACCGTGACCCATATCCTTGAGAGCATCTACTGACTCAACCTGCATTACGTGGGTCTCATCATTTACAAAGTAGGGATCGGCCTTGATGGCAGCAGCCACATCCTCAAACTTGTAACCGTCAAGAATCTCAACATATACCATACGGCGGTGTATGCCTGTACCAACGGGGATGGTCATTGAGAGAGCTGCCTTTACACCAGGAACAGCCTTAACTGCAACTGAGTGACCCATTGACATACCGGGGCCGAAATTGGTGTAGCTTACACCCTTGGGAGCCATAGCCTGCATCAGGGCGCGAACGATTGAATCTGTACCCGGATCCCATCCAGCAGATATGATAGCCACCTTTCCGGCTTTTGCAGCAACCTGCTGCAGACGCTTGCGGGTCTCAGGGATGAGAGTATGGATATCAAAGCTGTCAACTGTATTGATGCCAAGCGGCAGGATCTCATTGGCATACTCCTCGGTCTTGCGTGAAGGAACGCAAAGGATAGCCACATCAGGCTTGGGGAGTTCTGAAATATTCTTTACAATCTTATAGCCGGCAAGTTCCTTGGGGCAGTCTGCACTGCCGTTACGGCGAACTATTCCGGTCACCTCAAAATCAGGCGCTGTCTCAAGTGCTTCAAGTACGTACTTGCCGATGTTTCCATAGCCTACGATAGCTGCTTTAATCTTTTCCATAAGGTTCAATTTTTGATTCCGGCTGCGAAATTATTAAAAAATCCGCTCCTATGTACACGCGTACGTGCAATAATAACGGGCAACCGCCGTTATTTCTTAGCAACCACAATTTGAATGCAATGATTGAATTCATCAAAGGAAAGATTGAGGAGCTTACTCCCACCCAGGCTGTCCTGCTTACACAGGGCGGCGTAGCATATGACCTGAACATATCAGTCTACACATACTCTGCCATCCAGGGTAAGGATGACGCACGTCTCTATGTATATGAGGCCATCCGTGAGGATGCATATATCCTGTACGGATTCAGCGGCAAGCAGGAACGCGAGCTGTTCCTTATGCTCATATCCGTTCCGGGCATAGGCGGAGCATCGGCACGTATGATACTGTCATCATTCTCGCCGTCGGAACTGATAGGAATAATCAGCTCGGGTAATGACGCCCTGCTCAAGAAAGTCAAGGGTATCGGTGCCAAGACCGCCCAGCGTATCATTGTGGACCTGCATGACAAGATAGGCGTTACTCAATCCGATGAGACGCCCCTTAACCTGCAGGCAGGCGCAATGACCGGACAGGTGGCAACCGAGGCCGTCACCGCCATGGTTACACTGGGATTCCCGCAGGCCGCATCGCAGAAGGTGGTACAGGCCATACTCAAGGAGCAGGATGGTATTACCGTAGAGGCTGTAATACGTGAAGCACTCAAACGCATCTAAGCACACCACGCACTGTAATTGATGATTAAGGGAAGAAACCTTGCCGCAGCGCTGCTGCTCATAGGCTCCTGCATATGCGGGGGCCCTTGCCGCCTTTATGCGCAGGATGTAAGGACTCTACCCTATCCTGAGAACATTACAGAGGAGATCACATATGATGAGGATGACGAGACATTCAGTCTGGGATACAAACTGGGTGACAGTTATCTTGAGGTGCCCGACGTACTTACTCCCGATGAGTACAACCGCCTGATGATGCAGCGCTCCATGCGCTCATTCTACCATGACAAGTATGACGAGGAGGTAAAGGCCCTGGGAGACAACAAGTTTGACTTTACCGACATGAAGTTTGACCTGGGACCTGCCGAGAAGATATTCGGACCGGGCGGTGTACAGGTAAGGACCAGCGGATCGGCCGCCGTAAAGTTCGGATACAACCGCAACAAGGTGGACAACCCGTCACTCTCAGTACAGAACCGCACCACAGGCGGATTTGACTTTGACGAGCAGATAAACCTGAATATCAACGCACGTGTGGGTGACAAGGTCAATATGAACCTCAACTACAACACCGAGGCCACGTTTGATGTTGACGCAAAGATGATAAAGATGCGTTATGAGGGTAAGGAGGATGAGATTATCCGCCTGCTTGAGGCCGGTAACATCAGTTTCCCCACCAACTCGTCACTCATACAGGGTGCCACATCACTGTTCGGTGTAAGGTCAGACCTGCAGTTCGGCAAGCTCAAGCTGCAGATGGTGCTGTCACAGAAAGAGTCCACATCGACATCGGTCAACTCACAGGGCGGTCAGCAGATAACCGACTTTGAGATTGACGCCAGCAGTTATGATGAGAACCGTCACTTCTTCCTGGCCCATTTCTTCCGTGACAACTATGACGCCAACATGGCCATGCTGCCCAGCATCGTATCCGGTGTGCAGATTACCAGGATTGAGGTCTGGGTTACCAACAAGCGCAGCAACTATGACAACCCGCGTAACATAGTGGCATTCACAGACCTGGGTGAGACACAGCACATAAGCAACCCCATATGGTACGCACAGGGCGGACCCGCACCTTCAAACTCCGCCAATAACCTTTACAGCCATATCTTAAGCAACTACCCCGCCGCACGTGACATAGAACAGGTAGCCACATCCATAGGAACGGTGCTTGAGGGCAGCACTGATTATGAGAAGATATCCAACGCCCGCAAGCTGAGCACATCGGACTACACGCTTAACAGCGAGTTGGGTTACATATCACTCAAGAGCGCCCTGTCATCGGACGAGGTGCTGGCCGTGGCGTTTGAGTACACCTACGGCGGACAGAGCTATCAGGTGGGTGAGTTCTCATCCGATAACACCGATGCAGGCCAGACGCTGTTCGTGAAACTGCTCAAGTCCAACTCCAACTCACCGGGCAGCGGCACATGGGACCTGATGATGAAGAACATCTACTCAATCAACCAGGGCTCCATACAGCGCGCTCAGTTCAAGCTTGGTATCTATTACAGCAGTGACAGTACAGGCAGCCGCATAACCTACCTGCCGGAGCCGTCACTCAAGAGCACCCCGCTCATACGGATGATGAACCTGGACCGTCTGGATGACAAGAACAATCCCCACCCCAACGGTCAGTTTGACTTCCTGGAGGGATATACCGTGCTGGCAACATCCGGAAAGATCATATTCCCGGTTGTGGAGCCGTTCGGCAGCCATCTGCGCAAGGTGATTAACAATGACGCCATTGCCGATAAATACGTATTCCAGGAGCTCTATGACTCAACCCGTGTGGTTGCCAAACGCATAGCCGATAAGGACAAGTTCATGCTTATGGGACAGTTCTCGGGTTCCAGCAGCAACGTGATACAGCTTGGTTCCATTAACATCCCGCGCGGATCAGTCGTAGTGACTGCCGGAGGCGTGACCCTGAAGGAGAACAGCGACTACACTGTTGATTACAGCAACGGTACGGTCACCATCATAAACCAGAGCATAATCGATGCCGGTACCAGCGTGAACGTTCAGCTGGAGAGCAACACCGAGTACAGCATGCAGCGCAAGACCATGGCCGGACTCAACTGGATGTATGATTTCAGCCCCAACCTTCAACTGGGCGGTACATTCATGCACCTGAACGAGAAGCCGCTTACCAGCAAGGTTACCATGGGTGACGAGCCGCTGGTGAATACCATGTACGGACTCAACATAAACTGGAAACATGAGAGCCAGGGCCTTACCAAGCTGATTGACAAGATTCCGTTCGTGAATGCCACCAAGCCGTCAAGCATAAACTTCAAGGCCGAGATGGCAGCGCTGCAGTCATCGGTATCGGACAAGGTACAGGGACAGGCGTCATACATAGATGACTTTGAGGCTGCCGAGAACGGCATATCGATTGCACAGCCGTCGGCTTGGTCACTGTCGGCCGTACCTAAGGGCATGATGGGATACGGCAAGTCCGGGCAGGTGGAGTCAGGATTCAACCGCGCCCTCCTGAACTGGTTCACCATCGACCCCCTGTTTACACGACGCAACTCACCGCTCACCCCGTCACATATAAAGACTGACCTGGACCAGCTCTCCAACCACTACGTACGTGAGGTCTATGAGCGTGAGCTCTACCCCAACAAGGAGTCCACATCAAGTGAGTCATCAACCCTGCAGATACTCAACCTGGCATACTATCCCAGTGAGCGCGGACCGTATAACCTGAACCCCAACCTTGATGCCGACGGTCATCTGAGTAACCCGCAGGATAACTGGGGCGGTATTATGCGCCGTCTCACCACCACTGACTTTGAGGCTGCCAACATAGAGTACATAGAGTTCTGGATGCTTGACCCGTTCATCTACAACCCCGCTGCAGCCGGCGGTGACCTGTACCTGAACCTGGGAGAGGTATCTGAGGATGTGCTGCTGGACGGCAAGAAGTTCTTTGAGAACGGCCTGCCTGTGGACGGCGACTCGGCCAAATGGGCTGCATCCGTTTGGGGTAAGGTACCCACCGGCAAGAGCCTGGTTTACGCATTTGACAACAACAACGCCGACAGCCGTGAGCTCCAGGATGTGGGACTGAACGGTCTGTCATCGGCCGAGGAGAGGACCTGGCCAGCATATGCCACATACCTGAGCCAGATACGCGGCACAGTAAAACCTGAGGTATATAGCGCCATATATGATGATCCCGCGGCCGACACCTACCACTACTACCGCGGATCGGACTATGATGACGCTCAGATGTCTGTGCTGGACCGTTACCGCAAGTACAACGGCACTGAGGGCAACTCACCCAACTCGGCCAACAGCGGTACCAATTATGACCAGTCATCACGTACCACCCCTGATGTGGAGGATGCCAACGGTGACTACACCATGGATGAGTATGAGAAATACTTCCAGTACCGCATTTCACTCCGTCCGGCCGACCTGGAGATAGGACGCAACTACATATCCGATAAGCGTGAGGTCAAGGTAAAGCTGCGTAACGGCAATACCGAGACCGTAAACTGGTACTGTTTCCGCGTACCTATTACAGAATATGAGAAGACCGAGGGCGGTATCCGTGATTTCAGTTCAATAAGGTTCATGCGCATGTACCTGACCGGATTTACGGATGAGGTTCATGTCCGTTTCGGATCACTTGAACTCATGACCAGCCAGTGGCGTAACTACGAGCAGCCCATATACAGTGCTACCAACCGCACTCCCACCATATCGGGCAAGTTCTCGGCCACATCGGTCAATATTGAGGAGAACGGTGACCGCCAGCCCGTGAACTATGTGGTTCCGCCAGGTGTAACCCGTATACTTGATCCCACACAGGTACAGCTGGTTCAGGATAACGAGCAGGCTATGAGCCTCAAGGTGACAGGACTGGGTGCCGGCGAGGCCCGCGGTATCTACAAGAAGAGCTCACTTGACCTGCGCAAGTACAAGCGCATTCAGATGTTCAGCCATGCCGAGGCAGTGGTTCCTGATGACGGTACGCTGCATGACGGTGACATATCGGTATTCATTCGTCTGGGATCGGACTACTCAGGCAACTACTACGAGTATGAGATACCGCTGGTTCTCACTCCCGCCGGACATTACAGCGGCACCAGCGAGACAGACCGCCGTATGGTATGGCCCGACAGGAACATGCTGGACATAGACTTTGACATACTGACCCAGGTCAAGAACAACCGCAACGTACAGAAGAATCTGGGTAACATCAGCAGCTCATCGGTCTACAGCGAGTATGACCCCAATAACCCCGAGAACCGCATCAGCGTTGTAGGTAACCCGTCGATAGGCAATGTACGTGCCATAATGATAGGTGTGCGCAACAACTCCATGAGTACACGCAGCGCCGAGGTTTGGGTGAATGAGCTGCGTCTGGTAGGTTATGAGAGCAAGGGTGGCGTGGCTGCACACAGCACACTGGGCCTGAGACTGTCTGACCTGGTATCGGTTGACCTCTCCGGACAGATGAGTACTGCCGGTTACGGAGGTCTGGAGCAGAGCATCAAGGACCGCAAGACCGATGACTACTACAAGTACTCCATCACCACAAGCACCAACGTAGGACGTTTCCTGCCCGAGAACTCACACATATCCATACCCGTCTACTACTCATACACCAGGGAGCAGACATCGCCCAAGTACAGTCCTTATGATACGGACCTGCTGCTGGATGATGTGATAGAGTCATACCCCGAGGGACATGCACGCGACTCGATTAAGAGCATATCGCAGGATATCAGGGAGAGCCATAATTTCAGCATATCCAACGCCAAGGTCAACATAAGCAGTGAGAAGCCCATGCCGTATGACCCCGCAAACTTCTCATTCAGTTACTCCGAGAGCGTGAGTGACCGCAGCAACAGCACCATAGAATATGAGCATGACCTTAACTGGAGGGCAGCAATGGATTACAGCTACTCACCCGGACTTAAGGGATGGGCGCCGTTCTCGGAGATTGGATATGACGCAAAATGGTTCAGTATAGTAAAGGATACCAGAATCAATTTCCTGCCGCAGAGTTTCTCATTCAACACCGGACTGCAGCGCAGCTACCATGAGCTGCAGGAGCGCGACCTGGAGGGTGAGGAAGGCATACCTGTCACATTCTCACAGCAGTTCTACTGGAACCGCGATCTCTCCGTACGCTGGGATCCGCTCCAGCTCATAAAGCTCTCATTCAGTGCCAGGACAAGGGCCGAGATTGAGGAGCCGTACATGGTAGTGAACAAGGACCTCTACCCTGACCAGTATCAGCTGTGGAAAGACTCTGTCAAGATAAGCCTGATGAATCTGGGACGTCCGCTTGACTACAGCCAGACGTTCAACGCATCATACAACATACCGCTCAACAAGATCCCGCTGTTTGACTGGATGACCGCCGATGCAGGATTCAACTCCAGCTACTCATGGAACCGCGGTACCACCTATGCAAACGGTGCAAACTACGGAAACATCATAACCAACCGCCGTTCAATAAGCCTGAACGGTAGGTTCAACCTGCTCAACCTCTACAACAAGTCAAAGAAGCTGCAGCGCATAAACAACCTCTACGCAAACAGCACCAACTCCAATATCAACCAGCTTACGGCCAGCCGTAACAAGAGGTTCCAGCAGGAGGTAACTCTCACACCTGGCAAGCGCAACGTCATCGTACACTCCCTGGGTACCCGTAACACCCTGTTCACAGCCACCACCAAGGACGGCAAGAACGTAAAGCTCAAATACCGCAAGCTCAGTGCCGACAGCATATCAATCAAGGTACGTGACACCCTCAACGTGGTGATTAAGATGACCCAGGATCCCGATATGCCCGCCCGCAAGAAGAAATTCAACTTCAAGGAGGGAACGGATGTGGCACTCAGAATGCTCATGATGGTACGTAACGTATCACTGTCATACCGCAATGACTACTCCATGACACTGCCCGGATTCATGCCCAACTCACGTATGTTCGGACAGAACAACACCAGCGGAATCATGGCTCCGGGTCTGGACTTTGCGTTCGGTCTGACCGATGACACCTACCTGTACAAGGCTATGGATAACGGATGGCTGCTGTCAGGTGACAGCATAGCCCACACCGCCGCATCCACAGCAACTGAGGACCTGCAGCTCAAGATGACCGTAGAGCCGTTCCGTGACATCAAGATTGACATGAATGCCAGCTGGAACAAGTCAGGCTCCAACCGCATACAGTATATGTATACCGGCATGCCTACCACCCGCGGCGGCAGTTTCAACATGACGACCATCACCATAGGCAGCGCATTTGAGAGTCACTCATCGGCCAACAACTACCGCTCACGCAGCTTTGAACGTTTCATAAACAGCCTGCCCACCTTCCGTGACCGTATAGAGAGGCAGTATGAGGGAGCACGCTACCCGCAGGGTACCGCTCTGGCCGGACAGCCCTACAACAGCGCCAACGGCGGCGTGGACATGTACTCATCGGATGTGCTCATACCCGCGTTCCTAGCTGCATATACCGGACGTGACGCCCATAAGGCCACGCTTGACCTGATACCGGGCATGCTCAGTATGCTGCCCAACTGGTCATTCACCTACAGCGGTCTGGCCAGATTGCCGTTCTTTAAGAAATACTTCAAGAGCTTCAACCTGACCCATGCCTATAAGAGCGTCTATGCTGTGGGCAGTTTCAACACCATAAACAGCTACGTGGAGTACATGAACGGACGCGGATTCATTGAGGATGTAACCAGCGGCAATCCCGTGCCCAGCACCATGTATAACATAAGCGCCGTATCCATAAACGAGTCATTCGCACCTCTGTGCGGCGTGAACATGACATTCCATAATGACATATCGGCCCGTCTGGAGTTCCGCAAGACCCGCGTGCTCACGCTCAGCACCACCGCAGTCCAGGTTGTGGAGACCACATCCGATGACATAACCGCAGGTGCCAGCTATAAGGTCAAAGCACTCAAGCTGTTTGGCGCAAGACCCGGCACCGGACGTACCGCCATTAGCAATGACCTGAATCTGAGCGCGGACTTCTCATACCGCAACCAGAACGCCCTGTGCCGCAACCTGCGTGAGGAGACCACACAGGCCACCAGCGGCAACCGCGCATTCAAGTTCTCATTCCAGGCCGATTACGCCTACAGCCGCATGCTCACCATGAATTTCTACTATGATTACCAGAGCAACTTCCCGCTGGTATCAACTTCATCATATCCCACCAGCACTCACGATGCTGGGTTCAGCTTGAAGTTTACCTTGAGCAGATAAAGCCGGCAAAGGGGGCCAAAGGGGACGGTTCTTTTTGGCTCCTTCTAAATAAATAGCGCCTGGATATTATCCAGACGCTATTTTGTTCATTAATGAGCCTATATCAAAAGGAGCCAAAAAGAACCGTCCCCTTTGGTCCCCTTTTTTCCTCATTATTCTACACTCTCCTCCATCCTGGAGCGGATGAACTTGAGGTGGCGGTCGGCCTCCTCACGGGCGGCTTTGTGCTCGTTAAGGGAGAGCAGCACAAGTGACAGGTCATAGAGCTTGGCTATGGCGTAGCGGTCATCCTTGTTGAGCTTGAGGTTGCGGTATACGGGACGGCTGCTGTCGGGGCCGGTCTTGCGGTATAAGGTGTATGTGATGTTGGCGTCCTTGTTGGCGCTTATGAATGCGGCGGCACCACCGTCATTGCCGTTAATGAAGCTGAGCCACTCATAATAGACGCCCAGGTCCATGAACTCATGACGGTCCTTGGATTCAGGTGTATCTACATAGAGATCACCCACACTAAGCTTAAGCCAGTCATGGTGAATGTATGAGCTGCCGCGGTAGCTGGATATCAGTGTCATATGGCCCAGCTCGTCAACCTGTGCACGTATGTATGTGCGGTCTGTGTTGCGTTGGGGTGCCTGGCTTTTGATTGTATAGAGACCTATGTCCTGATACTGCTCATCTTTCTCAAATGCATAATCGGCCTTGATCCTGTCAAATGCGGCCTGGCTGACGGCAATCATGCTGTCCTCATACTGGATGGCGCGCAGTTGCTCTGTCTCCTCAATCTTCTGCATGAGCTTTATTCCCTGACGGCGTGTCTCAAAGGCCTTGGGGTAGAGTATCTTTATACTGTCAATCTCCTGCTTGGCGATATTGTAGTTACCTATGCTGAAAGCCTCCTTGGCATTATCCAGATGGCGTCCTGCCAGTTTCTCCACATTCTCTGCGCAACCGCCCAGAACGGTGCATACGGCGAGTATGACAAATATCCTTTTCATCATGACTGTTTTTATTTATTTGATTGCTGCAAAAGTACTCTTTTTACTAATCTCCTATACCCGAATTTGGTTACTTTTGTATGCTGATACTCAGATATGAAGATATACAGTGACGATGAATTGGCCAAGCTGCTTGACCGTAAGGAGTTCAGGCTGCTGTCTCAGACTGCCGACAGTCTGGGGCTGGAGTGCTATGTAGTGGGTGGATATGTACGTGACCTTTTCCTGGAACGTCCCAGCAAGGATATCGATGTGGTGGTTGTAGGCAGTGGTCTGGAGATGGCCAAGGCCTACGGCAAGGCATTGGGCCGAGGGGCGCACGTGAGCCTGTTCAAGAACTTTGGTACCGCACAGGTCAAGAAGGGTGACCTGGAGGTGGAGTTTGTAGGTGCACGTAAGGAGTCTTATCACCGTGAATCACGCAATCCAATTGTTGAGGACGGAACCCTGGAGGATGACCAGAACCGCCGTGACTTTACCATAAACGCCATGGCGATATGCCTTAATGCAGAGCGTTTTGGAGAGCTGGTTGATCCGTTTGGAGGTATAGATGACCTGCAGGACCGCATAATACGTACTCCGCTTGACCCGGAGATCACCTTCAGTGACGATCCCCTGCGCATGATGCGCTGCATAAGATTCGCCACACAGCTCAATTTCTATATAGAGGACAAGACGTTCAGCTCACTTGAGAAAAACCGTGAACGTATCAAGATAATATCCCGTGAGCGTATAGCCGAGGAACTCAATAAGATTCTGCTGGCACCCATACCCTCCAAGGGATTCATTGACCTGGACCGTTGCGGTCTGTTGGAGCTGATTTTCCCTGAGCTTACGGCACTGCAGGGTGTTGAGACGGTGAACGGCCGCGGTCACAAGGATGTGTTCCTGCATACCCTTGAGGTGCTGGATAACGTGGCCCGTAACAGCAATGACCTGTGGCTGCGCTGGGCCGCCCTGCTGCATGACATAGGCAAGCCCCGCACCAAGAAATGGGAGCCTGCCCACGGATGGACATTCTATAACCACAACTTTGTGGGCATGAAGATGATTCCGGCCATTTTTGAGCGCATGAAACTGCCCAAGAATGAGAAGATGAAATATGTGCAGAAGATGGTTGAGCTGCACATGCGCCCCATTGCTATCGTTGATGATGAGGTTACGGACTCGGCCGTACGCCGTCTGCTGTTTGATGCAGGCGATGACATTGATGACCTGATGACCCTGTGTGAGGCCGATATCACCTCCAAGAACGAGCAGAAAAAACAACGTCATCTGGAGAACTTCAAGCTGGTACGCCGCAAGATGGTGGACCTGGAGGAGCGTGACCGCATACGTAATTTCCAGCCCCCGGTTGACGGCCTGGAGATAATGCGCACATTCGGGCTTGAGCCTACAGCTATGGTGGGTGAACTCAAAGCCGCCATAAAGGATGCCATCCTGGACGGAATCATTCCCAATGAGCATGACGATGCTTTCCGCTTCATGGTTGACGAGGCCCGCAAACGTGGCCTGGAACCCAAATGAGATAGTTTAACCTTATTATATTACTAACTATTTTATGAAAAGAAAGTTTCTTCCAGTTATCTGTGCTGCCATAGCAGCATTGACAGTAGTCTCATGTAACCGTATTCCGCAGTTCGGAAAATCACCCGTAAGGAAGGTGGTTGCCGCCATGACCCTTGAGGAGAAGGTAAACCTTCTGGTAGGTGTAGGTGCCTGGAACGGCAATGACATCGCGCAGGAGATAAAGGATGCCAAGAACCTTATCCCCGGTTGCGCCGGACAGACCTATCCCATACCCCGTCTGGGTATCCCGTCAGTGATGTTGCCCGATGGCCCCGGCGGACTCAGAATCAACCCCACACGACAGGGTGATGAAAACACTTATTATTGCACATCATTCCCCGTAGCTACCATGCTTGCCCAGAGCTGGAACCAGCAGCTGGTTGAGGAGGTAGGTGTTGCCATAGGTGATGAGGTAAAGCGCTACGGAGCCGACTGTCTGCTTGCTCCTGCATTGAACATACACCGCAACCCCCTGCTGGGCCGAAACTTTGAGTATTACTCAGAGGATCCTGTCATATCAGGTAAGACAGCAGCAGCAATGGTACGTGGCGTGCAGTCAAACGGCGTCGGTGCCACCATCAAGCATTACGCACTTAACAACCAGGAGACCAACCGCATGGCCAATGATGTAAGGATTGACCAGCAGACTGCCCGTGAGCTCTATCTTAAGGGTTTTGAGATTGCAGTACGTGAGTCACAGCCTTGGGCTGTCATGACATCATACAATAAGATCAACGGCACATATGCACCTGAGAACGCCACCCTTATAGACAGCATACTGCGTACAGAGTGGGGATTTGAAGGTATGGTAATGACCGACTGGGGCGGCGGCCGTGATGCCATCGCTACCGTTATGGCCGGTAATGACCTTATCATGCCGGGTAACGCCAACCAGATCAAGGCAATCATCGAGGCTGTCCAGAACGGAACACTTGATGAGAAGATTATAGACCGTAACGTAGCCAAGATACTTGCATTCATTGCCCGCTCACCCAAGATGCAGGGTTATGAGTTCCTCAATGACCCCGACCTGGATGCACATGCACAGGTGGCACGTTCCAGCGCTACCGAGGGTATGGTACTGCTCAAGAACAACGGTGCCCTGCCTCTGGCCAAGGGCTGCAAGATGATTGCCCTTTACGGAACCAGCTCATATGATATGTATGTGGTAGGTACCGGTAGCGGTAGCGTAAACTACAAGCATGCCGTAGGACTTGATGAGGGTCTTAAGGCTGCCGGTTATGATCTGGAGCCGTCGGTATCATCGGCCTACAGCAAGTATGTACAGGAGCATAACACACGTATGGGTGCCAACCAGTTCATGCGCACCAACCTGACCAACCATGTAATACCGCAGTCTCTGGTTCGCAAACCTTACCAGTACCGTGCCGATGCCATAGCAAGTGACATTGCCATCATCACCATCGGCCGCAGCTGCGGTGAGTCTGCCGATCGTGGTTATGAGGGCGATTACACCCTTACTGATATTGAGCAGGGCCTTATCAAGGATGTTTGTGACGCTTTCCACTCAAAAGGAAAGAAGGTGGTTGTAATCCTGAACATCGGTGCTCCCATTGAGACCGCCAGCTGGAAATCACAGCCCGATGCCATCCTGCTGGCCGGACTGCCCGGACAGGAGGCCGGTTATGCCATCACCGATGTACTTAAGGGCGCCGTTAACCCGTCAGGAAAGCTGGTTGATACATATGTAAATGATTTCAACAAGATACCTTCAACCGCTAACTTCCCTGTCAATGCACGTGACCTCCAGATGCAGGCACGCGCCAACCGCGGCAATCCCGATGCAAAGGTTGCATTGTATGACTACACCGAGTACAAGGAGCGTCTGGATATAGGTTACCGCTATTTTGACCGTCATCCTGAGATGGTATCATATCCGTTCGGATTTGGTCTGAGCTACACCACATTCGCTTACAGCGAGCCGCAGGCTAATGTTGTTGATGGTGTAGTAAAACTCTCCGTCAAGGTTACCAACACCGGTTCCGTAGCCGGCAAGGAGGCTGTACAGGTTTATATAGAGGCACCTAAGGGTAAGTCAAACAACCTGACCAAGGAACTCAAGACCTACGGCAAGACCAATCTGCTGCAGCCCGGTGAGAGCCAGACCCTTGAGTTCACACTGTCTGAGTATGAACTGGCCGGTTTCAACGCATCAGCATCAAACTGGCAGACCGTAAAGGGTGACTACAAGGCAGACTTTGCCGCATCATCACAGGATATCCGCTGCCAGGCTGCGTTCAGCATCGATGCCGCCAGCACCTATCCTGCTTTCGGCAAGCTGTAAACAATAAGGCTTAGATAAAAAGAACGGGATGGCTCTCAACCATCCCGTTCTTTAGTTTGCTATAATAATGAATAGCTATTTGCTATAGATAACGCCGTTACTGATAAAGAGTCCCTTATCCGGTTCAGACGGTAAGGACTGACCTTTCAGATTAAACGGTTGGTTATTATCACTGTTTACTGGAATTAAAGGAGTATCTGTAGTTCCATTAGAACCTCTTTTGGCAACACGCATGGTGTAACGCCCTTGAGCGCCAACCGTATTAGCCCTGTTATTCAGATAGACCCTATATTCCTGCGAGTTACAATTGGCGATCTCAAGGCTGAATGGCTGAGGATAAAACTCCATTGTTGAATCCTGATAATTTATCTCAAAATTTAGGAAAATGCATTGGTCTGTAACCGTGTATTTAAGATAATTGGTTTGGGTTCCGCTTCCCCAGAATGCACCTTCGACCTTAAACACACCTTCATTTGAAAGAGTGTACTCGGCCTCTTTCCATTCACACTCACTGGCAGGAATCAAAGATTTCTGATCTTTTCTGATACTGCCTTGATTAGAAATGGTAACCTGACATTGCTTGCTTATGCTGCCATCCATAGATTCCACTCTAACAATCTCGTTACCCTCTTTCAAGGCGGTAACAAAACCGGATTCATCAACAATGGCGTAATTATCAGCAAGACTCCAGGAGGACATCCATCTGACCTTAGCATCAGAAGGAATTACATGCAACTGGGAACTTTCACCTATTCTAAGGTTTATACTCTGCTCCTGCAATGAGAAATCATCTACCTGTAAGGTATCTCCTAGATTAACTGCGTAAGAACCTGTACACATCAGAACAAGTCCAGACAATGATAAAATGATACTTTTCATAATAGGTTATTCTTAATTCTACTTAACGACCTGTTTTTTGACAGACCCATCAGGGTATTTCACTATATGAATGCCAGGCTCTTTGGGATCTGATTCTTTACCATCCAATCCAAAATAAACCGGCACATCAGAAGAAATCGGGGTTATAACGTAATGAAATCCTGTCTCATCCGATTGTTCCAATCTATATAGTGTTCTGTCAGCATTTGAAAAAACATAAAGATGTCCTTTGTACCCCGCAATTCCTACCGGTTGTCTTATGAAACTAATATCTCTGCATTTGCTATATTTCGTATTGATATTGACAGACACAATTCTGTCATAAAAATACTGAATAGCATAAAGTGAATCCTTATAAACACTTAATCCACTAATCGGAGTGGAATAAAACATATTTTTATCAATAATATCAACTCCCAAAATATTCTGGACCTGCCAGGACCATGAACCACTTCTGGCATCTATATCTCCGCCCCAATAAACAAATAATCCCTCATGAGACGCCGCAATTAAACGGCACAGTGTATCTCTGGCATTTGCTATTGTATCATCTCCTTTAATTACAGAGCCATTACTTAATATCAAAGTGTCTCCATCATACACAGTGAAGTACTTATATGGATTACTTTCTTTGCTTAAAATTGTTCCATCAATATCGGTCTTGACTAGATAGCCAGACACAGTCTGAAAACAAAACTCAACATCTCCACTTGTTGAACCTATGGAGTCAATATAGAAGTTGTATATGCTGTCAATATCGGCCTGGAATACTCTTGTTGCACTCGTATTATTCTCAGCATGAATAGTAAGTATGTACGTTAAGGCAGTCAGACATAATAATATCCTTTTCATAATGCAATATTGATATATCAGGGGCAAATATATATATATATCAAAAACGCAAACAAATGACAATCAATTATTTTCAGTCAGCCCAGGGGGCCAAAGGGGACGGTTCTTTTTGGCTCCTTCTAAATAAATAGCGTCTGGAAACATCCAGGCGCTATTTTGTTCATTAATGAGCTAATCTCAAAAGGAGCCAAAAAGAACCGTCCCCTTTGGCATCAGTTGAGGATGCAGTTGATGAAGATAAGTGAGATGGCGAGCGGTGCTACGAGCTTGAGCAGATAGTAGATGGTGAGGCTGAGCCAGCGGGGGATATTGAGATTGCCGCTGTTGGTCAGTTCATCCAGATAGTTGGCACGTTTAAGCCTCCAGCCGGCAAATACGGCAAGCAACAGGCCGCCCACGGGCAGCATGATATTGGAGGTTATGTAATCAAAGAAATCAAATACGCTCAGGCCAAACAGCTTGAACCCCTCAAGCGGTCCGAATGAGAGTGAGCAGAACACACCCACTCCACCGCAAAGCAGGAAACAGGTAACCACGGCACGTACACGTGAGCGGCGCAGCTCCTCTATGATGAACGCCACCACAACCTCCATAAGTGATATGGCCGATGTTATGGCAGCCAGCAGCAGTGCCAGGAAAAAGAGCAGTGCTGCCACCCCACCCAGAGGCATGGCTTTGAACACGCCCGGCAGAGTGATGAATACCAGTCCGGGGCCTGCACTGACATTGGGATCCACACCGTTTATCCGGGCAATGGCATAAACGGCCGGAATTATGGCCAGACCGGCAATGATGGCAAATGTGGTATCAAAGAACGCTATCCAGGCCGATGAGGCTGCAATATTCTCTTTCTTGTCTACGTAAGACGCATAGGTAAGTATACAGCCGCATCCTATACTGAGTGAGAAGAATGCCTGTCCCATTGCGGCGATGCATGTATCGGCCGTAACCTTACTGAAATCCGGTACGAACATATAACGTACGCCCTCCATTGCACCGGGCAGCGTAAGCGAGCGGATCACAACCAGCACGATTATCAGGAACAGGATCTTGATCATAAGCTTTGACATGCGCTCAATACCCTTGCGCACCCCTAAGGCTATGATAAGACCGGTTATTCCAAGAAACAGGAGCGTGTAAAGCAACGGTTTCCACGGATTGCTTATGAATGAGCCAAAAAAGTCTGAATAATCACCGTCAAAAGACATGAGCACGCCCGAGCAGGCATCGGCCAGATACTTGACAGACCATCCGCCCACCACGCAATAGAATGACAATATGCAGGCCGATGAGAGGACTGCCATAAAGCCTATCCAGCGCCATTTGGTGCCGGGAGCCAGTATGTCAAACGTGCGGAAAGGATTGGAACCGCCACGGCGGCCTATAAGGTACTCCGATATCATAACCGGGAGGCATATCAGCACCAGCATCAGTACGTAAATAAGCAGGAACGCAGCCCCGCCGTTCTGTCCTAACGTATATGGGAAACGCCATATGTTACCCAGGCCGATGGCCGAACCTGCCATAGCCAGAAGCATGCCCATACGGCTGCCGAATGTCTCACGTGATTTAGGTGCCATCAGAACAGCAATCGGATTATATCATTGAGATTGGCAAATATGAGCAATCCGAACAGGATCACCATGCCAATGGTATTGGCTACCTCCAGGAATTTGTCACCCGGTTTCTTGCCCGATATTACCTCAACCAGCAGGAACAGCACATAACCGCCGTCAAGTGCCGGTATAGGCAGGATGTTCATGAATGCCAGGATGATGGAGAGGAATGCAGTCATGAGCCAGAATGCATGCCAGTTCCACTGTGAAGGGAATATGCTTCCTATTGTGCCGAATCCGCCCAGGCTCTTGGCACCCTCCTTGGTAAACACGTAGCGGAAATCACTTACATAACCTTTCAGGGTGTTCCATGCGTAACCGATACCGGCAGGGATGGATGCCCAGAAACCGTAATCTACATGAACGGGTTCATACTCATCTGTTATGTGCTGGATACCTAAACGGAATTCCTCATCGGCAGTAACGGTAAGTGTGTCACGACCTACACCCGGACGTCCTATGACAATCTGGAGGTTATGGTCCACATATGAGTCCTGAGCGCGGGTACGCAGATCTGCCAGGACTATCTGGAATGATGTCCAGGTTGCGGCATCCTGACCGTTGACAGCAAGGATTGTATCACCTCTCATGATACCGGCCTTTGCGGCTCCTGTGCATGCGCCCTCTGTAACCACACTGTCAATAGTCATTGGACTAAAGATGGATACGAACGGTACCTCACGGGTAAAATCAAACAGAGAGAGCTCTCTTGGCATGTCAAGGTCTATCTCCTGACCGTCACGCAGGACAGTTACTTTATCGGCCTTGGCTATGGCACGGTAAAGGTCACCGTCAAACTCACAGGTAGCTATTCCGTCAGTTGCTACAATTATGTCACCATCACGGAAACCTAAGGACTCGGCGTACTCATTGAATTCCATTCCGTACTTGAGGTCCTGGGCAGGCACATAGCTGTCTCCCCAAGTAAAGAGTACCATGGAGTAAACAAAGAATGCCAGGATAAGGTTGAACAGGACGCCACCCACCATGATAAGCAGACGCTGCCATGCCGGCTTGGTACGGAACTCCCAGGGTTTGGGCTCCTGCTGCATGGCTGCCAGGTCCATGGACTCATCAATCATACCGGCTATCTTGCAGTAGCCGCCGAACGGAACCCAGCCCACACCGAACTCAGTGCTGTCAGGTGAACGGCGCCAGTCGCCCTCGGGGAGCGTATCCAGGTCAATGGGTTTATATTTGATCTCCTCTTTGCCTTCAAAATTAAAGTGTTTCTCCTCCTCATAGCTGTCAGGGACATTGGGGCTGAAAAACTTGACTCTGATCTTACCGTCTACCCTCTTGATCCTGACAAGAGAGAACCTGGGGTTGAAGAATGCATAAAACTTCTCTACCCTTACGCCAAAGAGACGTGAGAACAGAAAGTGTCCGAACTCATGGAATACTACAAGGATGGTAAGTGAAAGGATAAGTTGGATTGTTTTGATCCAGAAAGTTGACATAATATTTGGTTTTTCAGTTTTTAATCAGTGATGCGGCCACGCGGCGTGACTCGGCATCGGTCTCAATATACTCACTAAGTGTTGATTTGGCACGGAACGGTACGCGCTCCATGGTCTCGGCAATCACGTCACTCATCTCAAGGAATCCTATGCGGTCCTTAAGGAATGCGGCCACACAGACCTCATTGGCGGCGTTCAGAATGCAGGGCATGTTACCGCCGCGTTCAATGGCCTGGTATGCAAGTGCCAGGTTGCGGAAACGCTCCGTGTCAGGCTCCTCGAATGAGAGCATATGCATGGTAGTAAAGTCCACACGCGGGAAATCGGCCTTGAGACGGCGCGGATATGAGAACGCATACTGTATGGGCAGGCGCATATCGGGGGCACCCAGCTGCGCCTTGATGGCACCGTCGGCAAACTGTACCATGGAGTGGATTACCGACTGCGGATGTACCACAACCTGAATCTTGTCATACGGTACGCCAAACAGCCACTTGGCCTCAATCACCTCAAAGCCCTTGTTCATCATGGATGCGGAGTCTATGGTAATCTTGGCACCCATATCCCAGTTGGGATGTTTAAGTGCCTGGGCCTTGGTTACTATGGCAAGCTGGTCCTTACCCAGGGTGCGGAACGGGCCGCCGCTGGCAGTGAGCAGTATCTTCTCAACCGGATTGTCCATCTCACCGCTCAGGCACTGGAATATGGCCGAGTGCTCCGAGTCAACCGGCAGAATGGGAGTCTTGTACTGGAGTGCAAGTGACGTGACAAGCTCACCTGCCACAACCATGGTCTCCTTATTGGCCAACGCTATCACCTTCCCCGCCTTGATGGCCTCTATTGTGGGGCAGAGTCCTGCAAATCCCACCATTGATGCCAGCACTATATCTATGGGCTGTGCGGTGACAATCTGGTTGATTGCATCGGCACCGGCATAGACCTTTACGGGCTGACCTGAAAGGGCCTCCTTTAGTTTGGGGTAATGATGTTCATTGGCTATCACCACCGCCTCGGGTTTGAACCGCAGAGCCTGTTCAATAAGCAGGTCCACGCTGTTATTGGCGGTAAGTGCATATACTTCATATTCGTCAGGATGGGAAGCAATGACGTCAAGCGCCTGCTTTCCAATTGAACCTGTCGAACCTAATATTGCAATCTGTTTCACTGGAATAGGATATATTTTTCGGGATCAAGGGGCTGGCCCTGATACCACAGTTCAAAATGAAGGTGTGAGCTATGATTGGTGTTACCCTCACCACGGCCCACCAGAGCCACCACATCGCCCTGTTTTACGCGGTCACCAGCCTTCTTAAGCAGTGACTCACAGTGCTTGTAGACCGATATCAGCTCACCCGGATGTACTATGCATATGGTATAACCCATATCCGATGTATAGTTGGCCATGAGTACCGTACCGTCCAGCACAGACACCACGCTCTGGTTGGGACTGGCCACGATATCCACTCCCAGATGTGACTCCATCGCGTTATAGCTGCCGGATACGATACCTGCCGTAGGACGGAACATGCTGATGGTAAGCACATCATTCACGGGTTGTGACTGTGACGTGATGTTGTAACGCTCATTCTCCTCATACTGGCGCATGAAATTCTCCTCACGCTCAGAACGCTCCATAAGGAGTTCACTGCGCTGGCGGGCCAGCGTGTCAACGGAGTAAACGGTATCTATCTTAACGGTTCCGGCTATGATATCCTGCAGGTTGGTTATGTAACGGTTCTGCATCTCAAACACCTGCTCCAGGGAGTCTATACGCAGTGCCTCATTGACAATGGCCTGACGTATCCTGTAATCCTCAAGGGCCTCATCCTTCTGTTTGGGAGAGTGTATGTAGGCCTCTATTCCGCCCCATGCGCCAAGTACGGCAATAACAAGAACCGTCAGTGTCAGGATAAAATGTGATATTCTCATCCTGAATACACGACGCTGTTCATCCTCATTGACCACTGTAAGGCGGTACAGATAGACAAACCTGCGGAAGAGGCTCTTGCGGCCTATGGCCTTGCGTTTCTGACGGATACTCTTCATGTTACAGTTCTGCTAACCCCTCGGGGAGATTATACTTAAGGGTGCGGGTCTTGCGGTCCACACCGGTAATCCACTCTTCATTGGCGGGTATGATACGCTCACGCTCGCCGTCACGTACCAGGAACAGGATGTTGGGCGTGCTGTCATCCACAGCATGTATGGTGCCCAGCTTTCCGGCCTTTGCATCCACCACATTCCAGTCCAGGAACAGTCCCCACTCCAGATCCTCATCCTCACTCTGGGCTACGAAACGGAGCGGCATATATACCGTAACCCCCATGAAACGCGAGGTCTGCTCCACCGTATCCACATCCTCAAACTTTACGAGCAGCGTGGTACGGCTCTTCTCGCGCAATGACTCCACCCAGAAAGGTACCAGTATGCCGTCCATGGAGCATACCAGGCAGTCCAGGTCATCGGTCCAGTCAAGAGCGGCAGGTACGCTCACAGCCATCTCACCGCCTACTCCGTGCGGCTTGACGATCGTGCCTATTCTCTGTACCTCACTCTGCTCTATCATATCACTCCACTCTTGTTATCCTGGCTCCAAGTGCGTTCAGACGGCCGTCGATATCCTGATAACCGCGGTCTATCTGACCTATGTTGTCTATGCGGCTGGTGCCGTTGGCACTCATGGCTGCAATGAGCAGGGCTATACCTGCACGTATATCGGGCGATGACATACGGCGTGCCTGCAACGGGAACTGGCGGTCATGTCCTATCACCACCACGCGGTGCGGGTCACACAGTATCACCTGGGCGCCCATGTCAATCAGGTTATCCACAAAGAAGAGGCGGCTCTCAAACATCTTCTGATGTATGAGGACGCTGCCCTTGGCCTGTGTGGCGGTAACCAGCAGCACGCTCAGAAGGTCCGGTGTGAGTCCGGGCCAGGGTGCATCGGCCAATGTCATTATGGAACCGTCAATGAATGAATCTATCTGATAATGCTCCTGTGCGGGGATGTAGATATCGTCGGCGCGCTGCTCCATCCTGATTCCAAGACGGGCAAAGCTGTCAGGGATGATTCCCAGATTCTGGTATGAGACATCCTTGATGGTTATCTCGCTGCCGGTCATGGCGGCCATTCCTATGAAACTACCCACCTCAATCATATCGGGCAGAACCTTATGGGATGTTCCGTGCAGTTCCTTTACGCCGTGTATGGTAAGGCGGTTACTGCCGATACCCTCAATGCGGGCGCCCATGCGTACCAGCATGCGGCAAAGCTGCTGCACGTAAGGCTCACAGGCGGCATTGTAGATTACTGTATCACCCTGGGCCATAACTGCCGCCATGATGATGTTTGCAGTACCTGTTACCGATGCCTCATCCAGAAGCATGTATGTTCCGCGCAGCTGGCTGGCCTTAAGCTCATAGTATCCGCGCTCCTCATTGAGTGAGAATGTGGCGCCCAGTGCCTGGAAACCCTTGATATGGGTATCCACACGGCGGCGTCCTATCTTGTCTCCTCCGGGTTTGCTCACGGTGGCATGTCCAAGACGGGCCAACAGCGGTCCAAGCAACATGACTGATCCACGCAGGCCGGCGCTGCGGGTTACAAAATCCATGCTCTCGGCATAGACGCGGTCTATCGTTTCTGCCTTGAATGACCAGCAGCCGAGTGCGGTATTACGTACCTGCACGCCCAGTTGTGAGAGCATATCTATCAGGTTCCTTACATCGAGAATGTCCGGAACATTGCTTACCGTCACCTCATCAGGAGTGAGCAGTACGGCACAGAGAATCTGCAGGACCTCATTCTTGGCGCCCTGCGGACAAATGGTCCCCTTAAGGCTGTGACCTCCCTCTATAAGAAATGACGGCATAGCTATCAGTATCTGCGTTTGTTCTTTTTCTTTCCGTGCTGCTGGGCGCGCTGCTGAGGCGGAGCCTGTGCAAACTGTACGTTCAGGTCACCCTCCTGCAGGTTCAGACGGCCATGTGAGAAATAGGCCAGGTCACTGGCAATACGCTCGTCACTTACCATCTCCTTGTTCCAGGTCATGAGGTCCTTCTTCATCTGCACGGCAAGCAGGCGAACCAGCTGGCTGCGCTCCGGACCCTCGGGCATATCAACTGCCACCTTGACCATTGACGGCAGAAGATGTCCGTAATGGCGGTAACGGATATCACCGGCGGGATAGTTTATATGTTCCGGTATCTGCTTGGATTTCTCCAGGCGGGTTATCTCACACGGATAGTCTATATCAAGTTTGTAGTCTGACATGAATGCCAGATGGTCCCACAACTTACCCTGGAAATCAGGCACGTCTCGCAGTGTGGGGAACATACTGCCCATGATGTTGATGATGGTATTGGCACAATGCTGACGCTCTGCGCGGTCAGGAATAGTGACTGCATACTCAACCATCTCCTGTACGGCACGTCCGTACTCGGGCATCGGCATTTTCTCGCGTTGGGTATTGTAGTTCATCAAACCAGTTTTTTAGGTTTAACAGCTATAAAATCTTTCAGATAATAGGGCTCAAAATAGGCCACGTCACGGAACTCCTCACGGTTAAACGCCTGCTCGGCAAGCGGGAACATCCAACGGGCCTCAGGATTGATGTCATCCAGAAAATGGGCGTTGGGATGGTTTATGGTCTCGCGGCACTTGGCGGCTCCGTTACCCATGAACCAGACCTGATGGCTGTCCAGGAACTCGCGGTAGGTATCGAGGGTTACGATATCGGCCTGGATCTTACGCACCTCATTCAAAGCACGGTCATAAACGGCGCTGTAGACCTCCATACGGCGGGCATCGATCATGGGACAGAGCAGAGCGTCATCGGGCAGATCCAGACTCAAAAGCGGCTGAACGCATAGAAGTTTGAGGGTTGAGACCGATATCAGCTTGAGCCCACGGCCGTAGCATACGCCCTTGGCCATGGATACGCCTATGCGCAGGCCGGTATAAGAACCCGGGCCCTCACTCACTGCTACGGCATCCAGCTTGAGGCCGCGGCTGTCAACCAGCGCCAGCGCCTCATCAAGCAGCACGCCCAGTGATACGGCATTGTTATGACCCTCACGGTCAGCCTTGTCAAACACCAGCTGACCCTCATCACTTACAGCCACTGAACAACCGTCTGTGGCCGACTCTATATGCAGAATGACACTCATCCCTACTTATCTTCCTATTAACTTGCAAAAATAAGGATATTTTTCAAAAGGGAAAGGCCGTATCGGGGTCTATTTTCCGCCCCGGTACGGCCTTTAGCCTGAATTAACTTGAGATAAACGGTTTACTTGCCGAAATAACGTTTGTAAAGAGCCTCGAATCCCTTTCCGTGACGGGCCTCATCCTTGGCCATCTCATGCACGGTGTCATGGATTGCATCCCAGTTCTGGGCCTTGGCGGTCTTGGCTATTCCCAGCTTACCTTCACATGCTCCGTGCTCAGCTTTCATACGCTTCTCAAGGTTGGTCTTGGTATCCCAAACCAACTCACCCAGCAACTCGGCAAACTTTGCGGCATGCTCGGCCTCCTCAAAAGCGTAACGCTTGAAAGCCTCGGCAACCTCGGGATAGCCCTCGCGGTCAGCCTGACGGCTCATAGCCAGATACATGCCCACCTCGGAGCATTCTCCGTTAAACTCCATACGCAGGTGGTTTATCATCTCCTCTGTAGTGCTCTTGGCGGTTCCAAGCTCATGCTCGCAGGCAAACTGCAATGATTCGCCGTCATCAACTACCTCCTTGAATCTCTCCTTGGGTGCTTTACACTGTGGGCAGCGCTCGGGTGCCTCATCTCCCTCATGTACATATCCGCATACGGTGCAGATGAATTTCTTTTTCATAATCCTTTCTTATTAATTGGTTTGTGAATGGTCTTTCTGCAAATATAATCAATTTTTTCATTTAGAAAGAAATGGAAAGAAGTTCTTCACCTAACCTATGTAATGCTGATTCTATTCTGTGGACTTGTTCCTTACGCGGCTTACGTCCGCCCGATGCATAATGCCACAACTGTTTCTGGTTGATACCCGTTAGTCTCTCCAAGCCGGACTTGCTGAATACATCCTTGTAAAAGTCCAGAAAAGACTCTACGTCCATATGGAAATCCAGATTATATGGTTCCGATAACAACTCAGGAACAGGTATATTTGATTCCTTACAAACAGTTATTGTTTCCTCTATGGCCGATTCCAGATTCCTTTTGATCTCATCAACAGTGTTACCTGAAACCATTATACTGTCCAGGCCATCTATCATTGCACAATAGTTATTGCCAGTGTGCGCAATCGTTACGTTCAGTGTTCTCATTTCTTCTTCTCAATCTTATTAAAATCTTCCATTGTAAGTCCAGCTTCCTTAAGAAGCCTTTTCAAAAAAGGATTGTAAACGTCATCGTTTCCTCTTCCCGGTACCGTAATACATCTTTTAGCCTCAGGATTGACAAATACATGATGATCACCTCTGGTTCTGGAATAAGTCCAGCCATTAGCCTCTAATAAGGCTATAAAGTCTTTTACCTTTTTGTTCATGGCAAAAATAACTAATTTTCTACTATTAATCAATTATTGGTCACTATTTTTCTACTTTTCTATGCAAACAATGGTAATAACTTGGTGTTAGACCACGGCATCACAAATATAAAGAAAAATGACTAATTTTGCGCATCAAAATAAAAGCACATTATGATTCAGTCAATGACAGGTTACGGCAAGGCTACTGCTGAGGTCGGAAACCGTAAGGTGATAGTTGAAATAAAGTCGCTCAACAGCAAGGCTATGGATATATCAACCAAGATCATCCAGGCCTACCGTGACAAGGAACTGGATATCCGCTCACGCATAACCGCCGCACTTGAGCGTGGCAAGGTGGATTTCTCACTCTATATTGATGCTGCCGCTGCAACAGGTGCGCAGACCATCAACACAGCCATATTCAACAACTACCTGCAGCAGATTGAATCAATTGCCGGCAAGACCTCTTACAAGGTTACCGATGATATCATATCAACTATCCTGCGCATGCCCGATGTAGTTAGCAGCAACCAGCAGGATGAGGTGAGTGAAGAGGAGTGGCAGGCTGTATCGGCCGCCGTTGACCAGGCCATCAACGCTCTTGTTGATTACCGCAAGGCTGAGGGCGTGGCTCTGGAAAAGAAGTTCCGTGAGAAGATTGCCAACATATCGGCCCTGCTGGCATCAGTTGAGCCGTATGAGAAAGAGCGTGTAGCCAAGATCAAGGAGCGTATGCGCGCCAACATGATTGATGCCGTGGGCAAGAACTATGACGAGAACCGCTTTGAGCAGGAGATGATATTCTACATTGAGAAGCTGGATATAAGTGAGGAGAAGCAGCGTCTGAGCAACCATCTGGATTACTTCATCAAGACACTTGAGGAGGGCCACGGACAGGGCAAGAAGCTGGGATTCATTGCGCAGGAGATGGGACGTGAGATCAACACCCTAGGCAGCAAGAGCAACCAGGCCGAGATGCAGAACATCGTGGTCCGCATGAAAGACGAGCTGGAGCAGATTAAGGAACAGGTGCTGAACGTAATGTGATTCATATGCGCGGAAAATGTCTTATATTCTCAGCCCCGTCAGGTTCCGGTAAGTCAACCATCGTTCAGTGGCTGCTCAAGCATCCTGAGCTCAAGATGGTATTCTCCATATCTGCCACCAGCCGTGCTCCGCGTGGTACCGAGCAGAACGGTGTGGAGTATTTTTTCCTTACAACCGATGAGTTCCGCGCCCGCATAGCCAAGGGTGATTTCCTGGAGTATGAGGAGGTCTATTCAGGCTGTTTCTACGGAACTCTTAAGGAGCAGGTTGAAAAGCGCTTGAATGAGGGCATGAACGTAGTGTTTGACGTGGATGTCGTGGGTGGCTGCAATATCAAGAAATGCTACGGGGATGAGGCCCTGTCAATGTTCATCCAGCCCCCATCGGTAGAGGAACTGGAGCGCCGCCTCAAGACACGCGGCACTGACAGCGACGAGATGATTGCCAAGCGTGTGGCCAAGGCCAGCTATGAACTTACTTTCGCCCCCAAGTTTGATGTCGTGATCGTGAACGACGTCCTTGAGGAGGCCCAGCAGAAAGCATTATCTACAATCAAGACATTCCTTAATGTCTGAACCCATCAGGACAGCACTGTTTGGAGGTACGTACAACCCTCTGCACAATGGTCATCTGGCTATTGCCAGGAGCGTGCTGGAACAAGGATTGGCTGATGAGGTATGGCTGCTTGTGACACCCTGCAACCCCTGGAAATCGGACCAGATACTGCTTGATGACAGGCTGCGCTATGAGATGGTGGCCCAAGCCGTAAAGGAGATGGAGGGGATCCGTGCATCGGACTTTGAATTCAAGCTTGACAAGCCGTCATATACCGCCAACACGCTGCGCCGCATATCGGCCGATTACCCCGACCGTCGGTTCATCCTCACCATCGGGGCCGACAACTGGGTCAAGTTCAGCAACTGGCGTGAGTCCGGTTTTATCCTTGATAATTACCCCATAATAGTCTATCCGCGTCAAGATTATCCGATAGAATCTCTATCCGGAAATGTAACTCTGCTGGATTGTCCGCTTATGGATGTATCATCCACACAGATCCGTCAAATGGTCAAGGACGGCCAGCCGATAGATCATCTTGTTCCTCCGGCTGTGGAATCTTTCATAAGAAATAATAAGCTCTACAAATAAGCCCAGCAAATATCCAATACCTACGGCATTGGAATGTGTGGGGCAATCAACATCCAGCCAATGAATTGGCTGGCTACCCATATCACATGCCTACGGCATAACAACGTGTGGGAGACCCATAAACACCCAGCCAATGAATTGGCTGGCTACCGTTATTTTATGCCTACGGCATAGATCTGTGCCGTTAGGCACATGATAGGGGTAATCAGCCGTTTTAACGGCTGGATCAGAGATCTTTACCCTCTTTTTCACCCCGTAGGGGTGAGATATTAAATCTTCTCGATGAGTGCGACAGCGTGAGCGGAGATGCCCTCCTCGCGGCCGGTAAAGCCCAGTTTCTCTGTTGTTGTGGCTTTGATTGAGAGGCGATCGGGTTCGATGCCCATGACCTGAGCCATAACCTGCTGCATCTCCGGGATATGCGGATTGAGCTTGGGGCGCTCGGCGCAGACGGTGGCATCAACATTCACCACCTGCCATCCCTTGGCAGCAAGCAGGTCCACAGTACGTTTAAGCAGTATCTTGCTGTCAATATTCTTATACTGCATATCGGTATCAGGGAAGTTATAGCCGATGTCACGCAGTGTGGCGGCACCCAGCAAGGCGTCGCATATGGCATGTATCAGCACATCGGCATCAGAGTGTCCCAGCAGGCCCAGGGTATGCTCTATTTTGATACCACCTATCCACAGCTCACGGCCCTCAACCAGGCGGTGAACATCAAATCCGTATCCTACGCGTATGTTTGTCATCGGCCGAAAATCTGTTTAATACCGTCCATATCAAATGAGAGGGTGAAACGCAGCGTCTGGTCCAGAGGATTGCTCTGGGCGGTAGAAATAAGGTAGGCGGCATCAAGTGAGAATACATTCATCTTGAAACCGGCACCAACGGTGAAATACTTGCGGTTACCCTTATACTCGTTCTCGTAGTGGTAGCCTCCACGCAGGAAGAACTGGTCATTGTAGTTGTACTCGGCACCTACGCCCCAGTAGATCTCACGGAGCTCCTCCTCCATTCCGCCGGGAGCGTCACTGAATGACTTGAATATACCTGATATAGGAGACATCTCATTGTAACCGGTTCCTGCCAGCCACTGGGCATACTCTGATGTGTACTGCAAGTCCTTGGGGTCCTCACCTGCATGCTCCTCCTCCATGAACTGCTGGTAGGTAGGACGTGTGGGAACCATCAGCTTGTTGGCATCGGCCGATATGGCAAATGAGTTATACTCATCAATAGGCACGGTGAGCGATACGCCCAGACGCAGGTTGGTGGGTATGAACTCATTGGTCTGACCGCCGTCATATGATATCTTACTACCGATATTTGAGGCATTGAGACCCAGACCCAGCAGACAATCACGGCGCCCTACTCCGATGTAGTTCTGGTAGAACATGGAGATATCGGCCGAGAAGGCCTTGCCCGGGAACACGTCATCATTATAGTTATACTGCAGGTCCGAGTAGATGAACCTGAGTCCTACAGCAGCCGAGAAGTTCTCAGAGAGCTTGCGGGAGTAGTCAAAATCCAGGGCCATCTCATACGGACGGATGATGATGTTGCTTGATGTAGCAGCACCTGAGCTGCCGTTTATCACATATACATCACCCAGTGAGAAATATGTGAGTGATCCGCTCAGTGCGGAGTAATCATCCAGCTTGTAATAACCGGTAAGATTGGCCAGGTCAATGTCATCGACCAGCTTACGCAGCCAAGGGGTGTAACAGAGTGACACGCCGGCCTGGCTCTTGGTAAAAGGATACTTGGAAGGGTTCCAGTACTGGTTGTTATTATCCATATAAGGGTCTGTGGCACAACCCACGTCACCCATGGCGCCCGCACGTGAATCAGGGGCGATGGAGAGCGATGTCACACCCGTGTAGACCGGATTGAATATATTCTTGGCCTCGTTCTGCGCATATAGAGCTGTGACAGAGAGGAGCATCCCCGCCGTCATCAGAACTTTTGCTATCTTGTTTTTCTTTATCATACAATCTAATAACTACATGAATAAGATTTTATTATGTCACCGGCCCACAATTACCAGCTTGCAGGACGCATGTGACGACTCACCGCCGCTGCCCACCGTAGCCCTTATCAGATAGAGACCCGGTTGCATCCTGTGACCGGAGTTGCCATGCAGGTTCCACTGTATGAGAGTGACGCCGGTGTTGCTGTTGTCAGTCTCAGAGTGTGTCCACTGCAGGGTGCCGTTCATATCGGCCACCTGGATATTTATGCTTGCATCCTGGCCCGGACGGTCATGAGTAATGACGAATGTGGTGCTTTCACGGGCAGGACTCTCAGTGACATCAATCGTAAACTTGGGTTCCAGGTCACTTACCACCTTGAATCCCAGATATACGGTCTGTGAGTTGTTCATCATATCCCACGCACGCACCATAAGGGTGTGCTTGCCCTCGGGCAGTTCCGGCATGGGGAACGTAACCGTACCGCTGGTGTAGTCACCCGGAGTCTGCCTGAAATAGCTGTTGAGCACCCATGTCCAGTTGGGGTTGTTATCCACCACCACAAGCAGGTCATGACCCAGTCCGTTACCCGATGTGTTGATACCTGAGCTGTCCTGCAGCTCCACAACCAGCAGAGGCGTGCTGTTTACGTTTGCTCCGTACTGGAATGACGGGGTATTCAGATATAGGCCGATAGACGGTCCCACGGTATCGGCAGCCAGACCTGCGGCAGTACCTCCAACCGTGAAGTTATCAAAATGGCCGTGAGCCGTATAACCACTGTCGCTGATGGCGTAGAGCATTATCTGGCCCTTCTCATCGGAGTAGTTTATATCCATGGGTACGGGGAATGTGAGAGTGAATTCACCTCCGCGTACTGAGTCCGATCCCGCGTAGAGCACACGGTCACGGTACTTGAACCGGAACGGCTCATCGGCGGTCTTGAGATTGTCAAAACAGGTTATCTGGCGCTCGCTGTCATACACTGTGCCTGAAAGCATGCCCCTAAAGTCATCCATCTTCTTGCCGCCGCACTCAATATGGCCGCGTACGGTCACGACAGCGCCGGCTGCCACAGTCCCTAAGGCCGATGACTCCAGCCCGTCTATCGAGTCAACCACAACAGTCAGCTGCGGAGCCGCCAGACGTAATGCCGGATCACCAAGCAGGACATAGTGGATCTTGTTCTCGGACATGTCATTCTCACCCTTTCCTGCTGTCACCAGCTCATTCTTGGCAAGACGCAGGGCATCGCCCAGTGCATAAGGATACCCGTCATCGCCGTAAGCAAGAACGTAACGGTTAAAGCTCATGTTCATGCACCTGTTAAGTGACGCATATACGGTTCTGGTGGTTGAGAGCATTCCTATTGCGCCGCCCGTCTCATTACCAAACAGATTCAGGCCCAGACTCTCCAAGGGAGAATCAAACGGAGCCACATCACATGATGCGGTAATCCAGAACGGCAGACGCGGAGACTTGAGTTCGCGGACATCATTCTTGCTTATCACCAGCTCATGCGACAGGACCTCAGTGCTGCCGTGGCCGGAGTAATTGACTATCAGCACACCGTTATCCAGTTCCTCAAGCAGTTGCTTGCGTACCCCCGGATATCCGTTATATGAAGCCGATACCTCCATCCTGTATGAGTCCCACATCATCTTGCGGACGTCCATATCCGGGTAGAGGTCTGAGTAGAGGTTTGCCACATCATTGGCATCCCTCATATGGGTGTTGTTGTCACCGTCATCGCCCATCACCAGTATCCTGTTGGTCCATGCACCTGCATATCGGCCCCGCATGTAATCTATCAGCTGGTCCACCTCACTCTTGGCCTGAGCGGCTGTCATGACAGGTATACGGCCCACACCCAGGTCAACCTTCTCGGATAGCAGGCTCACGCCCTCAGCATCATCCAGCAGGCCGAAATAATCCTCCATAACATATGATGCGGTATGGCTCAATGACTCATAAGACTCATAACAGAGCAGGTAATCATCAGGGTTCTGGCCCGCCCAGTCCGACACATGCATGCGGTTGTCCCATGCTCCCTGTCCCATAAGCAGCAGATAACGCGGTGCAGCGGCTCCATCACGGTCATAGAGCATCTTCATGAAACGGCGCACTGCCGTAGCATCGGGGGTACCGGACGAGAACTCGTTGTATATCATATCGGCCCTTACGACCGCTACGCTCAGACTGTCAATGGTCCTGTGAGCCTGGGCCAGACGCTCAGCCTGCGCCGTGATCCGCCCTGATGCCGGCACCACGATCACCATATCCAGTGAGTCCAGACCATGCAGGTTCTGGTTTGCCACACGGCCCATGCTCTTGGGTTCCGGGAACTTGCCGTCAGGGTTCACTGCAATCAGTATGTCCGTATTGCTGTAATCAGCTTTTAGCGTATAGGTCTTGCCGTCAGAATACTCAGTGGGGATTACCTGGGCGGTACCGTCATCCTTTATCCTCCATACCATAACGCCGGGGGCGGAGTTGGAGATGCAGAAACTTGCGTCACTCAGGTTCTTTGCCGTCCTGAACACAGTGCTGGAGCCGTACATGGCCAGACTGCGGTTATAGTTAAGACGAATATAATCCAGATGTCCGTTTGAGCCCGATGCGGCATCAAACGTAAGGCGAATATCAGATGCGTCACGGAACTGTCCGCGGCTTATGAAACTCCTCTCCCTTACCACGGCGATATCCTGTCCGCCCAAGGTTCCCAGATTCATGACGCCTGTCTCAGACCCGTTTACTGACACCGAAAGCCTTGCTCCGGCTGCAGCTGAACTTGAGAACGCCACCGTCACGCCCACGCTATCCGCAATGATACCTTCAGTCTGCATCTTGTATGTGCGGGAGCCGCCGGAGTAATCATAAGACTCAAACATACGTCTGCCGGACCGGTACCAGCTGAACTCATCGGGATCAATCACCGCATAATCAGGATATGTATCCAGAATGCGCTCTGACAAGGCATCCGTTTCCAGAGTGCCGAACGATGCAATATCCGCATCCGATACATCAGTTAGGAAATAGTAGCCCCAGTCCGAGTAGGTGTTCACCTCATGCACATAACCCTTGGCCGTCTGTTTCCAGTTTACCGGTCCCTGGGCATAAAAGAGCACGAATCCGCTCTCACGCCACAAAGGCTGCTCCGGGAGGTCATCGGTCAGGTCCTGCAGTCCTGTCTCGGGCAATACGGCACCGCCGTAACCAAACAGGCGCACACGTGACGGATCATTGAATCCCATGGAGCGCAGCGTGCTGTTGGTGATTTTGTAGACTCCGCTCTCCGCAACCTTAATCTTTACCCACTTACCGCTGGAAAGCACAGACTCACGGGTATATCTTTCTGCCGAACTCCTTAAAGGAGCCCTCTGCAATTCTGACTTATGGGCACTTATTACCGCCTTGTATGACTCTATGGCATAGAAAGCGCCGTCTCTCTTTAACAGCGGCATGAAACCGGCATCCAGGGTGGCACTGCCGTGAGACTGACCTATGAATGTCTGTACATCGGGCCAGGCAGGGATGTCACCGGCATTGAGTCCCCAACGCTCCAGATCATCCGTGCCAATCTCCACCAGCTCTGGATACTCAATTGACGCCGTGTATACAGAATCCTGCCAGTTGCCCGCCAGCTCTATTCCGAACCCGCTCCACGGACGTACGGAATCAGCCCTCATGGACTGCCAGCCGGTGTCCACAAAGCTGTTTCGCTGAGCATGCAGGCCTGCGCCCGCACACATAAGCATGGCCAGAATGGCAAGTTTCTTTATCAATCTATCTAATATGAAAATCCAACACGTTCTTTCCTTCCAGGAAACCCTGCAGATGCTGTCCTATGCTGACCGGCCCTACTCCGACAGGTGTTCCGGTATAAATCAGGTCACCGGTCTTGAGGGTGCAGAAACTGCTCACATACTCAATTATCCGTGCAACCGGAAATATCATATCGGCCGTATGTCCCTGCTGCACCGTCTTGCCGTCTATGTCAAGATTAAAGTGCAGGTCCTGCAGGTCTGCAATCTGCTCCTTGGGAATCCAGTCACCTACCACAGCCGATTGGTCAAAGCCCTTGCACAGTTCCCACGGCAGTCCCTTCTTACGGAAGTCATTCTGCATATCGCGGGCCGTGAAGTCAATGCCCAGCGTCACAGCATCCCAGTAACGGTCTGCAAAACGGGCGCCGATACTCTTGCCCAGGCGGCTTATCCTCACCACAATCTCCGTCTCATAATCCACCCGGCCCAGATGGTCCGGCAGGAAAAACGGACGGCGGTTCCTAAGGATTGCAGAGTCCGGCTTCATGAAAATGACCGGACTCTCCGGTTTTAATAACGTTTCCCCCAGTTCTTTATTGTGCCTGGAGTAGTTCATTCCTACGCAGATGATTTTCATAAATGGCGGTTTAATCAGCACAAAGTTACTATCTTTGGGCATACAAAACAGCAGTTATTATGGGAAAGAGCAGCAGCGATTGGAAAGACCGTCTTGGAGTGATGTACTCCACAAATCCTGATTTCAATTATCAGACCGATGAGGAGCCTGAGCAGGAGCTGCTGCCTCCCCAGCAACAGAAACTGCGTCTACGCATGGAGAAAAACGGCCGCGGCGGCAAGACCGTGACCGTGATAAGCGGATTCCAAGGTCCCCAGGCCGATATGGACGCCCTGGCCCGCACGCTCAAGACATTCTGCGGGTGCGGGGGATCGGCTAAGGATGGGGAGATTATCATTCAGGGGGATTTCAGGGAGAAGCTGAAAGCCAAGCTCATTGCACTGGGATATACACAAACCAAGGGGTAATTCCATGCGGCGGGTTTCTCGCCGCTTCGCGGCTCGGTTGTTTTTGACTTTTATGGCCCTTTCAGGGCCTAAAAAGTCGCTAGCTGGAAACCTATCTGCGTATTTGGTACACGACATTTTTTTAGTTTGGGGCGGCGACGCCCCAAACCCGTTCCATTCCACTACGTTCCATTCCACTCTGCCGGCCTTCCAGGCCGGGTAAAACCACGCCCTCGCTAGCTTCGCTCGCGAGGGTATGGTTTTACTGAACTGCAACTGGGTACCGTGCTGGTGTGTGCAATGGGAAACCTTGTGCGGATTAGGGATACGCACGGGGAAACGTATTTATATTTGGAAAGACCCAGCAGTTGAAACTGCTGGCTACCCCTATTATGTGCCTAACGGCACAGTATAATGCCGTAGGCATTGGATATGGGTAGCCAGCCAATTCATTGGCTGGATATTAATGGATATATAAAAAAGGAGGCTTCCCAAACGGAAAGCCTCCTTTTTCTATAGAGAAATCTTGAAAATTATTCAGACTTCAGAGTGAATCTGCGGAAAGCTGTTACGGTAAGATCCTTATCCAGAGCCTTCAAGTACTCGGCAACGGTCTTCTTCTCGTCAACGATGTACTTCTGGTTCAGGAGGCAGCTCTCATCGTAGAACTTCTTCATACGACCCTCAGCGATGCGCTCGATCATGTTCTCGGGCTTACCCTCCTCGCGAGCCTTATCGGCAGCGATCTCCTTCTCACGAGCCACGATGTCGGCAGGTACCTCCTCGGGCTTAACAGCGATAGGATTCTGAGCAGCTACCTGAAGAGCAATCTCGTGGATGTACTCCTTATCGGCAACCTCCTTGTTGAAGGCAACCAGGCAGCAGAGGAAATTCTTACCCTGGTGGTTGTAAGATGCAAGCTCAGCAGCCTCGAGGTAGTTGTAACCATCAAGCTCAAGCTTCTCACCTACGATACCGGTACGCTCCAGAACGATATCGGCAACGGTCTTGCCCTGGAAGGGAAGAGCCTTAACCTCATCAAGTGACTTAGCCTTTGCAGCAACAGCAGCGTCAAGGATTGACTGGGTCAGAGCCTTGAAATCAGCGTTGTTGGCAACGAAGTCGGTCTCGCACTTAAGAGCAATCATAGCACCAAAGTTACCGTCAACCTTTACCAGTACGCAACCCTCGGAAGCCTCACGGTCAGAACGCTTTGCAGCAACTGCCAGACCCTTCTTACGGATTATCTCAATAGCCTTCTCAAAATCGCCTTCAGCCTCGGTGAGAGCCTTCTTGCAATCTGACATACCGGCACCGGTCTTGGTGCGCAGGGCTTTAATATCATCAAGTGTTACAGCCATTTTCTTTAATGTTTTTACGGTTAATGAAAATCAAGCCTCAGCCTCGCCCTCTGCCTTGGGAGCAGCAGCCTTGCGTGTACGCTTGGGTTTTGCGGGAGCCTCCTCAGCGGGAGCCTCAGCAGCAGCCTCAGCTACGGGAGCCTCTTCTGCAGCGGGAGCCTCATCAAGTGACTCTTCCTTCTTGGCAACCTTGCGGATGCGCTCCTTGCGGGGCTTCTCGGCCTTCTCCTCATCATCGGCAGCAGCCTCATCACCCTTCTCAGCCTTGCGCTCAGCCAGACCCTCAGCGATAGCATCGCAGCAAGCGGTCAGGATAGCGTCAACTGACTTGGTAGCGTCATCGTTGGCAGGAATTACATAGTCAATGTTTGAAGGATCGCTGTTGGTATCAACGATAGCGAATACGGGGATACCCAGACGATTAGCCTCACGTACGGCGATGTTCTCCTTGAGCACGTCAATTACGAACAGGGCAGCCGGCAGACGTGACAGATCGGCGATAGAACCGAGGTTCTTCTCCAGTTTGGCACGCTGACGTGAAATCTGGAGGATCTCACGCTTTGAGAGGTTTGAATATGTTCCGTCCTGAGTCAGCTTATCGATAGTAGCCATCTTCTTCACAGCCTTGCGGATTGTGGGGAAGTTTGTGAGCATTCCACCCGGCCAGCGCTCAATAACATAAGGCATACCTACGGTTGAAACCTTCTGGGCAACAAGCTCCTTGAGCTGCTTCTTGGTACCAACAAAAAGGATCTTCTTACCGTCACGAGCCATACGCTTGAGAACCTCAGCAGCCTGATCAATGGCAGCTACGGTCTGGTTAAGGTCGATGATATGAATGCCATTACGCTCCATGAAGATGTAGGGAGCCATAGCGGGATTCCATTTGCGGCGCAGGTGGCCGAAATGGCAACCAGCTTCGAGAAGCTGTTCAAAATTTGTTCTTGACATAAATTGTTTTAATTGTTTGTTTACTTTCTTTTTTAAATCAACCGTCGGGTAGCTGTCCCTTATGCGGCAGATCCCGACAGTTTAGATACTAAACACAGATCCCGTAGGCCTGTATATAAATAATGTACAGGCATGGGAATATATCCAGAGCTTAACGCTTGCTGAACTGGAATCTGCGACGTGCCTTGGGCTGACCGGGCTTCTTACGCTCAACAGAACGTGAGTCACGGGTCAGGAAGCCCTCTGAACGAAGAGTCTTCTTGTCATCAGGATTGATCTTGACAAGAGCGCGGGCGATAGCCAGACGCAGTGCGTTTGCCTGACCGTTGTAACCGCCACCGTCCAGATTAACCTTGATATCATACTTCTCAGCAACCTCAAGTTTCTTAAGAGGCTGGAGAACTACGTACTGAAGCAGTGATGACGGGAAGTATACTGCCAAGTCTCTCTTGTTAATGGTAATCTTACCAGTTCCTTCAGTAACGAAGACACGTGCTACGGCGCTTTTTCTGCGACCTATTGCGTTGATTACTTCCATTCTCTTTAAAATTAGCTAAGTGAATTGATATCTATTGCCTTGGGCTGCTGTGCCTCATGCTTGTGCTCTGTACCAGCATATACATAGAGGTTACCGATGAGCTTGTCACCGAGCTTTGTCTTGGGCAGCATTCCCTTAACAACTTTAGTCATAAGTCTCTCAGCGCCGTTGGGTTTAGCCATCAGCTGGGCGGGAGTCATCTCGCGCTGACCACCGGGATAACCGGTATAACGCAGATATACTCTGTCAGTCCACTTCTTACCAGTCAGGACAATCTTATCGGCATTAAGAACGATAACATTGTCACCGCAGTCAACGTGCGGAGTGAAATTTGTCTTATACTTACCGCGCAGCAGCTTGGCAACCTTCACGGCGAAGCGGCCCAGAACCTGGTCCTTGGCATCAACCACGACCCATTCCTTATTAGCGGTAGCCTTATTGGCCGAAACAGTCTTGTAACTTAAAGTATCCATTCTAAACTTTAAATCAATAATTAAACATTCATTACTCTACGCAACCTCTCCGTCTCCCGACGTCCCGGAAACTCCCTAAACGCTTGCGCTCAGCGGTTACGCTATACCGCAGAACCCGCACTCGGGGGTTTAACACGTTAATAACTAACCTTTTATGCAAAGGTTGATAATAATCGGCTCGCAAAATTACACTTTTTGAATGAATTAGCGCACAAATCGACGCAGTTTTTTTATTTTACATAGGGACAAATCGTCCCCACGAATCTGCAATTTTTACAGAACAATACTCAACAGGGGTACAAATTGTACCCCACTTATTGTTGTCTTATTGGAATTATAGGATAGGTACAATCTGTACCCACCCTTGCATAATAATTTGTTAGTGCTTGATTGTCTGGAATCAAACCACTAAATTTGAAGAAAGATTGTGACACCACTGGTGACACATTTGTCATGGACTCACTTTCTTATAGTCTTACCAATAAAAGATGCTAATATGACAAAGGTTAAAGGTAAGAAGCTTGAATAGGCCTCTTAATTTCTACTATTGTAAATAATGAGACTAGTCAGTTGTACCCAGATTGGGTACGACTGGAGATAAAAGATCGACCAAACCCCAGCGAAAGTTGGCGGAATGGCCGATAAGTTTTTGAACTCAGTTAGATAACCCTACAACGATGTCAATGAAAGGCTCGGAAAGCCTGCGGTCCATCTGGAATTTACATTGTCATCCACACTCTGTGCCGCCTTTACTGAGCTGTTGTCAGCAGCAGCATTGTCCTTTTCAAATTTCCAGTCCTTCATAATCATCTGCATTTAATTGTTCCATCCTTTTTATAAATAATGGGCATGTTGGTGTCTACCACCCTTCTATGGCAAAGATATAAAATAATTTGAAACAGATGTTAATTTCTGAAAATATTTTTGCGTTTTGTTCAAAAAAAATTGCCGACACCCTACAGGAGTATCGGCAAATGGGGTTTTCTTAATCAAAGTGTCACTCAAGACCGGCGAATGGAGCCGGCATACGCTTGGTGTAACCCTGAGCGTGGAAAGTGGCGATGATGGTACCGTTCTGGTCTGTTACAGTAACCACGGCTGCCGGAATCTTGGGATGGCGGCTGGTAAAGTGGCCCTCGGCGGTAAGAACGTCGCCCAGTTTGGCCGATACGTGATAATATATGGTGGAGTTGATGGCAAACGCCATGTTCTCACCCTGATTGACCAGTGCGGCAAAAACCAGGTCTGCCAGCGTGAACAGCGCCCCACCCTGGCAGATGTTGCCGGCGTTCATATGGTTCTCAGTTACGGTCATGGTTGCCTTGGCCGATCCGGGCTTGACTTCTGTAAGGTCTATACCAATGAATTTGGCAAATTTATCGCCCTTGTTGAGGAATTCTTTAAGTGTCATGTCATTTAAGGTTTATCGGACTGCAAATGTATTGAAAATAGTCTCTATTCATTATCTTTGCCGCAAACAATCAACAATAACCTTAATAATATGAAGACAAGATCACTTATCATTGCAGCATTGACATCACTCATGTTCATGCCGGTCATGGCACAGCAGGCCAAGAACGCAACATCGGTAGAACTGTCATTCAATTATCAGAAACAGAGCGGCGCCGGCTCCAACCAATATGCCGTTTGGATTGAGAATACAGAGGGCAAAGTGGTTCGCACACTTACCGTAACATCATTCACATCAAAGGGCCGTGGCGGTCGTCGCGGTTATACATTCCGTCCCACCTGCGTTCCCACTTGGGTCAAGAACGCCAAGGCTGAGGAGATGACCGATGAGCAGATTGACGCCGTAACAGGAGCAACACCCTCACAAAGCGGAGTGCAGACCTTTACCTGGGATTTCAAGGATGCCGATGGAAAAGCTGTTCCCGCCGGCAACTACAAGATCTATCTTGAGGCCACACTCTACTTCAACAGCATACTTCTGTACAGCGGTTCATTCTCAACCCAGGACAAGGCCGGCGAGATCAAGCTCACCTCCACCCTCACCGAAGAGGACGAACAGCACAAAAACATGATCACCGAGGTCAAAGCCCAGCTCAGATAAAGCCTCTCCAACCGTTAAAACGGCTGGTTACTCATATCCAATACCTACGGCATTGGTATAATATAAATGGTATGCACGCCAATAACCCAGCCATTGAAATGGCTGGCTACCCTTATCCCATACCTATGGTATGAGACAATTAAAATGGTTTATAAGCTCATAATCCAGCCATTAAGATGGCTGGCTACCCTTATCCCATACCTACGGTATGAGACAATTAAAATGGTTTATACGCTAATAATCCTGCCATTGAAATGGCTGGCTACCATAATCTAATGCCCACGGCATTATTTTGTGCCGTTAGGCACATGATAGGGGTAGCCAGCCAATTCATTGGCTGGGTGTTTACGGACACGTAAACAAGCCCGAGAGTGTCCCGCCCCACGGACTATCGGTTGCGGTAATCGTATAAGAATCCCCTTTACGCCGGATATAAACAACCATCTTACCCTGATAAGTGCTGAACTCCAAGCTCTTATGATTGGTTTCGTGTGCCAGAACATCGGCATTGTCAACGGCCAGGATTTCGGCTCCTGATATTTCAAGACGGAGCTTGCGGTCGCTGTTAGGGCATACTACGTAATCCTTATCAGTTATCTGTATGGAGACTATCTCAACAGAATCAGATTCTACGGGATTATCTGAAATTCTCTCCATATCTATGCGCGCAGGCTCACCGGCGGTTCTGGCAAAGCATCGGGTTGCTTCAACATCATTGTTATAGCCCACAACCTCCAACTTGCCGGGATTAAAGTTCACGGTGAACAATGCGGGGCGAGCGTTATTAGGCATAGGCTGTCGGCCCAGAGATTCACCGTTAAGCAGCAGTTCAACCTCCTGGCAGTTTGAGTAGACCTCTATTACAGCCTGATCATACGTATCCATATCGGCCGGAGTCCAGTCGGAGATGAGCGGACCGGCACCGTTATTATCGGCATGGCGCGCAAATGCCACATAGGGATAATCCAGCCACCAGCTGGCACGCTGCAGACCGGCGGGCTTGACTCCGCCTGTCACATCAAGCAGTGAGGTACTCCACATCACCTGCGGCCAGGCGGCCTCACCCAGATAGTCAATACCTGCCCACAGGAACTGTCCGCACAATGACGGGTCATCACGGAGCATGAGCCACGACTGGACATCATGCGTATTCTCCGTTCCGATGATAGCTTTCTCAGGATGAGCATCGTGATATGCCTTGAGTTCATCCACGCGGTAGTTCTGGCCCACCACATCCATCATCTCGGCAAACCCGTTCTTATATACCCCCGATGAGTTGGGGCGGAACAGCGCCATGGTAACCGGGCGGGTATTATCAAGAGAGTGTATCAGGTCCTGCTGTTTGCGGTACTTTTCAAAACCATCGGGGTTGTTAAGGTTGTCACGAATCTCATTGCCCACGCTGTAGATAACCACACAGGGATGGTTGCGGGCCTGCTCCACCATGGCGCGGGTATCAGGCTCCCACCACTCATCAAAATAGAGATTGTAACCCTTCTCGGCATGGTTCTTGGGGGAGTTCCATGTATCAAAAGACTCCGCCATAAAGAGTAATCCCATGCGGTCACAAAGCTCCATCAGCACAGGGTCGGCCGGATTATGCGCCATCCTTATGGCATTGACGCCCAGCCCACGCAACTGCTCCAGCCTGTACTCCCAGACCGATGCAGGCACAGCTGTGCCCAATGCACCGGCATCGGAATGCAGGCAGACTCCGTACATCTTTATATTCTGTCCGTTCAGGAAGAATCCCTTTTCATTGTCAAAACGGATTGTGCGCAGTCCGGTGGTAACGGTATGCGAATCTATTTCATTGCGACCATCAGACAGGGAAACATCCAGCGTGTATAAATAGGGATCATCCAATGACCATAGATGTGGTGATTTCACTGCTGCATTCAAGGTAAGTTCAGTCTGCTCTCCCGGAGCTATCTGAATATCTGAACCGTTTCCACGGGTAACCACCTTGCCGCCGGCATCCTTAAGCAAGAACTGGAGTCTTACCTTACGGGATTTGTCCGATGAATTCGATATAGTAGCCTTGACATTGAGCTTGCCGTCATCAAATGATACGAATACACCATCCTTGGGGAAATGACATGCATTCTTGCGTACCAGCCTGACATGCCGGTTTATGCCGCTGCCGGTGTACCATCGGGATGCAGGCTGGACTGAATTATCCACACGCACAGCAACCACGTCATCCTTACCGGGCGTAACCAGGTCCGTGATATCATATATAAAACCCACATATCCGTTGGGGTGGAATCCCGCAAGCTTGCCGTCCACATATACGCTGCTGCAGGCCATCACACCGTCAAACTCCAGGAACAGACGCTCATCGGGTCCGATATCGGTCTTGATTGTTTTCCGGTACCATCCAATACCCGCAGGAAGATATGCACCTCCCTGTCCCGTAGGGTTGCTGCGGTCAAACTCACCCTCGATGCTCCAATCATGCGGAACATTCACCTGGCGCCAGCCCGTGCTGCCGTCGAGTTCCTCAAGAGTCACATCCCCAAGCAGGAACTGCCATCCGTTATCAAGACTCTGTACATCACGTGCCCCTGCCATGAGCGGCATAAGTATTGCAAACGCAAATAATAACTTTCTCATCTGTTACATTCAATTATTGCATCAATCAGTTCCTGTGACGGAAAATCCATGGGTATTATCCCCACAGGCAGTCTATTCTCTTTCAACCAGTCAAGCAGACGGGCATTTGTGTTGCGGGCGTTCTTACCGATATTGGTCCTTACGCCGGTTCCTGTATAACCCGATGCATGGTTTATGCACCACACTCCGTCATCGGCAACACTGAACGCCTTCAGCAGGCCGTACATCTTATCCCATTTGCCCTGCAGATAGGCATCAGCATCATTGCTGCCCGACGTGAAATAATCCTGAGCCCAAAGCTCTGCGCCCGGACCTACGGATAACTGCAGGCGTGCCCGGCGGGAGCTGCCGTTACCCGGCCAGCCGCGAACCACGGCACCGGGTGCATCAACACCATCAGATGGTACATTACGGTGTATGAAAAGGATCTTTCCGCGGATATCGGACACCCTCATACGGGCTTTGAAATCAGCCAGCATACCGGCGGGAATCACGCTGTTTATCTCCTCCATAGTCTCGTCCACCGTAATCTGTCCGCCGCCCGCGCTGTTGGTCATCACCATACAGAACTCTGTGGGATTCTGCTCAATCTTACGCATCAGGACTGACAGGGCATCGGCAAGTGTCAGGTGACAGTTGGCCGGACCGTGGTAAATCTTAAGTTCACCGCCATCCAGTCTAGGCCTGAGGTCAAAGAAACGGATACCTGCATCCCACTGCTCAGAAAGATCCATTGTCTGCGTACGGGCATAGTGCCGCATAGGGAACCTGACGCCCGATGTCCCCGAATCATGCGTACCGGGAATGGAGAGACGGCATACCTGAACCGTATCGGGCAACGACGCCATCCAACCGGCATGAGCGGCTTGTGACTGAGCTTTACTGAGCATCAGTACGATAAGAGTGAAAAAGACTATGATTCTTTTCATTTTTCTGTCATTCCGGCTGGTATGCAAATATATAAAAGACTATATTTGTGATTACAACTTAACAAACCAAATTTATGAGAAGAGTCCGTTCTTTGTTTGTCATTGCCTGCATAATGATCTGCTCATGCAAGAGCAAAAGCGTTGAAACCACATCATCGGCCCTGACAGGGAGATTATCCGGCGCAGAAGCCCTCATTGAAACCTTCTATAAAGCGTATTGTTCAGAAGGCGATGCTGACGTCAAGACAGACTCCATCCTTTCCGTATACTGCACCGATGAGCTGCGCAGGTATGTAATGGAGTGTGTGGGTGAGTATGACTTTGTGCTGGACGGAGGCATATGTTCCCTGGTAGACACTGAATCCATCCGTGTTACCAGACACAATGAAAGATACCTTGTCTACTTTGAGTATAGACAGTGGCCTAAAACCGATGAACCCGGAAAGGACTCCCTGTATGTAATGCTCAACAAGGAGAACAGGATATCATATATAATAAGGCCCGATGACGGCCACCGCATTCCCAATGCATACAGCGCCGCCATCCCTGACCTATACTCCTATTATGAATATGTAGATCTGGGCCTGAGCGTAAACTGGGCTACCTGTAATATCGGATCATCTCCCGTCAACCCCCAATACTCGGGCCAATATTTTTCATGGGGTGAAACCGAGCCTAAGGATAATTTTGATGAGGGCAATCCATTTGCTGAACGACAGAAACACTATTTTGCCAGCGGCATAACCGTTCTGGAACCCGGTGATGACGCAGCCACAGTTCAATGGGGCCCCGAATGGCGTATGCCTACAAGAGAGGAGTTCATGGAGCTACTGAACAACTGCCTATGGGAATGGACAGAACTGGAAGGTGGCAGTTGGGGATACAAGGTGACAGGAACAAACGGTAATTCCATTATTCTCCCGGCCGGAGGCTTCAAGATAGGAAGACAATGGCAGGGCCTGGGTGAGCGTCTGTTATACTGGACCAGCACATGTAATGCGGATAATCCTGCAGATGAACCGTGCGCATGGGAGTTCGTTTCCATGCCGGATAGAGGCAGAAACACCCAATACCGGAGCAACACTGTCAGCTCAGTTTTTCTTAGGAGTCCGATAGGAATAAACATAAGACCTGTCACAGAACAGGAGTTCATACCGATTGATGGCATAGCCCTTGACAGGAAGAAACTGGAACTGACAATAGGTGATGAATATATCCTGAAGGCCTCATTCATCCCTCAGGATGCCAGCAAGAAGGGAATAAGGTGGCGCAGTGGAAATTCGGCCGTTGCCTGCGTTGACAGGAACGGAAAAGTCACTGCCGTATCAGACGGAAAGTGCACTATCACCGCCGTATGCGGAGAGTTCAAAAAGGAGTGCCAGGTAACAGTCATCAGGCCCAAGGACTACGTATCCTACCATCAGGAGAAGGTCACCACCATATATGAATTCGGAAAAGAGGTGAACAGCAGCTTAATACAAGGTTTACAGGATTTTGCCGATTCACTGAAACTGAAAGAGATATTAAAGACTCATATAGGTGACAAATCAAAGGGATTTGATATAACGGTATCAGACTTTACCAGTCAGATCTGGAAAAATGATCCCGGTGATTTCCGAATGATAACGATTGAGAACGCCGCAGGACAGTTCAAATTCAAGAATTATGACTGGGTTTATGAGGACCTGTTTGATAACAACCTTTTCTACTGTCATCAGGTTGACAAGTCCCGTTATCTGCTGTTCGTGAGATGTTTCACTTATGGATGCTGTGCCGGTGTACTGACTGTACTGGCAATTGATGAAAACGGTGCACGGGTAGTCTATAATCAGGAATGTAAACTTGATGATTTAAACAAGGATCCTTTCTCCATAACAATTGAATCCGACTACCCTGAAGGTGTTTCAAAGTATGAAACCCACTACTACCCTGCCTATAACCTGTTTGTAGAGGACGGTGCCCTAAAGATGAAATCCGTTGAGTTGCTACGCGAATAAAAGCGTATCTTTGCAGCCGTTTTAGGACAAGATACTCATGGAAAAATTCAAGAATGTTGTAAAGCAGGCTGCACCAAGGGCATTAAAGACGATATGGTGGATATTCAAGATTACCGCCACCGTATCTTTTATCATGTTCCTGCTTAAGTATACCGGTATACTCACATGGATTGCAACGGCTGTAAGTCCCGTATTCCACATATTCGGACTGCCGGGTGATGCGGCACTGGCTTACGTGAGCGCGTACTTTATTAATATATACTCGGGCATCGCGGTGATATCGACCCTTGACATGACCGTGAGGCAGATAACCATACTTGGCACCATGAATCTGGCCGCCCACGCCATGGTTGCCGAGACCGCCATCCAGAAAAAGACCGGCACACCCATCAAACATATGGTGATTGTACGCACTCTGGCATCGATCACTCTGGGTATCGTCATGAACCTGATACTTCCCGGAAGGCCGGAATTCACAGCCGATACCATAGCTCTGTCAGAGGTTCCCTTCATGAATATCCAGGGTGAGTTCTGGCCCATGTTCCTGGTTTGGCTCAAGGGTCTTGCCAGACTGACCGTCTGGATGACCACGCTCATATTCCTGCTGAACATCATGCAGCGTGCATTGTATGAGTACGGCATCATGAACAAGATTTCCAGATTCTTCAGTCCGCTGCTCACTGTGTTCGGCCTGCCCAAGGAGACCACGTTCCTCTGGATTGTTGCCAATGTCATCGGCCTGCTGTACGGATCGGCCGCAATCATGGATGAGATGGAGCGCGGTAAGATATCGGACCGCAGCATACTGCTGCTCAACACTCACATCGGCATATCTCACAGTAACCTGGAGGACCTGACTCTGTTTACTGCCATAGGCGGCATCTGGTACTGGATGCTCCTGTTCCGATGGGCGCTCGTGACGATCCTCATCTGGTCAATGCGTCTCTACTACCGAATCACCTCCCGCTGACCCTTATTTCGCCAAAGTGTCCCACACCCATCACGCTCAGAATACGTTCTGTCGCGGGTTAGCGTGGGACACATGCTCATTTTGAAGGTATGTAACACAGCGAACCCCTCCACATGTGCTGTAGAGGGGTTCGTTGTGGGACACTTTGGCGAAGTGTCAGAATTCTGCTGAACGTGGTGTGCGCGGGAACGGGATAACGTCGCGGATGTTCTGCATTCCTGTTACAAAGAGTATCAGGCGCTCAAAGCCCAGACCGAATCCGGCGTGCGGGCATGAACCCCAGCGGCGGGTATCCAGATACCACCACAGGTGTGTCATATCCATCTGGCGGCGGTTGATCTCACCCATAAGGTTGTCATAATCTGCCTCACGGACTGATCCGCCTATGATCTCACCAATCTGCGGGAAGAGAACATCGGTACCCTGCATGGTAGGTGCGGGAGCCTTGATGCCCTTATAACCTATTGAACCGCCATCGGGAGTAGCCTCATTCTGCTTCATGTAGAATGACTTGATGGCTGTAGGATAGTCAGTCATTATGACGGGCTTCTTGAAATACTCCTCTACCAGGTAGCGCTCATGCTCAGAGGCCAGGTCATCGCCCCAGTTGCAGGGGAACTCAAACTTGCGGCCCTTCTTGATTGCCTCCTGGAGGATATCGATACCCTCAGTATAGGTAAGTCTTACAAAGTTTTCTTTAAGTACACTCTGCAGGCGCTCCAGCAGGGTCTTGTCAATCATCTGGTTCAGGAACTCCAGGTCATCCTTGCAGTTGTCAAGTGCCCACTGTACGCAGTACTTGATGAAATCCTCCTCCAGGTCCATGAGCTCCTCCTGATCCAGGAAAGCAATCTCGGGCTCAATCATCCAGAACTCGGCCAGGTGGCGCGGAGTGTTGGAGTTCTCGGCACGGAAGGTAGGACCAAAGGTGTAGATGGCACCCAGGGCAGTTGCACCAAGCTCACCCTCAAGCTGACCGCTTACGGTAAGAGAGGTCTGCTGGCCAAAGAAATCATCGTCATAGATGATCTTGCCCTCAGCATCCTTCTTAAGGTCATAGAGGTTCTTGGTGGTTACCTGGAACATGTTGCCTGCTCCCTCGCAGTCACTGGCTGTGATGAGCGGAGTATGGAAATAGTAGAATCCATGCTCGTGGAAGTAGGTATGGATGGCCATGGCCATGTTGTGGCGGATACGCATCACTGCACCGAATGTGTTGGTGCGCAGACGCATATGGGCATGCTGGCGCATATACTCAAATGACTGGCCTTTCTTCTGCATGGGATAGTCATCACCGCACAGGCCAAGCACCTCAATATCGGTAGCCTGAACCTCAACGGCCTGACCTGAGCCGATGCTCTCAACCATGGTACCCTTAACGCTCAGGCAGGCACCGGTGGTGATCTGTTTCATCAGCTCATCGCTGAATTTATCCAGGTCAGCAACAATCTGAACATTCTTGATTGTCGATCCGTCATTAAGGGCAATGAAACTTACGTTCTTACTACCACGCTTGGTCCTCACCCAGCCCTTTACAACTACCTCCGTTCCAAAATCGGTACGTTTAAGGAGGTCGGCAATCCTAGTTCTCTTAATATCCATTGTATAAGGTTTAATTCATTAATTATTCATATGCACCCATACGGAGCATGTTAACCTCCTTCTCAGTGAGGAAACGCCAGTCACCACGACGCAGACGCTTCTTGGTAAGTCCGGCAAACTGTACGCGGTCAAGCTTGGTTACGCGATAACCCAGAGCGTCGAACATACGACGAACCACACGGTTGCGGCCTGAGTGTATCTCAACGCCTACCTGAGTCTTGTCATCGTTAACGTAGCTAACCTCATCGGCGCGTACGATATCGCCATCCTCCTCACCTATGTTTACACCGTCAAGCAGCTTCTGCAGGTCCTCGGCGCTGACTGCGCGGTCCAGACGTGCATGATAGATCTTCTTCTTGAGGAACTTGGGGTGTGTAAGACGGCTGGCCATCTCACCGTCATTGGTGAGCAGCAGCACACCTGTGGTGTTGCGGTCCAGACGACCTACGGGGTATACACGCTCCTTGCAGGCACCCTTTATATAATCCATAACAGTCTTACGCTCCTGGGGATCATCAACAGTGGTAACGCAATCCTTAGGCTTGTTGAGCAGGATGTAGATCTTACGCTCAATGCTTACCAGCTGATCGTGGAACAAAACGTTGTCACCGCGATGTACCTTGGTACCCAGCTCGGTAACGGTCTGGCCGTTTACCTTTACTACGCCAGCCTGGATGAACTCATCGGCCTCACGACGTGAGCATACACCGGCATTTGCCAGGTACTTGTTCAAACGTATCTCCTCCTCGGGATCGTGAATTACATCCTGATACTCAATACGCTTGCGGTTGTCCTGACGCTTCTGCATGGGCTTGCGGAAACCGCCCTGCTGGCCGTAGCCACCCTGGCGCTGATAACCGCCCTGACGCTGGCCGTAACCACCCTGACGCTGATAGCCGCCCTGACGCTGGCCGTAGCCACCCTGGCGCTGGTAGCCGCCCTGACGCTGGTAGCCACCCTCCTCACCATTCTGGCCCTGCACACGCTCTCTGTAGAAACGGGGCTGACCCTCCTGGTCCTGGTTGTTATACTGACGCTGCTGATTATATCTGGGACGATCCTGTCCGTACTGCGGGCGGTTATTGTTGTAACCGCGGTTTTGGTATCCGCCACCGTACTGGCGCTGGCCGTACTGCGGACGATCCTCACCTGCACCCTGACCGTACTGACGACGGGGACGATCCTGGTTATAGCCCTGCTCGCCATCCTGGCGTGCGGGACGCTCTACTCTTGAATACTGAGGGCGACTGTTATTGTTGTAATCAACCCTTACAAAACGCGGACGGCCCTGACGTGCGCCACCCTGATTGTTGTCATCGGAATTTCCGTTAAATCTGTTGAAGCTGTTTTCCTGCTCTTCCTGATTCCCGCTCTCGTCGTAGAATCTGTTTCCGTTCTCAGTTTCCATCATAATAAAATCCTTTTTTAGTCAGAAAGCCTCACGGCCTCCCTTTTAGTAAACAATTAGATTTTGAAAAAAATAAGTTAGTTAGTTTATACACCGTAATAGTTGCCCGGTGTTATGGCTTTTAATTCATTCTTTACGCTCTCGCTAACATTAAGACCATCGATAAATTCGCTTATGGACTCACGGGTTACCTGACTGTTGGTACGTGTAAGAGCCTTAAGCGCCTCATAGGGATGCGGATAGCCCTCACGACGCAGTATGGTCTGGATTGCCTCGGCCACAACGCTCCAGCAACCGTCCAGGTCAGCGGCAATCTTCTGCTCATTGATAAGCAGCTTGCCCAGGCCCTTGAGTGAGCTGGCTATAGCAATCATCTGGTGTCCGAAAGGCACGCCGATATTGCGGATTACGGTCGAGTCCGTAAGGTCACGCTGCAGACGTGATACGGGCAGTTTGCGTGAAAGGTGCTCCAGGATGGCGTTTGCCATACCCAGGTTACCCTCGGCGTTCTCAAAGTCTATGGGGTTGACCTTATGAGGCATAGCGCTTGAGCCTACCTCGCCGGCCTTGATCTGCTGTTTGAAATACTCCATTGATATGTACTGCCAGAAGTCGCGGTTCATATCAATCTGGATGGTGTTCATACGCTTCATGGCGTCAAACAGGGCTGCCAGATTATCATAGTTTGAAATCTGGGTGGTGAACTCCTCACGCTGCAGGCCCAGCTTCTCACTCAGGAACTTGGCGCCGAATGCCTTCCAGTCAATCTGGGGGTAAGCTACATGATGGGCGTTGAAGTTACCGGTGGCTCCGCCGAACTTGGCCGATACAGGCACAGCCTTGAGCTGCTTAAGCTGCTCGCGCAGACGGTAGGCGAATACCTCAATCTCCTTACCCAGACGTGTGGGTGATGCGGGCTGTCCGTGTGTGCGGGCCAGCATGGGGATATCTTTCCAGCGCTGTGCATACTCCTCCAGCTTGTCAATCAGTGACTGGATGCCGGGATAGTATACGTTCTCCAGAGCCTCCTTGATTGACAAGGGCACTGAGGTGTTGTTTATATCCTGTGATGTAAGACCAAAGTGGATGAACTCCTTGAATTCCACCAACTCAGGTACAAGGTCAAATTTCTCCTTGAGGAAATACTCAACGGCCTTGACGTCATGGTTGGTTACTTTCTCTATATCCTTTATGTGCGCTGCATCCTCCTCGCTGAAGTTCTGCCAGATCTGGCGCAGACCATCCAATGAGGCACGAGATACGCCTGCCAACTGGGGCAGACCAAACTCACAGAGCGCTGTAAAGTACTCTATCTCAACTCTGACCCTGTAACGGATCAGGGCATATTCTGAAAAATAAGATGCAAGTTCTTGTGTCTTGCCACGATATCGCCCGTCTATGGGGGATACAGCTGTTAATTCATCAAGTTTCACTGCAAAAACAATCTCTTAATAAATGCCTTTTTCCAATAATTTAAATTTTCACGCTTTTCTGCTTCGCAGCAGCGATGCAAAAGTACTAAGAAATTCATAATTTTGCATACCCAAATTATTAAAATATGTCACAGATAATCAAGAAGAAGTTAAGTGAGAGTAAGGCCGCCCGCTGGACAGCGATGATAATGGTGTCACTCACCATGATGTTCGGCTATTTCTTTACCGATGTCATGGCACCGCTTGAGGAGCTTCTCACCAGGTCACAGGAACTTGGAGGACTTGGCTGGAGCAGTGAAGAGTACGGATTTTTCTCAGGCGCATACGGCTTTTTCAATGTATTCCTGCTGCTTCTTTTCTTTGGAGGTATCATACTGGACAAATTCGGAATACGCATTACCGGTATACTGAGTGCAGTTCTCATGCTGGGCGGTGCCCTGATTAAATACTGGGCCGTCAAGAACAGTTTTGAGGGCACCTTGACACTCCCCTTGGGCATAGGAACATACAGCATCCAGGTTATCTGGGCATGCGTAGGTTTTGCCCTGTTCGGCGTGGGATGTGAGATTGCCGGCATCACGGCCAGCAAGATCATAGTCAAGTGGTTTACCGGACATGAACTGGCTCTGGCCATGGGAATCCAGGTAGCCCTGTCACGTGTAGGTACCGCTGCCGCACTGGCCGCCGCACTGCCTTTTGCACAGCGTTTTGGAGGCGTATCGGCATCAGTAGGATTGGGTGCGGTGATGCTCTGCATCGGCCTTCTGTGCTATCTGGTTTACTGTGTCATGGACAAGAAGGAGGATGAATCCGTGGCATCAATCCAGGCTGAACCCGAGGAGGGATTCCATTTTGCCGACCTCAAGATACTCTTTACCAGCAAGGGATTCTGGCTTATCACTCTGCTTTGCCTCATGTTCTACGCAGGAGTATTCCCGTTCCTTAAGTTCGCCACAAAACTGATGATCACCAAATACGGAGTGAGCGACAGTCTGGCCGGCCTCATACCCGCGATGCTGCCGTTCGGCACCATCATACTGACCCCGCTGTTCGGTGGTATCTATGACAAACGCGGCAAGGGCGCAACCCTTATGGTAATCGGATCCGTGTTGCTTACGCTTGTACATATAATATTCGCCATCCCGGTAAACAGTTGGATCGTTGCCATTGCCGATATGCTCATACTGGGCATATCATTCGGTCTGGTTCCGGCTGCAATGTGGCCATCGGTCCCCAAGATCATACCCATGAAGTTGCTGGGTACCGCATACGCCATGATATTCTACATTCAGAATATAGGTCTGTCACTCGTTCCTATCCTGATAGGCAAAATCAACCAGGCCAATACCGATGCCGCCGGAGTAATCAACTACACACAGTCCATGTACTGCTTCACCCTGTTCGGTATTATTGCGGTACTGCTTTCAATATGGCTTAAGTCTGTTGACAGCAAGAAAGGTTACGGACTTGAGGAGCCCAATATCAAGGATTGACGTATGGAAAGGAGAGAGAGACGCAAGGAGAGATTTGACAGCCGTTTTGGAATGATAATGGCCATGGCCGGATCGGCCGTAGGTCTGGGTAATCTGTGGAGGTTCCCGTTCCTGGCAGCACAGAACGGCGGCGGAGCATTCATATTCGTTTATCTGGTACTGCTCCTTACCATCTGTATTCCGGTCCTGATGACCGAGATCACGCTGGGCCGCAAATGCCGCTCAAACGTAACCCGCGTCTATGACACCTTAGGTGCTCCACGCTGGCGCTGGGCAGGTTTCATAACCCTGCTCACCCCCATCATCATAATGGCTTTCTACACCGTGGTCGGAGGCTGGTCCGTAAAGTATCTCATCCAGGCCTGCTCATTCAGTTTCAGCACACCTGATGCCGATTATGCAGGCGCGTTCGGCGGATTCATAAGTTCCACCTGGGAGCCGCTTGTCTACACGCTCATATTCCTGCTGGTAACCGCACTGGCCAATTTTGGCGGCGTCAAGGACGGCATTGAGAAGTTCTCCAAACCCATGATGACCATACTGTCCATCACCATAATACTGGTTGCCATACGTTCACTTACCCTGCCCGGAGCGTCCGAGGGTACAAAGTATCTGCTCATACCTGATTTCAGCAAGATAGACGGCAAGGTTCTGCTTACGGCACTTGGACAGGCGTTCATGTCACTGAGCATAGGTATTGGCATCCTGCTCACCTACGGCTCTTATGTCAAGACCAAGGAGGATATAGCCATGACATCCATATCTACCGGCCTTATTGACACGCTGTTTGCCATCATTGCCGGTCTGGCCATCATCCCCGCCGTATACGCTATTGCCTACATGAACGGCACTGAGCCTGCCATCAATGCAGGACCCGGACTGGTGTTCATCACCCTGCCGGGTGTATTCGCATCAATGCCAGGCGGCAGCATAATAGCCATACTCTTTTTCCTGGCACTGCTGCTGGCTGCCGTGACATCGGCCATATCCATGCTTGAGGTTATTGTTGCCTATTTCATCGAGGAGTGGAAACAGAGCCGCAACGGCGCGGTCATAACCTCCATGATTGTCATCATTGTGCTGGGCTGCGTCTGCTCCCTGTCACAGGGAATGCTGTCCGGGATCAGCATTGCAGGCAACAACATCTTTGATTTCTTTGACGTGATATCATCCGATGTGCTCATCACCGTGGGCAGCCTCATCATGGTACTGTTTGCGGGCTGGCGCATAAAGAAAGCCGATTTCCTGGACGAACTTTCAGGACACGGCACATCCGGCACTCCGGCCTGGGTATTCCGATACGTATATTTTATGGTACGCTGGATTGCCCCGTTGGTAATCATATTGATCATGCTGAGCAATATCATTCTCTGATACCGCCTTACCCTCTATTTATCCGCAATAGGTTAAATTTTGTTAATGCTATTGCGGATAAAATTTTGCTCCGTATATTTGCAGTGTCTTAGTGAAGTAATACACCAATAAAGAAGGCAAAACTATTATCAACTCAAATACAATTATTATGAAAAAAGTTATCCTTTCACTTGCTTGCATCATGGCATTTTCATTTGCCGGAGCTCAGAACCAGAACGCGCCCAAACTGAAATCATCTGCATTTGGTAATATCAAGCCTTTTGAGATGAGCGTAAGCGCAGGTTACAACGGCTCATTAATCAATTTCCCCAAAGCGTCTCTCTTCACCAACGGCCAGACCGGCCTGACAGCAGGTCTGACAGCACAGTACAATTACAAATCCTTCTTTGCAATCCGTACAGGAGCTCTGTTTGAGATGAGCAAATGTGCATATCCTGACCAGACCAACCTGTTCAATTCATCACTTACATACAGGCAGACAGACATTGACGTTCCTCTCTCCCTGATATTCCAGTGCGGCAACCAGTCTTCAAGAGTATACCTTGGTCTTGGTGCCGATGCAAGATTCCTGCTTGACTCTGATCTTGAGACTCTTGACTACAAGACCAACAAAGTCCAGTACGGAATGCACGTGCTGTTTGGATTCAAGTTCAGCAACTTCTTTATGGAGGAATGCGTAGGTTATCAGTTGAATGACCTGTTCCATAAGGACGCCGCCGCTCCAGAGTCAGCATTGAACACATTCTCCTTCAAGGTAGGCTGGATGTTCTGACACCCCATACCTCTCCTAGTTTGCTAAATGCAATATGGGCGACCTCTTTACGGGCCACCCATATTGTATTATTATGGAAACTGTCAGAGTATCTCGCGGGCAATCCAGGCGCAGGCTTCGGCATCGGCCAGAGCGTGGTGATGGTTCTCAAGGCAGTAGCCGCAGGCCTCAGCTACGGTCTGGAGCTGGTGGTTGGGCAGACTGCGCATCTTGCTGCGGGCAGCGCGCAGTGTGTCATAGAACTCATAGTCGGGATAATCCATCTGGTATACACGGAACACGGCCTTGAGGCAGCCCTCATCAAAGGTGCTGTTATGCGCAACCAGCGGCAGCCCCTCAATCATGGGCTCTATCTGAGCCCACACCTTGGGGAACACGGGAGCGCCGTCCGTATCGGCATTACAGAGTCCGTGCACCTGCTGGCACCAGTAATTGTAATAGTTGGGCTCCGGCTGGATAAGTGAGTAAAAAGAATCCACTATCTCCCCTCCCCTGACAATCACCACACCCACAGAGCAGACCGATGAACGCTCCCTGTTGGCAGTCTCAAAATCTATCGCTGCAAAATCCTTCATTCCTGGGTAGCAGCCTCGAGCTTGCGGCGCAGGATGAACATGATAAGGCCGGCAACTACGCACAGGGCGATGATGATGGCCCAGTTTGCCATGAGCGGGATCTTGTTCCACAGAGCTGACGGAATGCGGCTCAGGTAGTTACCAATGGCTGTTGCAGCAAACCAACCACCCATCATAAGACCCTTGTACTTGGGGGGAGCAACCTTACTTACAAAACTCATACCCATAGGACTGAGCAGCAGCTCGGCCACGGTCAGAGTAAAGTAGGTTCCGATAAGCCAGTTGGGGTCAAGAATGTTCTGTGACCTGTCACCCAGGTCCATAGGTGAAATCAGTCCGGCCGATGCAACGGTAATTACCGCAAAGCCCACACCGGCCACCAGCATACCAAGACCAATCTTGACGGGAGCAGAAGGCTCCTTGCCTTTCTTGGCCAGAGCTCCGAATACCGATACCGATATAGGAGTGAGGGCAACTACAAAGAACGGGTTGAACTGCTGGAAGTCCGATGTCACGGCGTTGAATGAATCAGGCATCTGCAGATAGAATGCAATTGCGCCTGCCCACAGCAGAACCGTTACTACAGCTGATATGATACGTCCCTTGCGGTTATCACTCTGGAATATGCCGAACAGGGTGTAGATTGATACTGCAATGAGTACCAGAGACCATATGTTGAACCACATGCGGTTAATGCCTGTGATGTCATTGAGCTGTGTGTATTTATCGGCAAAGAATGTCAGGGCCGATCCGTTCTGGTGGAATGCCATCCAGAAGAATATTACTACGGCAAACACAAGCAGCAGAGCCACCATACGCTGTCTGGTCTGCTGGGGAGTGAGCTCCTGCTGGGGGATATCCTTAGCCTTGGCCTCCTTGCTGGTAATATCCACATGCCTGTACCAGGGGCGGCATACCAGGTAGATAAGGAATGAAATCACATGTGCTGCACATGCAATGATAAAGCACAGACGGTAACCGCCGGCTATTGTATCCAGATACTCGGCCGAGCGTGAACCGAACTCCACAACGGCATTGTCAATAGGCACAAAGTGGAATCCTGCCTTCTCAATGAACGGCATGTACATAGCCTTGGCCATGGCCGGTGCAAACATGGCACCAATGTTGATGGCCATATAGAACAGGCTGAATGCCGAGTCTCGCTTATCGGCCAGTTTGGGGTCATCATAAAGATTACCTACCAGAACCTGCAAATTGCCCTTGAACAGGCCCGTGCCGATGGCAATGAGAGCCAGACTCAGGAACATGGCCCACTTGTCGACCTGATCGGTTGCCATAGGGATTGACAATGCGATATAACCCAGGATCATGACTATGGATCCTATCGATACGCACTTGCCGTAACCTATCTTGTCGGCTATCATACCGCCAAACAGAGGCATAAAATAGAGACCTGCCAGGAAAATGGCATACACCTGTCCGGATTCATTCTCATCCCAGCCGAACTTAGCCCTCATGTAGAGGGTGAAAATGGCCAGCATCGTGTAGTATCCGAATCTCTCACCTGCATTGGAAAGTGCCAATGCAAACAGACCTTTAGGTTGACCTTTGAACATAAGTTTCTATATCTGTTAGTATATTATTTGCAACGGAGCGCTAATATAGCACATCCCGCAATACTGAGCAAACGGTTTGACAAATAATAGAGAACTCCAAGGTTTGAGTTTGTACGGAATTATTTTATCTTTGTCTCCAACTTAGTTATTACCTGATAATTTCCAGTAAGATGAAATTAAACGACTTTATCAAGACAGTTGCCCTGTGCGGTCTTGTCAGTTTTTTTGTTACAGGATGCGGAAACAGCTCCAAATCAAGTGAGAACGGCTTTAAGGAACTCCATCCCAATGCCGATGGAATCACATTTGATGATTTCAAGGTCATTGAGCTCTCCAAGGATGTTCCCCTGAGCTCCATCAGCAAAATCACCGTGCAGGATTCACTCATATTCTTCTGTTCAAATGACCGTCTTTACTCATTCAATATGGACGGCTCCTTTAACAAGGAATACGGAATGCAGGGACGTGCCGGAAACGAGTATATCAATCTGTCGGCCTATTATGTCGATAAGGACGCCAGGCAGGTCTGCATCGTAGACGGAACACTGGGAAAACTGCTCTATTTTGGTTATGACGGTGAGTTTATCAGGAAACAGGATCTTGAGACACTGAATTCAAGGCTCAATTTCCCGTATGACGTACGTCTGCTCCCCGACGGCAGGCTGTTTGTACACAACCGTATCTTTAATGACAGCGGTCTGCTGTTTGCCATCGTTGACCTTAAGGACGGAAGTGTAACTGACTTCAAGTCCGTACCGTTCTCAACCGCCAATACCGCAGAGTACTGCGGAGAGCACATGTGCAACCTGTTTGACGGACACCTGTACTACATCCTCCCCTTTGACCCCAACATCTATGTACTGAACGGCAATGAGGGAACCGTATTGAGAGAGATTCCCGGAGTGGAGAACGTGCCCACAAAGAAGGAACTTGAAAGCATAACTGACTACAACTTCTTTACAGAGTACAACATGTACAATGAAGGCAAGTTTGCAGGATTCAACAGTGTATTTGAGACAGACTCACTCATATTCATGAACGTGATGGCGCAGATGAACTACTACATCATTGACAAGAACTCAGGCGTAGAGAAGCGTTATGAGTATTCATTGGACGATGAGGTAAGGAAACTGCCCATCAAGAGCATAAAAGCCGCATATAAGGACTGGCTGATAGGTGCGGTTGACCCCATGAACCTTATCCAGATGTGTGAGGACATGCCCAAGAATCCATCGGACCCCTATCTTAAAAAACTGCTTGAAACAGCCGGTAAGACCACAATTGAGTCCAATCCCGTACTGCTGTTCTACAAAATCAGGTCAATCCGATAATCTATATGAAACGCCTTTCTCTCTCCTTTGCATTTGCAGCCTTGCTGGCCCTGCTCTTTTCATGTAAGCAGGAGCCTGCAATTGAGATACGTGAGACAGACTTCCTGAATAAAGCCGATGTCACGGTGCACGGCGTTCCGGTCAGTGCCCAGTTGCCATTGGAAATACATGGAATGGTGCACATCGACTCACTTAACATTGTAGTGGCCGATGGCCCCGGCGGATATGTATTTGTCTATTCTGACAGCTGGCAGCTTCTTGATGTATTCTCCGGCCAGGGACGTGCCCGATACGAGTTTCTGGAAAGCCCCAGCACTCACCGCAGCCAGGTATTCCAAAGGGCCGACGGTCATATACTGCTGCCTCTCTCTGACCGTAGAGCCCAGCTTATCAAATTGATGGATATAACTGAATCACTGGCTAACCACAGAGCCATAATTGCCGATGTCCGGGACTTCAAATTTGGAGAAGAAGTCAGGTTCTATGACAACGACAGGAAATCAGAGATTAGTCTGATGACCAGTTTCAGTTTTCTGTACCTTGATGATAACATCCACCATACTCTGGAGGTTACCGATGCCGATTTTTATGAGATACTCAATAACCCAATAGAATACCGCATAAGGCATGATTTTACATTCATTAAAAAGCCGGAGATACTTTCCGGTATGGAGAAGGTTGTGGGTTGTGAATATAAGGATAATTACACCAGGATTGCGCACCGCCATCCCAAGCGTAATCTAATCATTGAAACTTATTATCACTTAAACTACATCGCATTCCTTGACCTTGACAATAACCGCAGTTTTTTAATCCATCAGGCCGGTTCCCCCACCTTTAAGGATGAAGCAGACCTTGAGAAGTTCTGCTTTTCATATACAATTGCCACAGACTCTTTCTTTATGACGTTCTATCGCGGCGCCAATACTACTTCAGAGACAATTTCCCCGGAACTGATGTTCTTTGACTGGGACGGCAATTTCATAAAGTCCGTAAAACTGGACATGCTTACCCATTTCAACATTTTTGATCCCAAGACCAAAACCGTCTACGGAATCAGGCCCCTGGATGAAGAAGAACAACTGATAAGTTTCGACCTCTCCCAAGTAATAGACTGGATTTAAAAAAAGGAATATAGGGGCTATCGCCCCTGGTTCGAATCCGCAACCCCACGAAAAAAAGAGGTCCGCATTTGCGAACCTCTTTTCCTCGTGGGCGTTGACGGATTCGAACCGCCGACCCTCTGCTTGTAAGGCAGATGCTCTGAACCAGCTGAGCTAAACGCCCGTGCTTTCTTGTAAAGCGGTGCAAAGATAAGCACTTTTCTTGACGAACAAAAACTTTTGGAGGTTTTTTTGCGTGTTTTTCAAAAAATATGCCCGTTTTGTGGTATCTTCGCGGTGCAAAACACTAAAATAATAAAATGGAAACAGTTCTCAGCGGCATTCGCCCCACAGGAAATCTTCACCTTGGTAACTATTACGGTGCAGTGACAAGCTTCATCAAGCTTCAGGATTTGTACAGATGCTTCTTCTTTATTGCAGACTGGCACTCCCTGACCACACACCCCACCCCTGAGAACATCCAGAACAGCGCCCGCACAATCCTGGCCGAGTACCTGGCATGCGGACTGGACCCTGAGAAGGCAACCATCTACGTTCAGAGTGACGTACCTGAGGTAGTAGAGCTCTACCTCTATCTTAATATGAACGCCTATCTGGGAGAGCTGGAGCGCGTAACATCATTCAAGGAGAAAGCACGCAAGCAGCCTGACAACGTGAATGCAGGTCTGTTAACCTACCCCACCCTGATGGCATCGGACATCATTATCCATAAGGCCAACAAGGTTCCCGTAGGTAAGGACCAGGAGCAGAACATGGAGATGGCACGTAAGTTCGCACGCCGTTTCAACCAGATGTACGGTGTGGAGTTCTTCCCCGAGCCTGCATCATTCTCACTGGCCAAGGAGGGTGGCATTAAGATCCCCGGCCTGGACGGATCAGGTAAGATGGGTAAGAGTGAGGGCAACTGCATCTACCTGTGTGACGAGCCCTCAGTAATCCGCAAGAAGGTGATGAAGGCAGTGACTGATGCAGGTCCACAGGCTATGAACAGCGAGAAGCCTGAGGTTATCCAGAACCTGTTCACCCTGCTTGACGTGGTATCATCAAAGGATACATATAACTATTTCAACGATAAGTGGAATGACTGCACTCTGCGTTACGGTGACCTCAAGAAGCAGCTGGCCGAGGATATCGTAGCTGCTACGGATCCTATCCGCGAGCGCATCAAGGAGTTCCAGAGCAACACACAGCTGCTGGACAGCATTGCTCGGGCTGGTGCTGAGAAGGCTCGGGAGAGCGCTTCAAAGACTCTGCGGGAGGTCCGTCAGATTATTGGATTCAGGGTGTATTGATTTCCATGCAGCGGGTTTCTCGCTGCTTCGCGGCGCTCGGTATTTTTTGACTTTTGTGGCCCTGCGGCCTAAAAGTCTCGGGATGGAAACCTATCTGCGTATCAGGTACACGACATTTTTTTAGTTTGGGGCCGGCCACGGCCCCAAACCCGTTACGCGGTATTACATTTCATTTCATACCGCTCCACTCTGCCGGCCTTCCAGGCCGGGTAAAACGAAACCCTGACAACGCTTTGCTGTCAGGGTTCCGTTTTACTGGGTGCAGCT
>JBGUVW010000051.1:0-11233 GCA_045220475.1 Bacteroidaceae bacterium
AAACTAAAAAAATGTCGTGTACCTAATACGCAGATAGGTTTCCAGCTAGCGACTTTTTAGGCCCAAAGGGCCATAAAAGTCAAAAAAAACCGAGCGCCAAAGGCGCGAGCAACCCGCCGCATGGAATCTATTCCGGCCAGTTTACAAGGTATACCCGCTCCGTAGCGCGTGTCAAAGCCGTATACAACCACCGATAATATTCCAAATCCCGGCCGTCCTCCGGAACGAACCCCTGGTCAATGAAAATGTTTTTCCACTGACCGCCCTGGGCCTTGTGGCATGTGACGGCATAGGCGTATTTTATCTGGAGCGCATTGAAATGCTCATTCTCGCGCAGTTTCTTCATCTTCTCCTTGCGCGACGGTATATCGGCATAATCCTCCATCACGTTACTGAACAGCTTGTCACTCTCCTGGCGGGTAAGTGACGGAGCCTCACTGTGCAGCGTGTCCAGCAGGAGCGTCACCTCCATCTCCAGGTCATCATAATCAGGGAACGAAAGGGTGGCATCCTCAAAACGGAACCCGTACAGCTCACGCTGACGCCTTACACGGCGTATTACCGCGATGTCACCGTTGGCGATGAATGACGGGATATTGCTGTATGAATCGGGCTCATCGGCCAGCATACGCTCGGTCCAGTAGTAGTTGTTCTTTACAATCATAACGCTGTCACCGCGGCACAGTTCATCCTCACGGTCCAGGATGGTGTTGCGTATACCGTTGTTATATGTGATGGCACGCTTGTTGGAACGGCACAGCACCATGGTCTCATCAATACCGTCACGGCTGTAACAGGTGCTCAGAGTCTCAATAAGGTCCGATCCCGAAATCTTTATCACATCCTTGAACCCATCCAGCTTAAAGCGGAAACCGCCCGGCATAGCCACGTCACGCGTATACTCCCTAAGCACGGTAGCATTATGCAGTATGCCGGACTCATGCAGTTGACGCATCACATTCTCCAGACAGAACTCCTGTACGCTCAGCCCATACAGAGAAAGCGCCTGGGCCGATAACGCCGGACTCTCCTGCTCACCCACGGGAGGCAGCTGAGCGTCATCACCCAGCATAAGCAGACTACACTCCTTACCTGAATAAACATAACTGATAAGGTCATCCAGCAGACGCCCCGTGCCGAACGTTGACCCGGAGAGCCCCTCATTGGATATCATTGAAGCCTCATCAACCAGGAACAGCGTCTTCTCATGCAGGTTCCGGTCCAGCTGGAAACTCTCGGCATCCAGCAAAGATTTCTGTCGGTATATCTTTTTATGGATAGTACAGGCCTGGAACCCCGATGTGTTGGAGAACACTTTTGCCGCGCGTCCGGTGGGAGCCATAAGCACCACCCGGCGGTGATGCTGGATCATTGTCCGCACCAGAGAACTTATGATTGACGTCTTACCTGTACCCGCATAACCCTTAAGCAGAAAGACCCTTCTTGGAGTGCGGTCATTCACGAATCCGGCCAGACGGTTTATGGCAACAGTCTGCTCGCTGGTGGCCTCAAAGGGGAAATTGGCCATAATATCGTGAAAAAGAGGGTCAATCATCTGCCTGAAAAGCAAAAAAATGTTGTTTTATGGATTAATACGGATAATTGTTCTATTTTTGCGATGCGAAAATAAATAAAAACATCCGATATGAAAAAACTAGTCAACATTCTTCTTTCACTCTGCATCATAGCAATGATATACATTGTTTATGACAGCATTATGGGACCTATCAGGTTCGCTCAGGAGAAAGAAATTCGTGACAAGGCCGTAATAGAGAAGCTCCTTGAGATCAAGGCTGTACAGAATGAGTACAACAACCTTCTCCGCAGTGGTTATTGCGACAATTTTGACACACTTGCAGCTTTCATCAGAACAGCTCAGATTCCTATCGTAAACAGAAACGGTGAGTTGACCGATGACCAGCTGGATCATGACTGGACTGAGTCAAAGGTTCTGACCCTTTACGCTAAGGCACGCTCAGCAGAAATTGAGGCAGAGAGACTTACCGGCCGTAAGGCTGCCAACAAGAGAATTGAGGCCGATACCTTGTGGCAGAAAGCCGCAAAGGAGGGTTTCATCATACTCCATGAGGACGGTACAAAAGAGTTCCTCTTTAGCCGTGAGACAGAGTTCGTAAGCCTTTATGACTCTATTTTCAAGGGTAAGGTAATCGATCCGGATTCACTCCGCTACGTACCCTTCGGCAACGGTGCCATGTTTGAGCTCTCAGTTGAGTCAGACACATCTGCAACAGACGTAGTAACACACACCTTCCAGGCACAGACTCCGTTTGAGGCTTACCTTGGTGCAAGCAGCTACGGCGGCGGTCTGGACCGTCAGGAGCTCATCAACCTGCTTGAGGATTGCGACGATCGTGGCCGTTACCGCGGCATGAGAGTTGATAACAACTCAGGTAACTGGGAATAACCCTAGACTTCTAACATACCGGAATCCATCTACCTGAAAGGCGGATGGATTCTTTTTTCATTAAACCCCATAAGATACAGAGACAATGCGTGTAATAAGCGGAATATACAAGCACAGACGGTTTGAGATACCCCATACATTCAGTGCCAGGCCCACCACAGATTTTGCCAAGGAGAGCCTGTTCAACATTCTGGCCAACCGTATAGACCTGGAGGATGCCACCGCGCTGGACCTCTTCTCAGGCACCGGCAGCATAAGCATTGAGCTGGTATCAAGAGGTTGCGCAAATGTGGTAAGCGTTGAGAACAACCCCGCTCACCACAGTTTCATCTGTAAGGTCATGGAGACCGTCAAGACAGACAAATGCATCCCCGTCAAGGGCGACGTATTCAAATACATTGCCAGCTGCAATACTCAGTTTGATTTCATATTTGCAGACCCACCCTATCAGCTTGAGAACATAGCTGAGATTCCGGATCTTATCTTTGAAGGGAACCTGCTGGCCCCGGACGGCATATTCGTCCTGGAGCACGGCAAGAGCAATGACTTTAAGGATCACCCGCACTTTACCGATATGAAAGTGTACGGATCAGTACATTTTTCATTTTTCAAATGAAAAGTGTACAAATACTCTTCATTCTTTAAATAATCAGAATCGGCCGCCGAATCCGCCGCCACCCATCATAGCTCTGTTCTCCTGACGCATCTGCTGTCTTGCGGCACGAGTACCGAATACATTGGCACGCAGTATAAAGTGTACCATGATGTAGCTGTGGATATTATTGTTCTTGGTATCGGTACGTCCGGTTGTAGATACTGAACGGGTTACGTTGGTCTCATCATTCAGGATATCGTAGTACTGGATCTGGATTGTTCCGGCATTACCCTTAAGGAAGCTGAATGATACGTTGGCATTCCAAATCAGGTCATTACGGTTGTATGCACCGCTATAACCACGACGGCTCTGCATTGTAAGGTCAGTTCCCAGGTTGATATTCCTCCAGGGCAGACGGGCGTTGGCACGACCACCATAACTGAACGTATAGGTATCCATGTTACCGTTACTACCCGTACGCTGGTTGTTCTCTGAGTGGTTATATGTGAAACGGCCGTTGGCAGTAACCTCCAACCACTGGTTGCGGTATGTTACAGAACCGTTCTCACCGGCCGATATTGTGTTGGTCTTACTCAGCTCGCTACCTCCGCTGGTCTGCTGACCATAATTGAAGCTACCGGTTCGCATATAGCTCTCCTGATGTCGGTATGATGCGTTGGCACTCAGGTTATAACGCCATTTTGTATTAGGAATGGTCTGGTTATATGTCAGGTTACCCGATGTGCTCCAGTTGGTCCAGAAACCGTCCATATTCTCAGGCATGGTTCTGGAGATACCGGTATTAGGATCATACTCCGTACGTTGTGATATATTGTACAGGGAGTTCTCAAGAGATACACGCAGGTTGATGGTCTTCTGGGTCTCCTGGATGTAATCCTGGAAATTGGCCTCAAGGTTGTTCCTAAGGGTTGTACGCAGACCCGGGTTACCCTTGCGGATATTGTTGGGGTTACTGTTATCCTCAATATCCATCATATCCTCCATGCTGGGCTGGCTGGTATTGGTACGCAAGGTCAGCTGTATGCTCTTCTGGCGGTTGAACCTGAAACGGTAGTTAATAGAAGGACTCCAGTTGTATACCACACGAGACGTATCACCAATTACCTTACCCATATACTGGAAATTATCCATTCCGGTATACTGGGGCATAAAGTTGAATCCCACATTGAAGTTTGAACGGTCTGTGTTGTAACGGAACTGCAGCGAGAGTGTGTGGTTACGTGACACGTTTGTGGCAGTACGGCTCAGTTCCGAGTTACGGTAGGGTTCCAGGTCATCGGGCAGATTCCATGAATCATACCAGTCCTTATAATTATCACCCCACAGCACATATGTCTCACGGTTGGTGTTACGGTTGCTTACCTGGATCTGGTAGCTCACCTGCAGGTTACCGCGGCCTGAGTCAATAGGCTCACTCCACATTACACGTCCAGACCAGTTACTGTTATCAGTAGGACTTACGTTGAAACGGTTCATCACCGTATCGCGGTCATGACTCTTATAATATGTCTGGTTTGAGTATGAGTAACTGTCATTGGTACCCTTGGTACTGCTGAATGTGAAGCGGACGGTAAAGTTACGTCCCAGGTCATTGAATCTCTTGTTGAACTGGAACTCACCGCTCAACTGGTTGTTACCGGTCTCGCTATGGTTGTAACTGCGCTGAGAGTTTACGCCAATGGTATCCAGGCACAGGCTGTCATAATCCTCATACTCATCCAGTATGTTGGTCATATCAGTAGCCAGATAGGGATCACGGTCAAATGTTATGGACTTGCTGTTTGAGTTGTTGTTGTTACGGCTTATCTGGAAGCTGGGGCGGAATATGATATTAAGAGAAGTATCAGGTCTCCACTCCATACGGAACTCACCGTTCACGCTTCCGCTTCCGCTGTTACTTCTTGAACCGTTGTTACGGAACTGTGACGGGCGCTGTAATGTGGCAAATGTCTCTGACTCAGACTCACTTACTGAACGTGATGAACTTCCGTTATACCTTATATTACCACCTACTACCAGCGGGAACTCATTACGGCGGCGCGGGAACTGCTCACCTATGTTCTTGGAGAAGTTCACACCAATCTGGGTAGTGTAGCTTACACCATTGCCTCGGCCGGAGTTTTGGGTATTTGCGTTTACGGAGAACTGGGTGTTGGCCTGGAAGCGGTTAAGTGTGTATCGGCCTGACCAGAGATACTTGATCCAGTCACCATAGTCATTGTTGCCCACAGGCTTTCCTATACCTCCGTCTATATTGTGCAGCCAACCGTTACGCATGTTGGGCTTGATCTCCAGGTCCATAACGGTCTCCTCCTCACCGTCATCCACTCCGGTAATACGGGCCAGGTCACTCTGACGCTGGTAGGTCTTGATACGGCGTATGATATTTACAGGAAGGTTCTTGGTAGCCATCTGGCGGTCATTGCCAAAGTACTCCTGACCATCGACCAGAATACGTGATACGGTACGGCCGTTTACGGTAATACCACCGTTCTCATCAACCTCAACACCCGGCAGACGCTTGATCAGTTCCTCCAGGACTGAACCCTCAGGAACGCGGAACGCACTTACGTTGAACATAAGGGTATCATCCACAACCTGTGTGGGAGGCAGAGCATCCTCAATCACAGCCTCGGTAAGCATGATGCTGCTCTCATACATCTTGAACACGCCCAGCTGGCGGTCACGATCCTCCTTGAGCACCTTGAAATCAAAATCAACGGTATTGTAACCCATGAAAGAGTAACGCAGCATGTACTCTCCCTGCGGAACCTTCTTTATTGTAACCCAACCCTCATTGTCGGTAACGGTACCATATACAAAGGTGGTATCCGGCAACTCCAGAAGCTGAACTGTTACCTGAGGCATATACTCAGTGGTGGAGCCGTCAATTACGCGTGCTGTAACTGATGTCTTACCTGTCAGTTTGGACTTTTCTTTTTCTTTTGTATTACTCTGAGCCTGGCCCAGCTGAGGAACCGAGAAAAGGAGTATGGTCAGTAAAAGGAATGCTTTTTTCATATCTAACTTTTGTGGTTTTATGACACCCCACAGTCAAAATGGTTTAATCTGTTTTACATTATTATACACATCCATGCCCCAATTATATTATTTTTGCAACCCGATGGTACAACAGGATTTCGCTCAAATACTGAGCCGGTTATTCAGTGATGCCGCTGCGCAGCACGGTCAGGAATACCCGGAGGGAGGCGCCGATGCATGGGGTCTTACGGGTGCGTCATATCTTGGATTCGCCCTTTGCGGACTGTCCCAGGCACAACTGCGCAATGTCCAATACCGCACCAGAGATGAGTTCGGCCCTGTTATCCTGGACTGCCGCTGGTATGACGACCTTACCGCAAAATGTTTCACGGGCCGCGATACCATCGGTGTCCTGCTTCCCGGCAGTGACGGCAAGCCATGTCAAGCCACACTCTCTACACATCTCTTCCTTGAGATGCTGGACTTTTGCCGCGAAGGTTAAAAACGCCGGGATACTTGACAAAGGCAAATCTTTATATTATCTTTGGTTTGTTATCCAATTACATGCGCTTATGAGAAAGTTTATTGCAATATGCATTGCCGCCATGATGGCAATGACAGTCCAGGCACAGTTTGTCAACTTTCCCCGTTTTGGACGTAACCTTAAGATGAGCAGCGACCCGGTTCTGGGACTGCGCGGCCTCCATGTGGGCGATGAGGGATATGTCACTTTCAATGTAACCAATCAGGGAGACAGCGTCTATACAGGCCCTATATACCTTAGAATAATAGAGCGTGAGCACAGCGTTCAGGTTCTTGCCGCCAAGAAGATCAAGATCAAGCCCGGCAAGACATTCTCCATAACCACGGTATTCCCTACTGACCGTCTTAACCCCTATGCCCGCTATCATGTGGGGTTTGAGTATGATGAGGACGGACACACCGTTCCCATGGGATTTACTGAAGCTAAACCTCTGCAGAATTTCATGCTGCTGCCGGCCATAATAAACAATCCCGCCAAGAAGTCACCGGTCAAGGCAAAGATAAAAGAGGTTAAAGCCACAAAAGACAAATAAAAAAATATTCCTTTTTATTGGATAATATCACAAAAAGGAATACCTTTGCGCCGGTTTTGAAAGCCGCAAGGCTAAAAAACGTCAGCGGGGTGTAGCTCAGCCCGGTTTAGAGTACGCGTCTGGGGGGCGTGTGGTCGCTGGTTCGAATCCAGTCACCCCGACTGATTGACAGAGCGGTCAGAACAACATTTCTGGCCGCTTTTTCTTATCCTCCGTCCTCTGGCCCTCTGGAGTATTATGGTTCAATCCTGTGCAATATGGTACAACTTCAAGTGCAAATCAAATGAAACTCCGTCTCTATCTCGACACCCGTTCCGGCTCTGGTCCCTATCCTGTCCGCCTCGGTATATCCAAACGTGGCAGTACCGCTTTCGTCACTCTGTCCTGCAAACTTCTGCCCGAGCAGTGGGACGCCGCCAACCAGTGCCCACGCCGTCTCCCTCTCTCTCGCTGGCCGCAAGGTCCCTCTATATTCAATTACATCTCACGCCGCCGGGCCGACATTGAGGCAACCCTGCTCCGCCTCGAGGCCGCCGGGCTGCTCGTCAATCTGTCTGCCGTCCAGATACGTGACCGGCTGCTGCTCGAAGAACAGGGCGAAAACGTCCGCACCTCCCTGCCCGATGCTTTCGTCTCCTTTGCTGATACGCACCGCAACCCTCGCACCCGTGAGCTCTACCTCTGCACCCTCCGCCGCATCCAGTCCCTCTGTCCCCGGGTCTCGTCCCTCACGCTGGAGGACGTTACACCCGAATGGCTCAAACGTCTTGACGCGGATATGCTGGCCTCCGGCACTCCGTCCGTAAACGCCCGTAACGTCCACCTCCGCAACATTCGCTCCGTCCTCAACTGGGCTATATCCGAAGGTCTTACTGATAACTACCCGTTCCGCCGGTTCAAACTCCACGCGGAGGAAACGGCTAAACGCTCGCTCACGCTGTCGCAACTGCGTGCGCTGGTTCGCCTACCTCTGTCCGGGTTCCCTGCCGAGTACCGCGACATATTCCTGCTATCCTTCTGCCTGCTGGGTATCAATATAACTGACCTGTTCAGCCTCCTGCCCTCTGATTATGACGGCCAGCGTCTCCGCTACCGCCGGGCGAAGACAGGCCGCCTCTATGACGTCCGCGTCTGGCCCGAGGCCGCCGCCATTCTTGAACGCTACCGGGGCCAGTCTCACCTGCTCTGTATCGCAGACCGCTACCGCTCCAGCCGGGACTATACGCAGCATATCAATGCCGGTCTTAAACGGATGATCCCCGGCCCACCCTTTTCCCTTCTCTCGACCTACTGGGCGCGACATACCTGGGCTACACTTGCCTACAACAATCTGGGCGCATCCATAGAGGACATATCCGCCTCCCTGGGGCATCAATACGGCTCCCGTATAACGGCTATATATATCAATCCCGACACCCGAAAGGTGGACGACCTCAACCGCCGTATGCTGGAAATGGTGTTTAGCTCTGACTAAACTTAGCAACCCGGGGTCTCGACTTGGCAAACTTGGCAGCCCTTGTGAAGTTTCTGTGAAACTCTGTTGCAAATTCGGATTGTTTTCGTAACTTCGCATCGAGGACAAGGGAATTTTAACATATGTAATTTGTTGGGAAGTGCCGGCTGAGAAGTTGGCACTTTTCTTGTCTCTCAAGGCTTTTCTCTCCTTCGCTTATAACCTTACCCAACCACAAAGAAAGTCCCGTAGAAACAAAATAAAGCCCCACTACGGGGCTAAAAGAGTGGGGCCAGCAGCACGCAAGGTAACTGCCAGCCCCGAGCAGGTATTTAACCTACAACAACGCCGCAAAGATACGGGCTTTATTCGGATTGTGCAATACGGCTCACTTTTTTCTTGGGCCACGCTCCGCTATCCAGAGCGTAACGTATTCTACGACACATTTCCGTGTCTCGTGGTGGCCGTTGCTCCGCGACATATAGCAACGCAGGCTGTTGTATGACGTGCCGATGTCCTCGGGTGTGAGCCTGCCGTACATGGCGGCCAGACTGCTGTAATACTCCGTTCTGGGTCCGGGCCAAGTGACCTTGATTATGCGGCCCTCCTTTACTCCTTTTGTCTGTTTCATTTTATCGAATTAAGTTTGTCCAATAGGCTTGTAACCACCTCCATTCTGCCGTTTTCGTGGCCGGCGTCATATTCGCACGTTCCGATGCCTGTATTCTCCTTCTCCTGCTCTATTAACTTGATAATTTCATCCTTGCGTATATACTCAACATCGGCGCCCGATTTTCTTTTTCCGGGGGTTGAGGTCCAAACCTGTGAGGCCGTATGTCCCCAGTCTCTCACATAAATTTTGATAGGTGTACTCATAGTCGTATTTGTTTAAGGGCAGGGCCGTAGCCCCGCCGGGGTGTTATTACTCGTCCATCCAATAAGTCCAGGTATTCAGTTTCTCCGCTCCGTAGCGTTTCCACCACGCCTCCAGCCTCTTTGTCAGTTTCTCCCTCTCCTGCGTCAGTGCCTCGCGTATGCGGCCTTTCAGCTCCTCGCTCAATATATCGGCATCGGCTACCTCCCAGCGTCTCTCCCATGTCACCGCGCATATCTTGTCGCTCTTGTAATAGTGAGCCTTTATCTGGGGTTCCCACTCCTTGCTGTCCAGCCTCTGCAGGGCCTTGTTGATGTCCGCGAGGTTCTCGCTCACGAAATACTCTTTTGACTCCGCGCGTTCTGCTGCCTTGCGAGCTCTTCCATTGTGGGGCCTTGTCCGAAGTCTGAATATCCAAAGCAGAACCGCGTCTCAATACTCGGCTTATCCCATACAATCAGCCTGCCGTCCTCCAGCCTCACGATTGTGCTGGCCTCCTTGCAGTGGTAGTCCGCATCAAGCCCGGCCTTCTCGCACTCTTTTCGCAGTTCCTCCAGCAAAGCCTTGTCTATGCTCTTGTCTGCCTTCTTAGGCTTGCAGCCCTCCTTCTGCCACCACTCCAGTATCTCGTCTATCTGGGCCACTCCCATGCACTCCGCATACATCCATTCGGGGAAATACTGAAAGTCCTGCATCATCAATTCCGGGTCGTGTTCGTCCTTGTGCAGTACATCGCGCATCCACTTGATAGCATCCTCACCACTGGCGAATGTCGTGAGGTCAATCCACGCACCCTTAATGCTGCCGCCTGCATACTTTCCGTAGGTTCCGCAGTACACACTGGGGTGACGCAATCCGTCATGTGTGTAGTGGTCTTGCGGCTTGCCGTTTATCAGTGCCTCCACTTCCGCGCGTTTGGCGTTACTGAATATCCAACCGGCTCCGCATGATAATTTCGGGTTGAAACGTCCGCCCATGCTTTTAAGCCTGTCCTTAATCTCTCTTGTATCGCCTATCAGTGCGATTGCCTTGTCTGAATAGTTGATTAGCTGTAACATTGTTGTTGTAGGTTTTGTGGGGCAGGATGCCCTGCCCCGGTTGTTTGTTAAAGTCCGTTGTAAATGCCTCTCCAGTTCTCTCCAAAATTGCTTGTGTTCCAACGCTCGAGAACGTTGATGTTTGTTATACCGGCCAATTTAAACTCATGTTCCAGGCTCTCCAAGGTCAGCGAGTCTCTTGTCAGTCCCTGGCAGGTGCATACATAGTTTCCCTTGTCGTAAATGTCTATGCCCCAGTCCTCGGTGTTCTCTTTGTTCTCGTAAGGCTTGCACTCAAAGCCCAGGAACTCAAATGTCTCTCCGAATACGATGTTGTTTGCCATTGTCGTTGTATGTTTAAGTTTGTTATTTGATTACGTTCACGTTGCAAATATACTATTTTTTTAAATAGTATATCAAAAAAATGAAGAAAATTTTGCTGATTGGTGCAACTTTTTTCTGTTTCCGCCACCGGGTGGCCTCCTGGCCGCGAATAAAAAAGGCCGGGGTATGAGCCCGGCCCTGGTCCTCACTCGTACTTCTTTCCCTCTCGGAACTGCATATATCGCTCCCGGTCCTTGAATGTGCAATAGTTCCCCTCCGGGTCGTACCATGCCGTATGATGCACGCCGTTCTCGTCCTTATAGGATGCGTCTCGGAAACCTTCGCGCACCTTCTGGGGGAACTCACACTCATAGCGCTCCATTCCCTCCAGCGTCTCAATAAAGAGTTTCCGGGCGGCTGCGTTCATATTGTTGTAGTTCGCGATC
>JBGUVW010000052.1:0-11578 GCA_045220475.1 Bacteroidaceae bacterium
CAGTTGAAACTGCTGGCTACCCTTATTATGTGCCTAACGGCACAGTTAATGCCATAGGCATTGGATTATGGTAGCCAGCCGTTTAAACGGCTGGGTTACGGGCGTATTTACCATTTTTTCCAATGCCGTAGGTATTGGATATTTATAACCTTGTATTTGAATAGATTGGCACGTCTATACCGCAGAAGTCGTTGTCCAGGTATTTGAAGTAGCCGGTGCAGGCTATCATGGCGGCGTTGTCGGTGGTGTAGGAGAAACGGGGGATGAAGACTTTCCAGCGGTAGCGGCGGGCATGGTCCTGGAAGGCCTCGCGCAGACCGGTATTGGCCGATACTCCACCGGCTACGGCTATCTGCGTGATGCCGGTATCCTTGGCTGCCTGACGCAGTTTCTTCATCAGGATCTCCACGATGGTACGCTCCAGCGATGCGCACAGATCCTCCTTGTGATGCTCGATGAAATCGGGATCTTCCTTAACCCAGTCACGCAGATTGTACAGGAATGATGTCTTGAGTCCGCTGAAACTGTAGTTATATCCGGGGATATTGGGTTTGCTGAAAGTATATGCCTTGGGATTGCCCTGACGCGCCAATCGGTCTATGATAGGACCGCCGGGATACCCGAATCCCATCACCTTGGAGCACTTATCCATAGCCTCACCTGCAGCATCATCTATAGTCTGGCCCAGAATCTCCATCTTGTTGTATGATTCAACCTTGACTATCTGAGAGTTACCGCCCGATACCAGCAGGCACAGGAACGGGAACTGCGGAGTCTCAAGCTCCTCACCCGGAGTCTTTATGAAATGTGCCAGGATATGTCCCTGCAGGTGGTTCACCTCAATCATGGGGATGTTAAGCGAACGCGCAAAGCCCTTGGCAAACGATACACCCACCAAAAGCGATCCCATCAGGCCCGGACCACGTGTAAATGCAACGGCGCTGAGTTGTCCGGCATCAATTCCGGCCCTTTTCAACGCAGTATCCACCACCGGAACTATGTTCTGCTGGTGAGCGCGTGATGCCAGTTCAGGCACCACCCCACCGTACTCTTCATGTACCTTCTGGCTGGCCACGACGTTTGACAGCAATTCACCGTTACGGATCACTGCAGCCGACGTATCATCGCAGGATGACTCTATACCCAGGATATAGACCTCTTTTTCCATTTTTTCACTCCATATTTTCTAATGGCGTGCAAAGATACAATATTATTTCCCTACTTTTGCACTCAATTACTTCATACCACCTAATTAATACGATGATCTGGAACAAAACAATTGAGTGCATGTCACGTGATGAGATGCGCGCTCTTCAGAGTGAAAAACTCAAGAAGATTGTAGCACACGCCTACAACAACTCACCTTTCTACAAGAAAAGGTTCGATGAACACGGAGTCCGTCCCGAGGATATCCGCAGTATTGATGACATCGTAAAATTGCCTTTTACTGTCAAGCAAGACCTTAGAGACAACTACCCCTTTGGAATGATGTGCGTACCCATGACCGACATCCTGCGTCTGCACGCATCATCAGGAACAACAGGTAAGCCTATCGTTGTGGGTTATACCCAGAAGGATCTGGACAACTGGTCAGAGGCCGTAGCGCGTTGCCTTACCGCGTTCGGACTTGGCAAAGACGATTTTGTACAGATTGCATACGGATACGGCCTTTTCACCGGCGGTCTGGGTGCTCATGACGGTGTACACAAGATTGGTGCAACCGTAATCCCCACCAGCAGCGGAAATACACAGAAGCAGCTCCAGCTTATGCAGGACTTTGGTTCCACAGCTGTTGCCTGCACCCCATCCTACGCCCTCTATATGGCCGAGGAGATCCGCAAGCAGGGTCTTGACATAAACAATTTCAAACTCAAGGTGGGCATATTCGGTGCAGAGCCCTGGACCGAGGCCATGCGTAAGGAGCTTGAGGATAAGATGCACATCAAGGCATTTGACATATACGGTCTTACCGAGATAAGCGGCCCCGGTGTGGGTGGCGAGTGCGAGTGCCAGAACGGCACCCACCTCTGGGAGGACCTCTACTATCCCGAAATCATTGACCCGGTTACACTGCAGCCCGTAGAGCCCGGTCAGAAGGGTGAGCTTGTATTCACCACTCTCGATAAGTGGGGCATGCCGATGATCCGTTACCGTACACGTGACCTCACCTACCTCAACTATGACAAGTGTGAGTGCGGCCGTACCGCCGTACGTATGGGTAAGATCCTGGGCCGAAGCGACGATATGATGATTATCCGTGGTGTGAACGTATTCCCGTCACAGATAGAGTCTATCCTGCTGGAGTTCCCGGAGTACGAGCCTTACTTCCTTATCGAGGTAGACCGCGTAAACAACACCGATACATTCGATATCCAGGTTGAGGTTAAGCCTGAGTTCTACACTGACCAGGTTAATGAACTGGTACGTCTGCGTCAGCGTCTTACCTCACGCATCCAGAGCGTTGTAGGTATCCAGCCGGCCATCAAGATCGTACAGCCCGGAACCATTGAGCGTTCTACCGGTAAGGCAAAACGCGCCATTGACCACCGTAAATTTGAATAACAACCAATTAATGATATCCGACTATGCTTATCAGACAGATTTCAGTTTTCCTGGAGAATGAGAAGGGAAAATTTGCCGAGATAGCCAGACTGCTCGGTAACAATGGTATAAACATGAAGGCTTTCACCGTATCCGAGACTCAGGATTTCGGTATTGCCCGCATCATAGTGGAGCGCGACCAGATTGAGCGCGCTTTCAACCTGATCAAGAGCAACTCATACGCAGTAACCATGACTCACGTGGTTTACCTGGAGTGCGCAAACAAACCGGGCGCCATGGCCAACGCCATGGAGAGACTCTCAGCTGCAGGAATATCGGTTGAGTACATGTACGCCTTTACAGACTCATCATCAGAGTTCTCACGCGTAATCATCCGCCCCGACAACACCGAGCTTGCCAACCAGATCATCCAGGAGTTGTAAAAAAGGTACTCCCTCTACCAAATAAGGCCGCCCGATGGGTGGCCTTATTTTATTCACGCAATACAAACGTATTGGGGCGAAGTGAGTATGCGAACGAGATGGCCCGGAGGGCCACCCGTTTCCGATAGGAAACTAAAACAAGGTTTACCGAATCCCACTCTTTACGCAAAAAGCCAGGCTGAAACCTGGCTTTTGCGGAAAGAGTGGGATTCAAACCCACGGTACGGCTAGGCCGTACGCCGGATTTCGAGTCCGGTCCATTCGATCACTCTGGCATCTTTCCTTTTTGCGGATGCAAAGGTAAGAAAGAATCCGTTTAATACTTAAACCTACCTATCTTTTTCTTGAGTTTTAAGATTCGGCGGACGCTTTCATCGATCCTTTTCTCTGTTATTTTGCCGGAATGCACGGCGGCGATGACGGCATCAAAGGCCTCGATCAGGTTCTTGGGTCCCAGCAGGATATCCACGCCGGCCTGAACAGCCAGAACTGCGGCATCGGCATTGGTGTAATGCATAGTGATGGCACCCATCTCCATGGCATCGGCCACGATGATGTTGTTGTAACCCAGTTCTCCGCGCAGTTTATCCTGCAGTATGACAGGGGACAATGTGCTGGGTACATCTGATTCTGTTACATTAGGAGCAGCGATATGGGCAGTCATTATAAGCTCAGTGCCCCACTCTATACCAGCTTTAAAGGTAATCATCTCACAGGAGAGCATCTCGTCCCATGTCTTGTTGCTTGACGCATATCCGGTATGGGTATCGTTCTTGGTATCACCGTGACCCGGGAAATGCTTTATGCATCCAATCAATCCGGCATCCTTGAATCCCTGCAGATAATTGGTTACCATAGGAGCGGCAACCTGGGGATCATCCGAGAAGGCACGCTTTCCTATCACCACATTCTCAGGATTGGTGTTAACATCGGCCACAGGAGCAAAATCAATGTCAAATCCAAAGCCCTTGACATATGTACCGATGGTATTGGCGCATTCATATGCGTTACGGGGATCACCGGTCTTTCCTATTGAGTCCATAGACTCATACTTGGGGAGGTCAAAATTGGGATTGTTAGCTATTCGGGATACACGTCCGCCCTCCTCGTCAATGCAAATGAGCGGACTGCCGTTAAGAAGCTTCAGTTCTGACACGAAACTCTTAAGCTGGGTCTCATTGTCAATATTATGAGCATAGAGTATTATGCCGCCTACAGGATATTCCCTGTTTAACGTCCGCATATTACTGTTGATTTCAAGTATAGGGTTTATTGTCAGCTCCTCACTCAATGTCCAGTGGATGGTGGTATCAAGCATCTCCGGGCGGCCATAGAACATCTGTCCCACCTTCTGTCTCAGGGACATATTATGGAGCGCAAGTTCAATTTCATCGGTGATTACGGGATCGGAATCATCACTATTGGAACAGGAGAAAAGGCTTGTCAGCCCAGTACAAATCAATGCCGCAGTAAGCAGGCGGAAACGGACAAACGGATTTGACTTCATCTTCTGTTAAATTTTGGTGTAAAATTACTCTTAATTATCATTCAAACGGCAATAATCAAGTAACTATTCTTAACTAAAGTTGTGAATAACGTACGCGCGCGGAAATGCAAGAATTCAGATAGTTGTTGTAATTTTGCGGGCAGTAAACACAAACACCTAAAGCGAGCAAATGGGCGGATTTTTTGGAGTCGTCTCTAAAAAGAGATGCATCAATGATCTTTTTTACGGAACTGACTATCAGTCACATCTTGGAACAAGCCGCGCCGGTATGGCGACCTACAACCCCGATGCGGGTTTCACACGCAGCATCCACAATCTGGAAAGCGATTATTTCAGAAGCAAGTTTGAGAGAGAACTTGACCGTTTTGACGGCAACAGCGGTATCGGCGTAATAAGCGATACGGACGCTCAGCCCATGCTCATGAACAGCCACCTGGGACGTTTTGCCCTGGTTACAGTGGCCAAGATAAACAACAAGGAGGAGATTTGTGACCAGCTGCTTTCTGAGAACATGCACCTGAGTGAGTTCAGCAGCGGCAAGATCAACCCCACCGAGCTTATAGCTCTCCTTATTATAAAGGGTAAGACCTTTGTTGAAGGCATAGAAAACGTTTACAAATCAATAAAGGGTTCATGCTCAATGCTGCTCCTTACCGAGGACGGCATCATAGCAGCCCGCGACTCATGGGGCCGCACCCCCATCACCGTTGGTGTAAAGGATGGCGCGGCTGCCGTTACTACAGAGACTACGGCTTTCCCCAACCTGGGATATGAGACTAAACTCTATATGGGCCCCGGCCAGATTGTAAAGATCACCGCCGACGGCTATGAGGAACTTCGCAAGCCCAACAAGAAGATGCAGGTATGCTCATTCCTTTGGGTTTACTACGGATTCCCTACCAGCTGCTATGAGGGACGTAACGTTGAGGATACCCGTAATGAGTTGGGTCGCGTCATGGGACGTGAGGATGATGTTGAGGTAGATGGCGCATGCGGTATTCCTGACAGCGGCGTAGGTATGGCAGTCGGTTATGCCGAGGGTCATAAATGCCCCTACACAAGAGCCGTAGCCAAGTACACTCCCACATGGCCCCGTTCATTCATGCCTACCGATCAGTCACGCCGTAACCTTGTAGCCAAGATGAAACTCATCTCAAACAAGGAGATACTTAACGGCAAGCGTCTGGTATTCTGCGATGACAGCATAGTTCGCGGTACTCAGCTCAAGGACAACTCACATGAGTTCTATGAGTCTGGTGTAAAGGCCGCTCACATGCGTATATCTTGCCCGCCGCTTATCTACGGCTGCCCGTTCGTAAACTACTCAGCCAGCAAGAGTGAGCTGGAACTGATAAGCCGTCGTGTAATCCAGGATTTTGAGGGTGAGAATCCCAGTGAGGAGACACTTAAGAAATATGCTACCACCGGTACTCCAGAGTATCAGAAGATGGTTGACGAGATTGCACGCCGTCTGCAGCTTACCACTCTTAAGTTCACTACTATAGAGTCATTGGTAAAAGCCATCGGACTGCCTAAGGAGCGCATATGTACGCACTGCTTTGACGGCAGTTCATTCTACACCCTTGAGGAGCAGAACGAGCAGTAATCAGCAATATTAAAGCATAGATTCCAGGACGGCAACCGCATGGGTTATGTCGTCCTGGAATTTTTTATGGTCTTTGAGATAGTCCTGGCGTCCGCCTGACAGTAGTTCAAGCAGACGGGGATTGATTTGGTCGGCATAATCGGCAATGATCATCTCTATGTCATCTTTCTGCCAGTCAAGAGTGGAATGCTCATACACCCTTAACTTCTGATGCAGGAAAGCGTATGCCGTCTCAATACTGTCCTTCTCAATCATAAGTTACTGCAGACTCTCTTTAATCATTTCACGGAAACGGCGCATGCCGGCGGTTGCCACATCCTTTATGTGCACCACCCCGCTTACGTGTGCGGCGGCGGACTCATCGGGATCAACCATGAATATACGGCAGCCCGACGGTGCATACTGGTACAATCCGGCAGCCGGATATACCTGCATTGACGTACCTATTATAAGCAGTATGTCGGCTTGACTCACGGCATCGGCCGCCTTGCTCAGATTGGGCACCTGCTCACCGAACCAGACAATATGCGGACGCAGCTGACTGTTGTGCGGACCGCCCTTGTCACCCAGATGAATGGCCTTGTAACCGATGTCCTGAACAAAGCGCTCGCTCCACCAGTCCATATCGGTATATGTATCCTCAGGACGTACCTTGGTCAGTTCACCGTGCAGATGGATGATATCGGTACTGCCGGCGCGCTCATGCAGGTTGTCCACGTTCTGGGTTATGACACATACCTCATAATCCTTTTCCAGCTCTGCCACGATTCTATGCGCCTCATTGGGCTCTGCATCGGCCAGTTTTGCACGGAGTCCGTTATAGAAGTTCAGCACACGCTCCTTGTCACGATACCAGCCGTCTATGGTAGCCACAGCCTCAACCGGCTCATTATCCCACAGGCCGTTACCGCCACGGAAAGTGGCGATACCGCTCTCGGCACTTATCCCAGATCCGCTAAGTACAACTATCTTTTTCATCTTACAATATCCATCTCATCAAGCAGGTAGCCTGCGCCGCCAAACTTGTCCATCATAAACAGTACATACCTTATATCCACACAGATGCAGCGCTGCAGCTCCGGCTCAAATATGACATCACCGCTCATAGCCTCCCAGTTGCCGTCAAATGCCAGACCTATCAGGTTTCCGTGAGCATCCATGACGGGGCTGCCGGAGTTTCCGCCGGTTATATCCAGGTTGGTGATGAAACAGGTGGGAACCTCACCGTCCTTACCTGCATACTCACCAAAATCACGCTCCTTATACAGCTCCTTAAGACGGGCAGGCACGCGGAAATCATAGTTACCGGGCTGCTCCTTATCAATCACGCCCTTAAGGTTGGTGTAATAATCATATTGCTTACCCTCCTTGGTAGTGTAACCGCGTACGGTTCCGTATGTAAGACGGCAGGTTGAGTTGGCATCGGGATATGACTTGGAGCCTTTGGTCCACTCCATAAGTCCTGCCGTATAGACGGTTGATGCAGAGTCACGCAGACGGGCGGCATCAAATGAATAGGAACGGCTAATCAGCCTCTGTGCATCACGCATAACCCTACCAAGCTCTGCAGCGGGGTCACCGGCCAGTTCTGCGGGCTGTTTGCCGATGAGTCCGGAAGGATCTGTGTAAGCACTATGCTCAAACAATGAATCCACGTTCAGGCCCGACAGGTCAAGGGAGTCCTTGGGGCTGCAGTTCTCCATATAGAACTCTATCATTGCCTTGGCAACGTCACGGTCCAGTGACGCGTTGTAGTTGCGGTAGAAAGTCTCACGTTCAGCATTGCTCATCTGAGCCAGCCTGACAAGCTCAATATTGCCCAGACTCTCATTGAATACCAGATAGCGCAGGCTGTACTCGGTGTTACGCTTTACATTCTCCTCAATCACGTCAACCACATTGCCGTACTTGGCCTGACGCTTGGGGCTGGCGTTGACCCATTTCATGAAATCGGCCTCTTTCTGACGCTGGCGTGCAATGACGTCAAGGTCCTCAAAGCACTCCTTCATGCCGCGCCATTTCTTCCATCCGTTTGACGATGACGCATATTTGTTGGCATACTGCAGGCTGATGGTGTCATTTGAGCGCATGCCTTTCCACAAGACACCCTGGCGTACGGTACGAGCAGCGATACGGACATCCTGTGTCTCCATCATCTGCTCCAGCTGTGCAGCGGTCTGGAAACGCTGTGTGCGTGCGGGGTAACCCATGACCATGGCAAAATCACCCTCATCAATTCCCTTGAGAGATATGCTCAGGTAACGCTTGGGACGCAGCGGGACGTTGTCCTCACTATATGGAGCGGGATTGCCGTCACGGTCTGCATATACGCGGAACATGGAGAAGTCACAGGTATGGCGAGGCCACATCCAGTTGTCAGTCTCACCGCCGAACTTTCCCGATGCTGAAGGGGGCGCACCTACGAATCTTACATCAGTATATACCTTATTCACTATTATATAACGCTCATTGCCGTTATAGAAATCAGTCATCTGTACCTGACAGTCGGGATTGGCACGGCAAGTCCTGAGGAACAGCGAATCGGCCTTATCCTGTTTCATGCCGGTGATATCGGTCATACTCTGCAGGATTGTGACGGTCAGTCCGGGAACGGGGATCTCCTCCTCCAGGCTCATAGCCCAGAAACCGTCCTCCAGATAGTTGTGCTCAGGGGTTGACAGGCCTTGTATGTTAGCGTATCCGCAGTGATAGTTGGTTACTAGCAATCCGCGACCAGATATGATCTCACCGGTACATCCGTTACCAAAGCGGACAACGGCATCCTTGACAGAAGGCTTTTTCTCATTGTATATCTCTGAGAGGTTTACCTTCAGGCCAAGTTTTTTCATATCAGCCTGGTTCATCTTCTTGAGCGTAGGCAGCATCCACATACCCTCATCGGCCCAAACCGTGTTAACAGCCAGCAGCATAGCCAGCAAAACCATCATCTTTTTCATACCAAATATCTTTACTGATTGTTGCAAATTTAGTATTTTCCCGTATCTTTACGTTCAGCTAACCTGTTTCTTTGTCAGATGAGATACTATTACAGACATATACTGACCATTGTGATGTGTATCCTGATGAGCCTGACCGCATCGGCACAGAATGCCTTTGGACGGAACGCGCGGCTCAAATCTGACACATACGCATATGTAGAACGGGATTCAACCCTTTATCTTGACGTTTACAAGCCTGATACTCCAAGGGCCGATAAGGCCGCGGTGATATCGCTGTTCGGAGGCGGATTCTTTGCCGGAGCCCGCAACAACCGACAGATGAAAGATGTGGCAAGAGCTCTCACTGAGCGTGGTTTCACTGTAATATCGATAGATTACCGTCTGGGATTCAGGGATACGGAGATGGTATCACAGAACAGTTCCGTATTCAAGCTGACAGGTCTGTTCAACTGGTGCATTGACATTGCAGTGGAGGATTGTGCCGCTGCGATATCGTGGGTCTGCGCCAACTCAGGGATGCTGGATATAGACCCTGACAGGATTATTTTGACAGGCAACTCGGCAGGAGCCGTAACCGTGCTCCAGCTTGATTATTACAGGGCAAACTCACAGCCGGAGGTATCGGCCCTGCCCAGCGGGTGGAAACCGGCAGCCGTGGTGCCCTACTCCGGCGGCATAATGTGCCGCAAACGTGAGCTCAAGTACGCCACAGATCCTGCGCCAACCATGCTCATGCATGGCACAAAAGACAAGATAGTCAATTACAAGAGTTTTGGATTGCCCTTGTCAACCAAGATGTTCGGTGCAAAAAAGGTGGATAAGGCCATGGACCGCCAGGATATACCACACTGGATAATCAGATTTGACGACAACGGTCATGAGGTGGCCGGCTGGCTGCCCGGATCAGTTGACATATTCTGCACGTTCGTGGACTATTCCCTCTCCGGCAGGATGACAAACCTAGATGCCACTATGAATGACTCATACCTCAAGCCTAACCGATGGACAGGAATGACACTGTTTGAGCTCTACGGTGGCCGCCGCAAAAAGTAGTTTAACCTTACAACCTTATTATAATGAAGATTGGAATTATTGGTGCCGGCTGGATTGCCGACAAGATGGCCGAGACTCTGACTGGCCTGGACAGTTCTATGAAATATGCCATTGCTGCACGTGACCTGGGTCGCGCTCAGGAGTTTGCCCGTCACTGGGGTTTTGAAAAAGCATATGGATCATACAAGGAGATGGTTGAGGACCCGGAGGTGGACCTGGTATATGTTGCCACTCCCCACTCCCACCATTTTGAGCATGCCAGTCTGGCCATAAATGCAGGCAAACCCGTTCTCTGTGAGAAAGCGTTTACCGCCAATGCACGTGAGGCCGATGCCCTGCTTGACCTTGCCCATAAGAAAGGGATATTCATAACCGAGGCCATCTGGACCCGTTACATGCCTCTCTCCATGAAGGTCAAGGAGCTGCTTGACAGCGGCGCCATAGGTACTCCGCGCCTGCTCAATGCCAGTCTTTGCTACATGATGGAGTTCAAGGAAAGGATACTGCGCCCTGACCTTTGCGGAGGCGCCCTATTGGATCTGGGTGTATACAGCATCAATTTCTGCCGCATGTATTTTGGTGCCGATATCATAAACGAGACATCAAACTGCATAAAGAGCAGCACCGGAATGGATATGCACAACTCCATCAGCTGGTCATACCGTGACGGACGCATTGCCAACATACAGTCCAGCGCCATGTGTCTTTGCGGCCGTCTGGGACAGATCTGCGGTACGGAAGGATACCTTATCGTAGATAATATAAACTGCCCCGAGCGCATAACCGTATACAATGATTACAAACCCACAGCAGTGATTGACAAGCCGTCCACACAGATAACCGGTTACGAGTATCAGGTGCTTGCATGTAAGGATGCGCTCAAACAGGGACTTCTGGAATCTCCATACATGCCACACCAGGAGACTCTTGACATAATGAAGGTCATGGACTCCCTGCGCAAACAGTGGGGAGTGGTATATCCCATGGACTGACCGGAAAATATGCCTTAGGTATTTAACCTTTACCCATATAGGGACTATTAGTTACGTAAGATGCATGAAACGGCACGTACCTGAGCGTTAAAGGTTCAGATCTTAACAACAGAATTAGTTCACAAACAAACAAGTTAAAGACAAATGGACAATCAGCGGCAAATAATGTTTGTCGCTGATTATCTTTATGTTAACCAAGTTTTAAGAATCAGCATTTTGTTAAGCATTATGTTAACGAAGGATAAAATTTTAACCACCAACTTAACCTCTGCCCGTTTTTTGACTCTTAAGTATGCAAGCCGCAAGAAAGACGGCTCGGGCAAAGCCCAAGGCGCCCCCGGCACCAAACAAACAAAACAGTAAATAACAAAAACAAAAAAAATAAGAATTATGAAAAAGACTATCATCGCTGCCGTTGCAGCACTGTTCATCGGATTTGGAGCAAACGCTCAGAGTGTAAATGACAACAACGAGGC